>NZ_LZKP01000112.1 GCF_001672895.1 Mycobacterium sp. E740
ACGGGCCGCCCGGCTGCGGCAAGACGTTCGTCGTGCGGGCGTTGGCCTCGTCGGGGCGGTTGTCGGTGCACGCGGTCAAGGGCGCCGAGCTGATGGACAAGTGGGTCGGCTCGTCGGAGAAGGCCGTGCGCGAACTGTTCCGGCGGGCCCGCGACTCGGCGCCGTCGCTGGTGTTCCTCGACGAGATCGACGCGCTGGCTCCGCGCCGCGGGCAGAGCTTCGACTCCGGAGTGACCGACCGCGTGGTTGCCGCACTGCTCACCGAGCTCGACGGCATCGAACCACTGCGCGACGTGGTGGTGCTCGGCGCGACGAACCGGCCCGACCTGATCGACCCCGCGCTGTTGCGTCCCGGCCGGCTGGAGAAGCTGGTGTTCGTCGAACCGCCCGACGCAGAGGCCCGTCGCGAGATCCTGCGCACCGCGGGCAGGTCCGTGCCGCTCGCCGACGACGTCGACCTCGACGCACTTGCCGCCGAGTTGGACGGCTACAGCGCCGCCGACTGCGTAGCCCTGTTGCGTGAAGCCGCGCTCACCGCGATGCGCCGCTCGATCGATGCCGCCGACGTCACGGCCGCGGACGTCGCGAAGGCCCGCGAATCGGTGCGCCCGTCGCTCGATGCGACGCAGGTCGAGTCGCTGCGGGCGTTCTCCGCCGCGCGCTGACGTCGGTGTCGCAATTGCATCTTGACAGTGGCTAGATACCGCGGCATAGTCGATCGCAGAACTTGTCGCCGTCAAGATTGAGGAGGCCGTCGTGACCGCACCTGTTGCCACCGACATCCGCGCGGGCAATCCGGACCGCGAGAAGACCGCACAGCTGCTCGGCCTGGCGCTGACCCAGGGTTACCTCGAGATGCCCGAGTACGAGGCGCGGCTGCGGACCGCGTTCGCCGCAGCGACACGTGGACAACTTCGCGCGGTCACGGCCGACCTGCCCGTCGAGCGCCTGAGACGCAGCGACCCCCGCCGCCGCGAAGCCCACCGCAGGGTCGCTCGCCGCAGCATCCGGTTGCACGTCGCCGGATACCTGGCCGGGTCGCTGCTCATGCTCGGCATCTGGCTGGCCGTCGGGCTCGGCTCCGGAGCCTGGTACTTCTGGCCGGTGTGGCCGATCATGGGCTGGGGCATCGGCGTGGTGTGCCATGCCGTTCCGATCATGGCGCACGGCTCGATACGTCCGGCCCGAATCGCGTAGCGGCCACACAGCGCGAGAAAGCAGCGCCGATCGGCCCACGTAGACTGGGCGCACCGAAAGCCTTTACTCGGCTGACACCCCGACCATCAGTTCTCCGGTTGGCGGCCGCGCGCCGTCCAGCCCCACCGATCGGAGTGCCCTGCTCGCCGTTCTGCTCGCCCACGCGGTCGCCGCCGCGCTGGCGCCCTTGCTCGTCTTCAGGTGGGGCCGGGCGGCGTTCTATCCGCTGGCGCTCGTCCCGCTGTTCTCGCTCGTCTGGGTGGTGCTGAACTGGCCCGCGCGCGGTAGGGCGAGGAGCGTCGACATCCCCTGGGTGCCCAACCTGTCGATGGACATCACGCTGCGCTTCGACGCGCTCGCGGCGATCATGAGCGTGCTGGTGCTCGGCATCGGTGCGTTGGTGTTGCTCTACTGCGCCGACTACTTCCACCACCACGACGGCCGCACCGAGAACCGGCTGCCCAGCTTCGCCGCGGAGCTCGTCGCGTTCTCCGGCGCGATGTTCGGCCTGGTGACCAGCGACAACATGCTGCTGCTCTACGTGTTCTGGGAAATAACGACGGTGCTGTCCTTCCTGCTCGTCGGCCACTACGCCGAGCGCGTGACCAGCAGGCGGGCAGCGACCCAGGCGCTGCTGGTGACGACGTTCGGCGGGCTGGCCATGCTGGTCGGCATCATCGTGCTCGGCAACCTGACGGGCAGCTACCTGCTGTCGGAAGTGATCGCCTCGCGTCCGGCGGGTGCGGCCGTCTCGGTCGCTGTCGTGCTCATCCTCATCGGCGCACTGTCGAAGTCGGCGATCGTGCCGCTGCATTTCTGGTTGCCGGGAGCGATGGCCGCCCCCACACCGGTCAGCGCCTACCTGCACGCGGCGGCGATGGTCAAGGCCGGCGTCTACCTGATCGCGCGGATGACACCCGGCTTCGCCGACGTCGCGCCGTGGCGGCCGATGGTGATCTCGCTCGGGATGCTGACCATGTTGCTGGCGGGTTGGCGCGCGGTGCGCGAATACGACCTGAAACTGATTTTGGCCTTCGGCACGGTCAGCCAACTCGGGCTGATCACCATCATGGTCGGCGCGAGCGGCAGCGACATGATGCTCGGCGGGCTGGCCATGCTGGTGGCGCACGCGCTGTTCAAGGCGTCGCTGTTCATGGTCGTCGGCATCATTGACCACGCCACCGGCACCCGTGACATCCGGCGGCTGGCCTGGCTCGGTGACCGCTCGCGACCGCTGTTGGTCATCGCGATCGGCGCGTCCGCGAGCATGGCCGCGCTTCCGCCGTTCTTCGGTTTCGTCGCCAAGGAAGCCGACTTCGAAACCGTGCTGCACAGCCCGTATCTGGGAGCCGCATCGCCGTATGTGCTGGCCGGCATCGTGCTCGGCGCGGTGTTCACCACCATCTACAGCCTGCGTTTCCTGTTCGGTGCGTTCGGCCGCAAACGACAGTCGCAGCCGAGCAGGCGCGTCGCCGAGATGCGCCGCCCTGAGTTCTCGTTCCTGGTCGCGCCGGGCATTCTGTCGGCGGCGGGGCTGCTGTTCGGGATCTGGCCCGTCGGGGTCGGCGATGTGCTGGAGGACTACTCCGACACCGTGCCCGGCGGCGAGGACTACCACCTGGCACTGTGGCACGGCCTCAACCTGCCGCTGCTGTTGTCGGCGCTGGTGATCGCGACCGGTGTCGCCGCCTTCCTGGGACGCGAGCGGTTGCGCAGGATGCGCACCGTTCGCGAGCCGCTGGGCAACGCCGACCACATCTACGACGCCGTGGTGCGCCGGCTCGACCTGTGGTCGGTGGCGCTCACCGCGGCCACTCAGCGCGGTTCGATTCCCGCCACCCAGTCGGTGATCCTGTCGACCCTGGTGCTCGTGCCGACGCTCGCGCTCGTTCTCGGTGCCCGCGACCGGCCCGACTTCGCGCTGTGGGGTTCGCCGCTGCAAGTCGTCGTCGGCCTGATCATCCTGGCCGCCGCGATCGGTGCGCTGGTGATGCGTAACAGGTTGGCGGCGGTGCTGCTCGTCGGGGTGACCGGTTACGGCTGCGGAGTGATCTTCGCGCTGCACGGCGCACCCGATCTGGCGCTGACCCAGTTCCTCGTCGAGACGCTGACGCTCGTGATCTTCGTGCTGGTGCTGCGCACGTTGCCCGCCGAAGCCGACCGCGCCCGCATCAAGCGTCACCGCTGGCCGCGCGCGGCGCTCGCGCTCGCGGTGGGCGCGACCGTGACCACCCTGACGGTGTACGCGATGTCCGCGCGCTCCGGTGTTCCCATCGCCGCACTGATTCCTGATGCGGCCTACTACCGGGGCCACGGCGCCAACGCAGTCAACGTGCTGCTGGTCGACATCCGCGCCTGGGACACCATGGGCGAGGTCATGGTGCTCCTGGTCGCGGCGACCGGTGTGGCATCGATGGTGTTCCGGCACAGGCGTTTTGGTGCAGCACCCCGGGTGTCAGACGCGGGTCAGCCTGACATCGGGCGACTGCCCGCGACGGTCAGCACCAGCCCCGCGGCCGGCGACGTCACGTGGTTGCGCGGCAGCGAACTGCGTGACCCGCGGCACCGGTCGCTGATTCTGGAAGTCGCCACCCGCCTGATCTTCCCGTTGATCATGGTGCTGTCCGCGTACTTCTTCTTCGCCGGGCACAACACTCCCGGTGGCGGGTTCGCCGGCGGGTTGACCGCGGGACTGGCGCTGGTGCTGCGCTATCTCGCGGGCGGCCGTTACGAACTCGGCGAGACCCTGCCACTGGACGCGGGCAAGATCCTCGGCGCGGGACTGTGCCTTTCGGCGGGCACCGCGGTCGCCTCGCTCCTGGTGGGTGCGCCCGCGTTGTCGTCGGCGCTGATCGAGGTCAACGTGCCGGTGCTCGGCACGGTCAAGTTCGTCACCGCGTTGTGCTTCGACCTCGGCGTGTACCTCATCGTGGTGGGTCTGGTGCTCGACGTGTTGCGCAGCCTCGGCGCCCGCATCGACGTGGAGCTGGGCCAGGAACACAAGACGGCGGTGGCAAGTCGATGACCACCTCCCTCGTGCCTCTGGTTCTGCTCGGCGGACTGACCAGTGCCGGTGTCTACCTCCTGCTCGAGCGCAACCTGACGCGAATGTTGTTGGGGCTGTTGCTGGTCGGCAACGCCGTCAACCTGCTCATCCTGATCGTCGGCGGGCCGTCCGGCAACCCGCCGGTCCGCGGGCGCACCAGCGACGGCCACACCACGACCGCAGATCCGTTGGCGCAGGCCATGATCCTCACCGCGATCGTCATCACCATGGGCATCGCGGCGTTCGTGCTGGCGATGGCGTACCGGACCTACCGGCTGACCACCGAGGAGGAAGTGGGCGACGACCCGGAGGACGCCAAGGTCTCCGAGCTGGCGGCCAAAGAGGCCGGCGCCGTCGAGGAGGACCGCCCCCAACCCGACGCGGCACGCGACACCGATGCGCCCGACGAACTGGACGCGCTGCCGGGATTCGAGGGGTCCAGGTGACTCTCGCCGCCACCCTGATGCCGCTGCCGGTGCTGATCCCTGCCCTCGGTGCGGCTGCGACGCTGATCGCCGGCCGCCGACCGCGACTGCAGCGCCTCATCACGCTCGCGGCGCTGTCGGTCGTCGTCACCGTCTGCGGTGTGCTGCTCTATCTCGCCGACCGCGACGGCACCCTGGTGCTGAACGTCGGCGGCTGGGGTCAGTCAGTGTCCGGGATGGGACCGCTGGGCATCGTGCTCGTGGTGGACCGGTTGTCGGCGCTCATGCTCGTCGTCTCGTCGATCGTGTTGCTGGCCGTGGTGTTCTACGCCATCGGGCAGGGTATCCGCGACGGCGACGAGCGTCAGCCCGTCTCGATCTTCATGCCGACGTACCTGGTGCTGTCGGCGGGCGTCTGCATGGCGTTTCTGGCCGGTGACCTGTTCAACCTGTTCGTGGGGTTCGAGGTGCTGCTGGCGGCGAGCTTCGTGCTGCTGACCATCGGTGCGAGCAAAGACCGTGTGCGAGCGGGCATCTCGTACGTGATGGTCTCGATGGTCTCGTCGCTGATCTTCCTGTTCGGAATCGCGCTCGTCTACGGGGCGACCGGAACGCTCAACATGGCGGAGCTGGCGGTGCGGCTCGACGGGGTATCCAGCGGAACCCGTTCGGCGATGTTCGCCGTGCTGCTGGTGGCCTTCGGGATCAAGGCCGCCGTGTTCCCCCTGTCGGGATGGTTGCCCGACTCTTATCCGACGGCGCCCGCGCCGGTGACCGCGGTGTTCGCCGGCCTGCTCACCAAAGTCGGTGTGTACGCGATCATCCGGGCTCACTCTCTGCTGTTCCCCAGCGGCGGCCTCGATCCGGTGCTGCTGGTGGCCGCGTTGCTGACCATGCTGATCGGCATCTTCGGCGCGATAGCCCAGAACGACATCAAGCGTCTGCTGTCGTTCACTCTGGTGAGCCACATCGGCTACATGGCCTTCGGCGTCGCGCTGGCCAACCAGCTCGGGATGTCGGGTGCGATCTACTATGTGGCCCACCACATTCTGGTGCAGACGACGCTTTTCCTGGTCGTCGGGCTGATCGAACGCCAGGCCGGGGCGTCGACGATGGACCGCCTGGGCGGGCTGGCGGCCGCGAGCCCCTTGCTGGCCTTCGTGTTCGTCGTGCCTGCGCTCAATCTCGGTGGCATACCGCCGTTTTCGGGCTTCATCGGCAAGGTCGCGCTACTCGAGGCGGGTGCTGAGGACGGCTCGTTCCTCGCTTGGACACTGGTCGGCGGCGGGGTCGTGACCAGCCTGCTGACGCTGTACGTGGTGGCGCGGGTATGGACCAAGGCATTCTGGCGGTCTCGCGAGGACGCGCCCGAGGGCCATCTGTCCGCGGCGTCACCGGCGGTACTGCTCGACGAACCCGAGGACATTCAGTTCGTCGACCGAGACAACGTCGGCCGCATGCCGGCGGGAATGGTCGTGCCCACGGGCGCGCTGATCGCCGTCGGGCTGGCGTTGACGGTGTTCGCCGGACCGATATTCGGTTACTGCGAACGCGCCGCCGGTCAGGTGCTGAACCGCGGGCAGTACATCACCGCCGTGGTGGGGGAGCGATGAGAAGCGTCGTGCTCCGCATCTGGGTCACCTGCTGGCTGGTGCTCGTGTGGGTGCTGTTGTGGGGCCATCTCTCCGCGGCCAACGTCCTGTCGGGGCTGGCCGTCGCGGTGCTGATCACGGTGCTGTTCCCGCTGCCCGCGGTGCCCGTCGAGGGCAAGGTGCACCTGCTGTCGCTGATCCGGCTTCTGTTCGCGGTCACCTACCGGCTGATCCTGTCCTCGGTGCAGGTTGCAGTGCTCGCGGTGAAGCCGACGCCCCCGCTGTCGGCGGTGTTGCGCGCCCAGCTTTCGGTGAAGTCCGATCTGGTGTTGGCCTTGGCGGTCAACATCTTCAACCTGATCCCCGGCTCGATCGTGCTGGAGATCGACCAGAACCGTCGACTGCTCTACATGCACGTGATCGATGTCGGCTCGGACCGCGCGGTGAATGCGTTCTACCACCAGGTGGCCGTCGTGGAGCGGCTGCTGATCGCCACCTTCGAACGTCCGCAGGACTGGCGTCCGGCGGTTCGGGAGGAGGAAGACGCGTGACGGGCGATCGAGAAACCAAGGCGGAGCGCCGATGAACTGGGTCTGGACCATAGCGGCCGTGATGATCACCGCAGCGGCGGCGATCACGATGTTCCGTCTGCTGGCCGGCCCGAGCACGCTGGATCGCCTGGTCGCTGTCGACACACTGATCGCGGTGACGATGTGCGGACTCGGCATCTGGGCGGCACACAGCTTGGACAGCACCGTGACCTACGGCTTGACCGCGTTGGCGTTGATCAGCTTCGTCGGCACGGTGAGCGTCGCCAGGTTCCGCGTGCCCGACGTCGACAGCTCGAGCAGCGCGCGGAGGCGAACATGATCGTCCTCGACATCATCACGAGCATCCTCATATTGGGCGGCTCGGCACTCGCCCTGACCGCGGCGATCGGCGTCGCGCGCTTCCCCGACACGTTGACCCGGATGCACGCCGCCTCCAAGCCGCAGGTGCTCGGGCTGCTGCTGGTGCTCGCCGGTGCGGCGATCCAGCTGCGCGGACAGGCCGACGTCGGGATGCTGGTTCTCACCGGATTGTTCACTGTGATCACCGCCCCGGTGGTGGCGAACCGGGTTGGTCAGCTCGCGTACCGGGAACAGAACGTTCGAGACGATCTGTTGACCGCGGACGAGATGGACGAGTTCGCCGACCATACGGAAAGCGGTGGCGATGGCCAGGACTGACGACGACAGCTGGGACATCACCGAGAGCGTCGGCGCGACCGCGCTGGGTGTCGCCTGGGCCCGCGCGCAGGAGCAGGAGACCGACTGCCCGCTGTTCACCGATCCGTACGCGAAGATGTTCGTCGACGCCGCGATCGATCGGGGTTGGCGACTGCCCCCGGCGCACATGGTGGCGCGGATCCGGGCAATCGGCGGCTACGCGGCCTCGCGCACCAAGTGGTTCGACGAGTTCTTCTTCGCCGCGGGAGCCAACGGAATCGACCAGGCGGTGATCCTGGCCGCCGGTCTCGACGCGCGGCCGTGGCGGTTGCCGTGGATCGACGGCACCGTCGTCTACGAAATCGACCAGCCGAAGGTGTTGGCGTTCAAGGCGGAGACGTTGCGCACGCACGACGCGAAACCGGCCGCCAGGTATGTCCCGGTGCCGATCGATCTGCGCGACGACTGGCCGCGAGCACTGCGCGACGCCGGGTTCGACCCGAGCGAACCGACGGCGTGGGCGGCCGAGGGTCTGCTTCCGTATCTGCCTGCGAGCGGCCAGGATCTGCTGTTCGAACGTATCCACGAACTCAGCGCGCGCGGCAGTCGGGTCGGCGTCGAATCGTTCGGCGCGGGCTTCTTCGATCCGGAGTATCTGGAGAGTCGGCGCCGCAAGCTCGCGCAGTACCGGCGGGAGGCCGGCGACTCGGGTGGCGACTCCGGTGACGACGACGTATTCGATGTGCAGGATCTGTGGTTCATCGAAGAGCGCACGGAAGTGGCCGACTGGCTGACCGACCACGGTTGGGAAGTGACCGCGATCGATGCAGCCGATCTGATGGACCGCTACGGCCGGTGCGCGGTCGGCGAGGCCGACGACACAACGCCGCGAACGGTTTTCGTGGAAGGCCAGCGAAGCTGCTAGCGGCCGAATGACTAGTCCCCGAGCTGAAACTCGACCATCGCGGTGACGGTCTCGACCGCGTCGCTCAACGCCGCCAGCCGCTCGGCCGCCGTCGGCGCCGCCAGCACCGCATAGCGGTCGGCCTGTCCCATGGGAAGCCGGGATGCCAACGCATACAACCACTTACCGGCATCGCCTGACTCGTCGGCGCCCACCACGATGTCGCGCCCGGTGATCTGGGCTCCGCGTACCGCGGCGATCCGATCGAACAGCGCAACCATGCGGTCCTCGACTTCCCGGATCGCGCTCACCTCGACGGCGTCGCCGGGCTGGTCGGGCCATGTCTCGGCAGCGGCGCGGGGATAGGGATCGTCGGGTTGCCACTCGATCACCCGGATACGTTCGCCCATCAGGCATTTCAAGTGGTATCGGCCGTCGCCGAAGTCTGCGACCTCGCTGATGTGTGCCATCGCGCCGACATCGCTTCGGGTGTCACCGCCACCCACCTCGCGACCCGCCGAGATCAGCACCACGCCGAACGCCGGGTCCTCGGTGGCCAGACAGTCCGAAACCAGCGCGCTGTACCGGGGTTCGAAGATTCGCAGCGGAAGTTCCTCGCCGGGCAGCATGGCCACCTGCAGCGGGAACATCGGCAGTGCCGGCACGTTCAGATGTCCAACTCGGCGATCAGCGCGTCGACCACCGCCCGCAGGTCCCCGTCGTGCTCCTCGGCGACACGGCGCTGTCGCTGATAGGACGCGCCGGACCCGTAGATCTCGGCGACGCGCCGCAGTTCGTCGGCGCAGTGCAGTGAAGCGGCCACCGGTTCGAGACGGTTCAGCAGCTCGTCGAGGTCCTCGGTCACCAGTCGCTCGTTGCTGTCGGCATCCTGGATGATGATCGCGTCGAGGCCGTATCGCGCTGCACGCCACTTGTTTTCCTGCACGTGCCACGGTGGCATGGTGGGCAGCGACTCACCGGCGTCGAGCCGACGGTCGAGGTCGACGACCAGGCAGTGCGTCAACGCCACCAGTGCGCTCAGTTCGCGCAGGTTGGACACCCCGTCGAAGACCCGGACCTCCACCGTGCCGATGTGTGGTGAAGGTCTTATGTCCCAACGGATTTCGTTCATATGATCGATAATGCCGGTCTTCTTCTGGTCGTACACGAAGCGTTCCCACTCCCCCCACGACTGGAAGTGGAACGGCAGGCCGGCTGTCGGCAACTGCTGGAACATCATCGCCCGGTTCGACGCGTAGCCGGTGTCCTCGCCGTCCCAGAACGGTGATGACGCCGAAAGCGCCAACAGGTGCGGGTAGTGGTTCAGCAGCGACGTGTTGATCGCCATCACCTTGTGCGCCGACCGAACGCCGACGTGTACGTGCACGCCCCAGATCAGCATCTGCCTGCCCCACCACTGCGTCCGCTTGATCAGTTCGGCGTAACGCGGGGCATCGGTGAGACTGCCCGGCGACCACTTCGCGAACGGGTGGGTGCCGGCACAGAACAGGTCCATGCCGCGGTCGCGGACGATCTGGCGAGCGGTCGACAGCGTCGAACGCAGGTCGTCCATCGCCTCGGGCACGGATTCGCAGATGCCGGTGACGATCTCGACGGTGTTGCGCAGCAGCTCCTTGTGCACGCGCGGGTTGTTCTCACCGAGTTCCTCGATGACCGCGGCCGCACTGTTGCTCAGGTCGCGCGTGGTGGCGTCGACGAGGGCGAACTCCCACTCGACTCCGACCGTCGGGCGGGGCGAGCCCGCAAAGTCGATGCGGCTGCTAGCCGGTACTGATGACACCGCATGCCACCCGCGCGCCGGCGTCACCGGTCGCCAGAGTGGTCGCGTCCGGTGGCGGGTCACCGTTGACCTGCTGGTAGCGCTCCGGCGGGATGTTGGCGAAGTTGTCCGCCTTCTCGTGGATGATGATCGCCGTACCGGCACCCTCGGTGAGTTGCTGGGCGGTGAACGCGCCGGTCGTCGTCACCAGCTTGGCCGAGCCGTCCTCGCGGACCTGAAGGCTCGACAGGTCGCCGCTGGCCGGATGGCCGCTGTGGCCCGATACCTGGAAGTGTCCGCCGGCGGAGTTGAAGTTCGCGGGTGCGCCGCCGGTGGGCGCGACCGAGTTGGCCTCACATTTACCGACCTGATGGATGTGCATGCCGTGGAAGCCGGGCGTCAGCTTGCCGGGCGCGGTCGTCTGGACGGTGATCGTCGCGTAGCCGCCGCTGAACTGGATGTCGGCGGTGGCGACCTGGCTGCCGTCGGCGAGTTTCAGCTGGGCAGTGAGCTTTTCACCGCTGGGCTGGCCCTCACCCTGCTCTGCGCCCTGGCCTGCACCCTGGCCTCCGCCGTGACCGCCACCGCCCTCGCCCGGCTGGGCCGAGGGAGCCGGAGATCCGGTCCAGACCGGCGGCGGCGTGCCGGGCGAGTTGCTGGGTGTTTCCGGTGCCGCGCAGGCACTCAACGCTAGAGCGGGAACGGCGAACAAGGCAGCGGCGGCGACGGTCTTGAACATGTGCAAGAGCCTAGCCGGTGACGACCACGACCACGCCCGGCGGCTGCTCGGCGAGTGCGGGTGTCCTGGGTTGGACTGGCACCTGGAGCAGCTTGCCCACCTCTTCAGCGGCTCCCTTCTCACCCGGCGCGTCGCTGAAGTACACCGTGCTGGCGGTCACGTCGGGCAGTTCCAGATTGCCGGTCTCGGTGACGTGCCAGCCGGCCTCGCGCAGTCGGTTGGCCGTCGCTTCCGCGGCGCCCGCCACCGTCGAGATGTTGAACACGCGGACCTCGGCCTTGTGCGGCGCCGCCGACGTGCTCGTCGGAGTTGTGCTCATGGTGGTGGTGGCAAGGGGCGCCTGGGCGTCGTCGTCGCCGTCGGACTTCATCGCCTGGAAAGCGACCAACAGGAACACCACGCCCAGGAAGAGCAGCACCATCACCATGGCGCGCAGGGGCAGCCCGGACGAGTCTCGCTGATTCATTGCGCCCACCTTAACGAGCGGACCGCCCGGCCCGCGCAGACCTCAGGTGACGTCGAAGCCGAGTCGGCGTGCCGCCCGGGCCTTCTGCCTGCTGGCGCGCAGCCGCCGCAACCGCTTGACCAGCATCGGGTCGGCCGCCAGCGCCTCCGGCCGGTCGACCAGTGCGTTCAGCACCTGGTAGTAGCGGGTGGCCGACATGGAGAACAGTTCCTTGATGGCGTCTTCCTTGGAACCGGCGTATTTCCACCACTGCCGTTCGAACGCGAGAATGTCGTGCTCTCGCCGGGTCAGCCCATCAGTGAGTTCAGAGTTGTCCCCGGATTGCTCAGTCCGCGCGATCGCGCCGTCCATCTGGCTCTTGGACCCTTCCGACAACTTGAATGACATCGCTGTGGTTCGGCGCTCATTCAACCACGGGTTGGGTTGATGAGCCGTCCGACATGCCCGCGCGTCGGCTCATTAAGCTTTCCGGGCATGGCAGTCGTTCCGATCCGCATCGTAGGAGATCCGGTCTTGCACACCGCGACCGAACAGGTGCCCGTCGGTGCCGACGGTTCGCTGCCCGACGATCTCGCGGATCTGATCGCAGATCTGTACGACACGATGGACGCCGCGAACGGGGTAGGCCTGGCGGCCAACCAGATCGGGATCCCCAAGCGGGTTTTCGTCTACGACTGCGCCGAAGCGCGGGGACGCCTCACCCGTCGTCGTGGAGTGGTGGTCAACCCGGTGCTGGAGACGTCCGAAGTGCCCGAGACCATGCCCGATCCGGATGACGACGACGAGGGTTGCCTTTCGGTGCCCGGCGAATCGTTCCCGACAGGGCGGGCCACGTGGGCCAAGGTGACGGGTCTCGACGCCGACGGCACGCCGATCTCCATCGAAGGCACCGACCTGTTCGCGCGCATGCTGCAGCACGAGACCGGCCACCTCGACGGCTTCCTGTATCTGGACCGGTTGGTCGGCCGGCACGCCCGAAGCGCCAAGCGCACCGTCAAGTCGCACGGTTGGGGCGTGCCGGGGCTGTCGTGGCTGCCCGGCAAGGATCCGGACCCGTTCGGGCACTGATGCAGATCCCAGCTGCCGGAGTGCGGGTGATCATCCGCTACCGGTTGCCCCCCGGATCGCAGCCGCCGCTGACCGACGTGGTCGGGCACCTCCTGGAAGTAGGGCCGACGCTGCGGGTGCGCACCAAGCACGGTGACGTCGTGGACGTCGGCGCCGGCGACGTCGTCATCATCAAGGAACTGCCGCCGGCGACGGTGCGCACCGCAGACATCCGCAAGCTCGAACATGCCGCGGCGCTGGCGTGGCCCGGGACCGAACAACGGTGGGTCGACGGCTGGTTCCTCCGTGCCGCCGGCGGTCACACGCACCGTGCGAATTCCGCTGTGCCGCTTGGCTTTGAGGCCGACGCATCGGCGCTGCCCGAGATCGTCCAGTGGTACGCCGAGCGGGGGCTGACGCCGTGGCTGTCACTCCCCGATCGGCTGTACCGGCTCGCCGACGCACCGCCACATCTGGAGACCGTCGTCATGGCGCGCGATGTCGACGCCGAAAAGCCCTTTCCCGCAGTAATTTTGGCGGCCTCGCCTGATTCCGAGTGGCTGCGGTTGTACCGCCGTGACGTGCCGGTCGACGTGTTGAGCGCCGTCGTGGACGGCGAGGTCGCGTTCGCGACGGTGTCCGGGGCGGGGGTCGGCCGCGCCGCGGTGACGACGGCCCCGGACGGCCGGCGCTGGGTCGGGTTGTCGGCGGTGCGCGTCGTCGAGGAATCTCGCGGCAAGGGCCTGGCACGCGACCTGTGTTCGGCACTGCTGAGTTGGGGAGCGCAGCGCGGAGCCGTCCGCAGCTACGTGCAGGTGCTGGCCGACAATGCCGTGGCCATCGGGCTTTACGAGTCGATGGGGTTCACCGTGCAGCACCGCAGCCGATACGTCGACGCTCGTAGCCTGTAGGCCATGCGGATCGCCACCTGGAACGTCAACTCGATTCGGGCCCGGGTCGAGCGGGTCACCGACTGGCTCGAGCGGGCCGACGTCGACGTGCTGGCGATGCAGGAGACGAAGTGCAACGACGAGCAGTTCCCCGCGATGCCGTTTCTCGCCGCCGGCTATGAGGTGGTGCACTGCGGCTTCAACCAGTGGAACGGGGTGGCGATCGCCTCGCGGGTCGGCATCGACGGCGTGCAGGTCGGCTTCGACGGCCAACCGACCTGGAGCGACAAACCCGAAGTGGAGGCCGCCGCCGAGGCCCGCGCGCTGGGCGCCACGTGTAACGGCGTGCAGGTGTGGAGCCTGTATGTGCCCAACGGCCGCTTCGTCGGCTCACCGCACTACCGGTACAAATTGGAATGGCTTGCCGCTCTTCGAGATACCGCGCACAAGTGGTTGTCCGACGACCCGTCCGCGCAGATCGCGCTCGTCGGAGACTGGAACATCGCACCCACCGACGACGATGTGTGGAGCGTGCAGTTCTACCAGAACAGCACCCATGTCACCGAACCGGAGCGCGGGGCGTTCGACGCTGTCGTGGAGGCCGGATTCAGTGATGTGGTGCGCCCGTTCGCGCCCGGTCCCGGGGTCTTCACGTATTGGGACTACACCCAGTTGCGGTTCCCCAAGAACCGCGGCATGCGCATCGATTTCATCCTGGGCTCGCCCGCATTCGCGGACAGGGTCGCGCACGCTGAGATCGTTCGGGACGAACGTAAGGGCAAGTCGCCGAGCGATCACGCTCCGTTGCTGGTGGACCTGACGTAGCCGGACCTGTCGGTGGGGCGTGGCATGATCGAACACATGTTCGAAAGGCTCGACGCCGATGCTGCGCTCGCCGTGATCGAGGCCGGTCAACGGCGGGAGGCGACGCTCATCGCGCAGCGGATGGCGGCCATCGCCGATCTGCTTGACTGCCGCACGGCCGAGGCAGGTGAAATCGACCCGGATCCAGGTTGGTCGATGGTGACCGGCTTCGCGCGGACTTCGGCCGAGGTCGGTGCCGCGATGAACATGGCACCGTCGCTCGCGAGCCGGCTGGTGTCGCAGGCGGAAGCTCTGGACACCCGCCTGCCGAAACTCGCGGGCCTGCTCGAACAAGGTGTCGTGGACTGGAGCACCGCGCAGTTGATCATCACGCGCTCCGAGTTGGTCAGTGACGACCTGATCAGCTGGCTCGACGAGGCCATCACGGAACGGCTGGCACGGTGGCAGAGCTGGTCGCGCCGACGGGTCAAGGATGTGGTGGACAGTCTCGTGCGGCAGATCGACCCGCAGGCCGCCAAGGAAAGACGTGCATCGTCGGAGCGGGACCGCTACGTCAGCATTGAGCCACAAACCGACGGGACGGCTCAGGTGCGCGCACGCATCGGCGCAACGGCGGCAGCGGCGTTCGATCGGCGGTTGTCGGAACTTGCCATGTCGGTGTGCGCGAACGACTCTCGCACCGTTGCCCAGCGGCGCGCCGATGCGTTGACCGCGCTCACCGAAAGGCGCGGCCTGCCATGCGACTGCGGCCGAGCGGACTGCCCCGCAAGTACTGAAAGCGCGGAGTCCGGGGTGCGCATGGTGCTCAACGTGATTGCCGGCGAGGAAACGGTCGCCGGAGAAAGTGACCAGCCCGGGTACCTGGAGGGCTTCGGTGTCATCGATGCCGACCTGGTGCGCGAGATCGCGGAGAACGCGACGGTGCGCCCATTGGAACAGCCCACGGTCACCCCCGAGCAGGCAGTGCGCTACCAGCCCTCGGCTGGGGTCAACCGCTGGGTTCGCTTCCGCGACCTGACGTGTCGGTTCCCTGGATGCGACCGGCCGGCGGCCGGCTGCGATCTCGACCACACGACACCCTTCAACCATGACGATCCGCCCGCAGGTGGGCTGACCGTTCCCTGGGGACTTGCCGCCTACTGCCGACAACATCATCGGCTCAAGACGTTCCTGAGTGGATCCGGCGGATGGCGCGACGAGCAGTTGGCCGACGGCACGATCGTCTGGATTTCGCCGACCGGCAGGTCCTATCGCACCACGCCCGACGGCCCGGAGATCTTCCCGCAAATGCGCCCACCATGCGTCGAACCCAAGCCTCGTCGGCGAAATCGGAGACGGGAGAAGGATCTTCGTGTCAGGCATCTGCGCGCCGAGTTGGCGGCGCAACGTCCGATCAACGCCGAACGGCGCCGCATCGTCCGGGAGCGACAGCGCGAGATGGACCGGCGCAGGTGGCGCAATCGATCGCGCTTCCTGAAGATCGTCTTCAAGGGCACGACGCCGAGCACCAGCCCGTGGTGCCGTTGGATCGATGACCCGTTCGAACCCGAAGAGCTACCACCCGACTGGGAGCCGCCACCGCCTCCGCCGGCGGGTCCCGACGAACCACCCTTCTGACCTCACTGCTGCGTGGCAGTCACACTGTCGAGGTGCTCCTCGTCGCCGTAGCGACCGGGGTTGAACAGGGACGCGATCAACCCGAGGCCCATCATGACCGCCGCGGCGACGAACACCACGACCAGTCCCGAGTGGAAAGCCCCGGTGATCAGGTGCGGGAAGAAGGTCTGCCCGGTGAGCACCTCGGCGTTGACGCCGGGCTGTTGCAGCGCGTGGTAGGGCTCGAGCAGCTCGGCCATCGGGTTGTAGCCGAGGAAGGCGGCGAACAGGCTGCCGACGGGCGGAAGGTTTGCGACGTCATGCGCCACGGTCGATGAAACACCTTGTTCCTGCAGGCCGGTGTACATGGCGCCCGGCAGCGTGTGGGCCAACCCGATGATCATGAGCGAGAAGAAGATTCCGATCGACAGCGACGACCCCGCGTTGAAGAACGTCGACCGCACGCCCGAGGCGGCGCCGCGTTCGGCCGCTGGCACGCTCGACATGATCGCCGCGGTGTTGGGCGCGGTGAAGATACCGCCGCCGACTCCGTTGACGAAGACCAGCACCGCGAACATCCAGTAGTCGAAATTCACCGGGATCATCACCAGTGCGATGAACGACACTGCCATCAGCGCCATCCCGCCGACCGTGAACGGCCGCGCGCCGTAGCGATCGGCGAGCGAGCCGGCCACCGGCGCGGCGGCCAGGAACCCGAACGTCGCAGGCAACAAATAGATGCCGGCCCACAGTGGTGTCGATTCGAAGCTGTAGCCGTGCAACGGAAGCCAGATGCCCTGCAGCCAGATGATCAACATGAACTGCAGGCCGCCGCGGCCGATCGAGGACATCAGCCCCGCGAGGTTGCCCATGCCGAACGAGGCCGACCGGAACAACCTGATGTTGACCATCGGCTGCGGCACTCGCAACTCCACGAAGCAGAAGACGACCAACAGCAGCAGGCCCCCACCGATCGCGCCGAGCACCCATGGGTTCGTCCAGCCCGTCGTCGAATCCCCATACGGCTGAATGCCGTACGTGATGCCCGTCAGCAGTGCGGTCAGCCCAACACCGAACGTGAGGGTGCCAGCCCAGTCCAGTTGCCCAGCCGACCGCACACCGACCTCTCGCAGCGATCGGTAACTCCAGATCGTCCCCAGCACGCCGATCGGCACGCCGACCCAGAAGATCGCCTGCCAGTGGAACTCTGACAGCACACCGCCGATGAGCAGGCCGAGGAACGAGCCGGCCACCGCGGCAACCATGTTGACGCCCAACGCCATACCGCGCTGGTTGGCCGGGAACGCGTCGGTCAGGATGGCGCCCGACGATGCCATCAGCATCGCCCCGCCCACACCTTGGACCACCCGCCAGCCGATCAGCCACAGCGCGCCGGCGTCGAGGTGGAACGGATCGAAGGACAGCGCGACGGCGGCGACCGTGAAGACCAGGAAGCCGAGGTTGTAGATGCGTACCCGGCCGAACATGTCGCCGAGTCGGCCGAAGAACACGACGAGTACCGCCGTCACGACGAGGTACCCCATCAGCATCCAGAGCAGATAGCTGACGTTCGCGGGGGCGAGCGGGTTCAATCCGATTCCGCGGAAGATCGCGGGCAGCGAGATCAGGACGATCGACGCGTTGATCGACGCCAGCAACATGCCGAGGGTGGTGTTCGAGAGCGCGATCCACTTGTAGAAGGGGTGGTCGTGCTCGATGCGGGCGCGGCGGTGCACCGTCTCGGCGACCGCCACGTCGGGGTCGTTCACCACCGGGGGTTTCGTCATCTCGGTATCAGTCGTCACTATCGGTCACTTAAGGCACCTAAACGGGAAAACACATATATTAGCTATGCAAACCTTCTCTGGGCAATTCGCAGCTTTTCCCACTCCCGCTGCCACGACGCCTGCGCTAACGTGGCACGCGTCCACACACGGGAGCGCACACCAGTGCGCTGAGAGGACGGGTGGGCCCGTCGACCGTACGAACCTGACCGGGTAATGCCGGCGTAGGGAGATCTGCAATGACCAGTTCTGTCGTCAACCCGTCGGTGACCACCGGGCCCATCGCGGGCAGCACGAAGGTGTACCGCGACCTGGCCGGAGTCCCCGGCGCACAGGTGCCGTTCCGCCGAGTCAACCTGTCCAACGGCGAGTACCTCGACCTCTATGACACCTCCGGTCCGTACACCGACCCGACCGCACACCTGGATCTGCACGCCGGCCTGGCGGCGCGGCCCGGTGTGGAGCGCGACCGCGGCACCCAACTGCAGCGGGCGCGCGCCGGCGAGATCACCGCCGAGATGGCGTTCATCGCCGAGCGCGAGGGGGTGCCCGCCGAGCTGGTTCGCGACGAGGTGGCCGCAGGCCGTGCGGTGATACCGGCCAACCACAACCACCCGGAGTCGGAGCCGATGATCATCGGCAAGGCGTTCGCGGTGAAAGTCAATGCGAACATCGGCAATTCGGCGGTCACCAGCTCGATCGCCGAGGAGGTCGACAAAATGGTGTGGGCCACCCGCTGGGGCGCCGACACGATCATGGACCTGTCCACCGGCCGCGACATCCACACCACCCGCGAGTGGATCCTGCGCAACTCTCCCGTGCCGGTCGGCACCGTGCCGATCTACCAGGCCCTGGAGAAGGTCAACGGCGATCCCGCCGCGTTGACGTGGGAGCTGTACCGGGACACCGTGATCGAACAGTGCGAGCAGGGCGTGGACTACATGACCGTGCACGCCGGCGTGCTGCTGCGCTACGTGCCGCTGACCGCCAAGCGCGTCACCGGAATCGTCAGTCGCGGCGGCTCCATCATGGCCGCGTGGTGCCTGGCGCATCATCGCGAGTCGTTCCTCTACACCCACTTCGACGAGCTCTGCGAGATCCTGCAGCGCTACGACGTGACGTTCTCGCTCGGCGACGGCCTGCGGCCGGGCTCGATCGCCGACGCCAACGATGCCGCG
>NZ_LZKP01000113.1 GCF_001672895.1 Mycobacterium sp. E740
CGCCGCGCGAGAAGGCCACGCCGATCATCATGGAGATGATGCGGTCGGTCTATCCGCACGACGACGTGTACGGCCAGTACTGCACCGTCAACGACTACATCGACTGCCCGCCCGGCGAGCTGTTCGACTACCTGGCCGACACGCGGTGTCTGGAGGAGTGGACCTACAGCCTGCGCGGCTTCACGCCGACCGAAGAGCCGGGGCTGTGGCTGGCTTATGACCGGTTGGGTTCGGAGACAAAGATTTTCACCCGGACCGTCGCCAACGAGGCGGCGATGACCGTGGATTACCACTGCGCGTGGGATCAGGGCAGGCATCTGTGGATGATCTACCTGATGCGCATCGTCGATGCCCGGATCGTGTTGGACAAGCCCGGTTCGGTGGTGCTCTGGACCAATTGCCACCACCCGTTCTACGACCGCAACCCCTACCCGGAGACGGCCCCGCCCGAGCGGCCGGTCTGGGTCGGCGACTTCTGGGACATGTTCGGTGCCGGGCATCTCCTGGAGCTGCGCAACCTCAAAGCAATCGCCGAATACCGTTACCGCAACGGTCTTTCCGTCACGCCGGACTGGATGAGGTGAGCGATGACCGTCAGCCTTGTCGACGTTTCTACCTACCTGCCGGGCGAGCCGATCGGCGCCGAGTACTACGCGCAGTTCGCCGAATCAGACGACCTGCGCGACAACCTGATGTTCCGCGCGCCCAGGTTTCGGCACCATGTCACGCCCGACGAGACCGCCGTCGACATGGTCGAACGGGCGGCGGCCGGTCTGATCGAGCGCCACGGCCAGGATGCGATCGCCGGTGCGGACGTGCTCATCACCCACACTCAGATGCCCGACATGCCGTTCTACGGTGGTGGCGGAGCGATGGCGCACCGCCTCGGGATGAAGCCGGACTGGGTGCTCGATCTGCACAACGGCGGCTGCGCGGCGTTCGTTCTCGGCCTTCAGGTGGCTCGCCAGCTGCTGACGTCCGGGGCGGGCCGGTCCGCGGTGATCGCCGTCGCGCAGAACGCGGCCGGGCAGGTGTTCGACCAACCGGGGGTGCGGCGCAAGGCGCAGGCGGCGGTGCCCGGCGACGGCGCGGCCGTCGCGCTGGTGGAGGTGTCGGAGCAGTCACCCATCCTCGACGTCGAATGTCGCACCTACGGTGAGTTCGCCGGGGACATGACGATCGCGGTCGATCCGCCGCGCAAGTGGTGGCAGCCGGGGTCTGGCGAGGGGTACATCGGCTTCACCGAAAGCAAGATCACCAAAGTGCTGGCACGAGGCAACCGGCAGGTGCCCGAGGTGTCGTATGCGGTGTGCGACCGCATCGGCGTCAAGCCAGCTGATCTCGACCTGCTCGTGACCAACCAGCCGAACCGGGTCTTCCTGCGGAACTGGCGTGAAGCGCTCGAACTGCCCGCCGAACGGCACGTGGACACGTTCGACGAGTGCGGCAACCTGTTCGCCGCGGGCATCCCGATCAACCTGGACCGGGCGATCGACAGCGGGCGGCTCGCAGCGGGTGATGTCGTGCTGATGGCGGCGTTCGCGCATGCCGGTGATTTCGCGGGGGCGGCCGCCGTGCGGTGGGGAGGGCGCAGCCGATGACGACGCCGAGCCGCATCGATGTGGCGGATGACGACGGATTGCCCAGTGCCGCCGACCCGATATCGTTGGCCCTCAACGAGAATCCGTTTCCGCCGCTGCCGTCGGTGCAGTCGGCGTTGAGCGCGTCGATCGAGTCGGCGAACCGGTACCCGGAGTATCTGCCAGAGCGACTGCGGTCGTTGATCGCCGGTCGTACCGGGGTCCGCGCCGAGCAGGTCGTGATCGGCGCGGGTGCGACGGGCGTGATCATGCAGGTGCTGCACGCGTTGACCACTCCCGGCGACACCATCGTGATGGCTTCGCCGACGTTCGACGGGTATCCGATCTTCGCGCAGATGGCACGGCTGAGATCGGTGACCGTCGCGCTCGACGCCGACGGTCACCACGACCTCGACGCGATGGCAGCCGCCGCGGCGCAGGCCAGGGTCGTGGTGGTGTGCCGGCCGCACAACCCCACCGGCACCGTGGCACCCGCCGCCGATCTCGAGCGGTTCCTGCAGCGGGTACCGGCCGACACCGTGGTGCTGCTCGACGAGGCCTATGTCGAGTTCGTGGCGCCGGAATGTCGCATCGACAGCGCCGGTGTCGTCGCAAGGTATCCCAATGTCGTAGTGGTGCGGACGTTCTCCAAGGCCTACGGCCTCGCCGGACTGCGGATCGGGTACGGGTTCTGCGCACCGGGGCTGGCCCGCCGATTATGGACGATGCAGCTGCCGTTCGGAGTGGCAACCACCGCACTGGCCGCGGTGAGCGCCTCCTTCGAATCGGAATCCGAACTCCGCCAACGTATTTGCGCGATCACCGCAGAGCGCAGGCATCTGCGGATGCGACTGCGGTCGATGGGCGTGTGCAGCACCGAGAGCAACGCCAATTTCGTGTACCTGCCGCCATGCGTCCACCCCTGGCAGCAGGTGTTCGACACGATCCGGGTCCGGCACTACGCCGACGGCGGCGTGCGCATCACCGTCGGTGACCGCAGATCCACCCGCGCAGTCGTGGCGGCGGTGGCCCGGGTCGTGGGCTGAAACCCGCTGCGCCCGCCTACGCATGCGGTATGAAGAGGCGTGCCCCGAGAAGCGTCACGACCTCCGCGGCCGGACGACGACCCGATCGCGCTCGCGCGCGCCAATTGGGAACGCAGCGGCTGGGAGAAGGTCGCCGACGGCATGGTCGCGGTGACGTCGGTGATGCGGGCGCACCAGATTCTGCTGGCGCGGGTCGAAAGTGCCTTGCGGCCATACGACCTGAGCTTCTCCCGGTTCGAATTGCTGCGGCTGTTGGCGTTCAGCCGCAACGGCGCGCTGCCGATCACCAAGGCATCCGACCGGTTGCAGGTGCACGTCACCAGCGTCACCCACGCGATCCGGCGGCTGGAGTCCGACGGCCTGGTGGAGCGGGTCCCGCACCCGACTGACGGGCGCACCACGCTGGTGCAGATCACCGACCTCGGCCGGTCCACCGTCGAGGACGCTACCGTGACCCTGAACAACGAGGTGTTCGCCGACATCGGCATGTCCGATGCCGAGTCACGCGCGTTGACGGATTCGATCCAGACGCTGCGCCGCAACTCGGGGGATTTCTGAGGCACGCGCATTTCCCCGCCGAAATAGCATTCCTGGTCGTGATCCGGGTGGTTTTACAGCCCTGGCTTCTCGCTCGCGCTAAGGAGTGAGCGCCGATGGCAGCGGAATCGTCGCCGTGACCGCGGTACCCGCGCCCGGACGTGACCTGATGTTGAGCCGGCCGCCGACGATCTCGGCGCGCTCGGCCATCGACAACAGCCCGTAACCACCCATCTCGTCGCCACCCAGCGGATGTTCGAAGGTGTCGAAACCTATTCCGTCGTCGATGATCTCGAGCCGGGCAACATCCCCGTTGTCGCCGGCGTCGACCGTGAACAGCAAGTGCGCCGACGTCGCCTTGGCGTGTTTGACGACGTTCTGCAGGCACTCCTGCGCGATCCGGTACAGCGCGAGCTCGATGTGGTCGGGCAGCCGCCGCTCGGCGAGATCCACCTCGATACCGACCTGCGGTATCGAGCGCGCCAGGCTGGCCAGCCCGCCGGCCAGCCCGAGGTCGTCGAGCACCGGCGGGCGCAGCCCACTGATCGCCGCGCGCGCCTCCTGAAGGGTGAGGTCGACCAATTCGCGTGCCTTGCCGAGTTGTTCGGCCACGGCGTCGGGATCGTCGGACCTGGTGGCCGCATCCAGCCGATAGGACAGGGTGACCAGGCGCTGCGAGATACCGTCGTGGATATCGCCTGCGAGGCGGCGCCGTTCGAGCTCCTGGGCCTCGATCACCTGCTCGACGAAGTTCTCGTGCGCCCGCTCGCGGGCCACCAGTTGCCGGTGCAGCCGGGCCTGGTGCATGGCGCCGGCGATCAGCCTGCCGATCACCACCAGCAGGTCGACGTCGCGTTCGGCGAACTCGCGGCGCTCGACGGTGTGCACGTTGAGCACGCCAACCAGGCCGCCGGGGTCGGTCTCCATCGGCACCGAAACCATCGACGTGAAGTCCGAACCCCGCAAGGACTGGAACGGCATGTAGCGCGGATCGGACTCCTTGTCTTCGGTGATGACGACGGGCTCGCGGTGGCTGGCCACCCAACCCGAAATACCTTGCCCCAGTGGCAGTCTGATCTTGCCGATCTGCGAGTCGAACGGTGGCGTTGCACCGGCCAGGGTCAGCGACCGGTCACTGTCGTCGAGCACGTGCACGAAGCACACGTCGCTGGCAGTGGCCGCGGTGATCATTCGGGCGGCCGCGGCCGCGAGCGGTTCGACGCCCGGGCCCTTCGACGCGGCCTGGATCAGCTCGCGCAGCAGCGCCAGCTCGCGGTCGGCGGCGAGCGCATACTGGCTGAGCTCGCGCACGGCGTCGGGCTGGCTCATTGATATATGCCTTCGCGCAGCGCGGTCGCCACGGCGCCGGTGCGGTCGCTCACGCCGAGCTTGCGGTAGATCGAGCTCAGATGCGTCTTGACCGTCTCGTCGCCGATCACGAGCTTCGTGGCGATCGCCCGGTTGGACAGCCCGTTGACGACGAACGACAGGATCTCGCTTTCGCGTTGGGTCAAGCCCTGACGGGCGCCCGGCCAGAACTCGTCGCGCTGCAGCCGCGCGGCGGTGTCGACGGCCCGCGCCGCCATACCCGGATCGATCGCGGTCTCGCCGCGGTGCACGAACTCGAGCTGGCGCACCAACTCGTCGCTGCTGATGCTCTTGAGTAGGTACCCCGATGCGCCGACGCGCAGCGCCTGGAACAGGTACTGCTCGTCGTCGTAGACCGACAGCATGACGACCTTGCGGTCGGCGTCGCGGTCGCGCAGCTCGGCGCACAGGTCCAGGCCGCTCGCGCCTTGCATGCGAACGTCGCACAACACGATGTCGGGGTCGAGTTCCTCGATGACGGCGACCGCGCGCTCGGCGCCCACCGCCTGCCCGACGACCTGTACCCGGTCGGCGAACGCCGCGAGCATGGCTTTGAGCCCCTCGATGACCATCTCGTGGTCGTCGACCAGCACAAGGCGCACCGGTGGGCTGCTCGACATGTCACCTACCTTAGAGGTGTCATTTCCCAGGTAGAGGATCCTGGCGGGGCAAGTCGCCACCGACGATCCCCCGATTGGGGGAGGTTGGAAAAGCGTGAGATCGGCCACCCTAGTGCCCATGCCGACAACGCAGGAGACTACGTGGCGCGCGGGCCGGTTCTGGTGGGACAGTTCCCCCCATGGAGCAGGGCCGGCTTCGGGCTGTTCGGTGCGCGCGGTGGTGTTCGACCTCGACGCCCTGACCGACATCGAATGCGACGGCCATCGGGAGGCGTACAACGCCGCGTTCCGGGCGCACGGCCTGGACTGTCACTGGACGGTGGCCCGGTACCGCCAGCTCCTGGCGCTGACGGACGAGCGCCAGCGGATCGCTGCGGAGTTGCGCAAGTGCTGCGTGGCGACGGAGTCCGACGTGCTGACGGCGCTGCTGGCCGACGAGATCTACGCGACCAAGACCATGATGTTCGACGAGCTGATCCTCGAGCGTGACCTCGCGCCGCGCCCTGGGCTGGTCGACTTCGTGATGGACGCGGTCGGCGCCGGCGTCCAGGTGGCCGTCGTGGTGAACGGTCAGCGCGGCTGGGCCGAGCCGCTGGTCCGCCAGCTCGCCGGGGAGGGACTGGTCGAGGTCGTGGTCAGCGCGGAGGACGTCGTCAAGCCGATGCCCGACGCCGAGGCACACCGGCACGCACTGTGGGAACTCGGCGTGGCCGCCGAGGACGCGGTGGCCGTCACGGGCTCGGCCTCAGGGCTGCGCGCGGCGACCGCTGCCGGCGTTGCGCCCATCGTCATCACCGGCGAAGGCACCCCCGACATCCCGACCGCAATGGCGGTGCGACCGGACTTCGCCGGCGACAGCCCACTCCAGCTCGCCGACTGCCAGCGCCTGCACGCGAATTGGTGGAAAGTCCGCAAACCTTCAGCTGCGTAGCTGTCAGAAAGCAAGTCAGCGCAGCAGCTCGATGACAGCGCTGAAGTCCTTGTCGGCGTGCTGGTCGGCGAACCTCGCGTAGATCTCGGCGGCGTGGCTGCCCAGCGGGGCGTTCGCGCCGGTCGACTCGACTGCGGCCATCGCCAGCCCGAGATCCTTGTTCATCAGCGCGGTCGCGAACCCCGGCCTGAAGTCGTTGTTCGCCGGTGAGGTCGGAACCGGGCCGGGCACAGGGCAATTCGTGTGCACGGACCAGCAGTTGCCGGTGGCCCCGGTGATCACGTCGAACAGCGACTGTGCCGACAGTCCCAGCTTGTCGGCGAGCACGAACGCCTCGCCGACCGCGATCTGCTGCACCGCGAGCACCATGTTGTTACACAGCTTCGCGGCCTGCCCGGTCCCCGAGCCACCACAGTGAATGATCTTGCCCGCCAACGGCTCCAGCACCGGACGTGCCCGCTCCACCGCAGCGTCGTCACCGCCGACCATGAACGCCAGCGTGCCCGCCGTCGCGCCCTTCACCCCGCCGGAAACCGGGGCGTCGAGTTGCGCGAACCCGTGATCGCCCGCCTGCTGATTGATGGCGCGTGCGTCGTCGACCGAGATGGTCGAGGTGTCGATGAACAGTGCGCCGTCCTTCGCGGCGGGCAGCACTTCGGCGTAGCAGGCTCTGACGATGTCGCCGTTGGGCAGCGACGTGATGACGACGTCCGCGTCGGCGACCGCCTCGGCACCGCTGCCGAAAACCGATGCACCCTTCTCGGCGGCGGCGTCCTTCAGTGCGGGCACCGGGTCGAAGCCGTGCACGGTCTGCCCGGCGGCAACGAGGTTCGCCGCCATCGGACCGCCCATATGGCCCAACCCCAAGAACGCGATCGTCGTCATCTGCTCTCCGTTCCGTTACGCTGACGCCCGCACCTTCGCGGCCTCCGACCGCCCGACGACCACGCGCATGATCTCGTTGGTGCCCTCGAGGATTCGGTGCACCCGGAGGTCGCGAACGATCTTCTCCAGGCCGTACTCCGCCAGGTATCCGTAGCCGCCGTGCAGTTGCAGCGCCTGATCGGCAACCGTGAAGCACGAATCGGTGACGTAGCGCTTGGCCATCGCACACAACTCGACCTTGTCCGGGTGGTTGTCGTCGAGCGCGCGCGCCGCGCGCCACAACAGGTTTCGCGACGTCTCCAACGCGGTGGCCATGTCGGCGAGGGTGAACCGGATCGTGGGCTCGTCGAGCAGCGGACCGCCGAACGCCTCCCGGTCGCGGACATACGCGGCGGCCTTGTCATAGGCGGCCTGCGCGCCGCCGAGCGAGCACGCTGCGATGTTCAGCCGCCCGCCGTTGAGCCCGTTCATCGCGATCCCGAAGCCTGCGCCCTCACCGTCGGCGCCTCCGAGCATCGCCTCGGCAGGTACCCGGACACCTTCGAAGATCACCTGCGCGGTGGGCTGCGCGTGCCAGCCCATCTTGACTTCAGCGCCGCCGAAACTCAGTCCGGGCGCGCCCTTTTCGACCAGGAACGACGAAATTCCGCGGGGACCTTCGCCACCGGTGCGGGCCATCACGATGTAGACATCGGACGAGCCGGCACCGGAGATGAACTGCTTGACCCCGTCGAGGACATAATGGTCACCGTCACGCACAGCTTTGGTGCGCAATGCGCCGGCGTCGGACCCGGCGCCCGGTTCTGTCAGGCAGTAACTGGCGATCAGCTCCATCGACGCCAGCCGCGGCACCCAGGACTTGCGCTGTTCGTCGGTGCCGTACGTGTCGATCATCCAGGCGCACATGTTGTGGATCGACAAGAACGCGGCGACGGCCGGGTCCGCGGTCGACAGCTGCTCGAAGATGCGCACCGCGTCCAGCCGTCGCAACTCGCTGCCACCGGCGTCGTCACGGCAGTAGATCGCCGCCATCCCGAGTTCGGCGGCCTCGCGCAACACGTCGGTGGGGAAGTGCTTGGCCGCATCCCATTCCAAAGCGTTTGGCGCAAGCCGTTTTTCGGCGAACGCGGCCGCCGTCTCGGCGATCACGCGCTCGTCGTCGTCCAAGCCGAAGTAGTCCATCGAGGTGCCTTGCGGCCTACTTCATCGTGGGGATGACGAACTCAGCGCCATCCTTGATGCCCGACGGCCAGCGCTGTGTGACGGTCTTGGTCTTGGTGTAGAACAGGATCGAATGCGGACCATGCTGGTTGAGGTCGCCGAAGCCGGACCGCTTCCAGCCGCCGAACGTGTGGTAGGCCACGGGAACCGGGATCGGGACGTTCACACCGACCATGCCCACCTGGACGCGGGAGACGAAGTCGCGGGCGGCGTCGCCGTCGCGGGTGAAGATCGCCACGCCGTTGCCGTACTCGTGCTCGGAGGGTAGCGCCAACGCTTCCTCGTAGTCCTTCGCGCGCACGATGCACAGCACCGGGCCGAAGATCTCGTCGGTGTAGATCGACATGTCGGTGGTGACATGGTCGAAGAGCGTGGGCCCGATGTAGTAGCCGTTCTCCAGGCTGGCATCACCGAATTGCATGTCATCACTGCGTCGTTCGCGACCGTCGACGACGATCTCGGCACCCGCCTCGACGCCGGCATCGATGTAGTCGCGCACGCGGTTGAGCGCTGCCTCGGTGACCAGCGGTCCGTAGGTCGCCTTGGGGTCGAGGCTGTGGCCGACGCGCAGTTCGGCGACCCGTTCGGCGAGCCGGGCACGCAGCCGGTTCGCGATCTCCTCACCCACCGGGACCGCCACGCTGATGGCCATGCAACGCTCGCCTGCGCTGCCGTAACCGGCACCGATCAGAGCGTCGACGGCTTGGTCGAGGTCGGCGTCGGGCATCACGATCATGTGGTTCTTCGCACCGCCGAAGCACTGTGCGCGTTTACCGTTCGCGGTCGCCGTCGAGTAGATGTACTGCGCGATGTCGGAGCTGCCCACGAACCCGACCGCCTGGATCGCCGGGTGTTCGAGGATCGCGTCGACGGCTTCCTTGTCGCCCTGCACCACCTGGAACACGCCCGCGGGCAGGCCCGCCTCGAGGAACAACTCGGCGAGCCGAAGCGGAACCGACGGGTCACGCTCGGAGGGCTTGAGGATGAACGCGTTGCCACAAGCCAACGCGGGCCCGGCCTTCCACAGCGGGATCATGGCGGGGAAGTTGAACGGCGTGATGCCTGCGACCACGCCGAGCGGCTGACGCAGGGAGTACACGTCGATGCCTGGGCCTGCGCCCTCGGTGTATTCGCCCTTGAGCAGATGCGGGATGCCGACGGAGAACTCGATGACTTCCAACCCGCGCTGGATGTCGCCGAGGGAGTCGGCGTGAGTCTTGCCGTGCTCGAGAGAAAGCAACTCGGCGAGCTCGTCGGCGTTCTGGTTGACCAGCTCGATGAACTTCATCAGCACGCGGGCACGTCGCTGGGGGTTCCACGCGGCCCACGCCTGCTGCGCTTCGGCGGCGCCGCTGACCGCCGCGTCGACGTCGGCCGCGTTGGCCATCATGACCTGCGCCTGAACGTCGCCCGTGCTGGGGTTGAGCACGTCGGCGGTGCGGCTCGACTGGCCATTCGTGCGCTGGCCGTTGATGAAGTGGGGGATCTGGGTGGTCATGAGCGTGCCCTTCGCTGATAGATAGTTGCATATCCTAGTAATGGGGTATTGGCCGATGCAAGGACCCCTGCAGGAGACTCAGTTCGTCAGCTGGACAGCCCCAGCGGGCCCGCCAGTTCGGTCAGCGTCGGCAACAGCGCGTCCCATCCGCCGAGCACCTGGATCGCGACGTGGTCGGCGCCCGCATCGAGGTGCTCGTTGAGCCGCGCGGCGATCGCCTCGGTGGTGCCGTGCGCGACGACCGCGTCGATCAGCCGGTCACTGCCGGGCTTGGCGACGTCGTCGTCGGTGAACCCCAACCGCTTCCAGTTGTTGATGTAGTTCGACAGGTTCAGGTAGAAGTCGACGGTGTCGCGGCCGATCTTGCGGGACGCCTCGGCGTCCCGGGCCAGCACTACTTTGTGTTCGGGAGCAAGGAATACCGTGGGGCCCAACAGGTTTCGCGCCTCTCCGGTGTGCTGGGGCGTCGTCAGGTACGGGTGTGCCCCCGCGCTGCGCTGCGCGGCCAGCGCAAGCACCTTCGGCCCCAGGGCGGCGATCACGCGGCGGCTCGTCGGGACCTTCGCGGCGTCGAGCGCGTCGAGGTACTCGACCAGCACGTCGTAGGGTTTGCGGTACTCCTCGGTGTGTTCGGGATGACCGATGCCGACGCCGAGCAGGAACCGACCCGGGTAGGCGTCCTCGATGCGGTGGTACGCCTCGGCGACCTCGTCGGCCGGCGCCCTCCAGACGTTGATGATGCCGGTGGCGACTTGGAGGTTCTCAGTCCGCTCGAGGATGGGCTCGACGTATTCGAGGTTCCCTGCAGGCGATCCGCCGATCCACACCGCGCCGTAGCCGAGGTTCTCGATCTCGGCCGCCTGATCGGGTTTCGGTGCGCCGAAGGTCCAGACGCCGTAACGGCCGAGTGCAGGCTTGAGCTCAGTCATGCAGATCCCTTTGGTGATGAGGTCACGTCAGGCCGAGCGGCCCGGCGAGTTCGGCAAGCGCATCCACCAGCTTGTCAACTCCGGTGAGCACCTGAACGGGCACGTGGTCGGCGCCCGCGTCGATGTGTTCTTTCAGTCGTTCGGCGATGGAGTCGACGCTGCCGTAGGCGACCACGGCATCGACGAGGCGATCGCTGCTGGGCTTGGCGACGTCGTCGTCGGTGAACCCGAGCCGCTTCCAGTTGTTTAGGTAGTTCTGCAGGTTGAGATAGATGGACAGCGCCTTGCGGCCGACCGCCCGAGCCTTGTCCGCGTCCTGTGTCAGCACGACTTTGTGTTCCGGCGCGATGAACGCCTCAGGGCCGATCAGTTTGCGTGCTTGGGCGGTGTGCTCGGGTGTCGTCAGGTAAGGATGCGCGCCCGCGGAGCGCTGCGCCGAGAGCTCGAGTACCCGCGGGCCCAGGGCGGCGACCACCCGCCGGTCCTTCGGAACCCCGTACTCGTCGAGCTTGTCGAGGTACTCGGTGAGCGCGTCGTACGGCTTCTTGTACTCGGTGTGCGCCTCGGGGTGGCCGACCCCGATTCCGAGCAGGAACCGGCCGGGGTAGGCGCCGTCGATGCGGTGAAAGGACTCGCTGACGGGTCCGGCGTGAGCGGTCCAGATGTTGACGATGCCGGTCGCGAGCTTGAGCCTGTCCGTCGCCTCGAGAATTGGCTCGACCCAAGCCAATTCGGCCGCCGGCGAGCCACCCGCCCAGATCGCCCCGTAGCCGAGGTCTTCGATCGCGCGCAGCTGGTCTGCGCTGAGTCGCTGCCACATCGAGTGGTGGCCGAAAGCGCCGTAGGCGCCGAGATCGGGTTTCGTCACGGCCGCTATTCCCTTCCCGCCGCGGCGAGTTCGCCCGGGGTGGGGTCCGTCGGCGCCGGCGCCACCAGCGGAAGGCAGACGATGAACCGGGTGTCGCCGGGCTGCGACTGCACCGAGATGTTGCCGCCGTGCTTTTCGACGACGATGCGCCACACCAGGTCGAGGCCGAAGCCGGTGCCTTCACCGAAGGGTTTGGTGGTGAAGAACGGGGTGAAGATCCGGTCGATGATGTCCTCGGGGATGCCTGGCCCGTCGTCGCAGATCTCGACCCGGATCATCTGCTCGTTCTCGCGGGCCGTCCGGATCGTCAGGGTGCCCTGGCCGGCCATGGCCTGGATCGCGTTTTCGATGATGTTCGTCCAAACCTGGTTGAGATCGGCTGGGTAGCACTGCAATTCGGGCAGGGTCTTGTCCATCTCCTTGACGATCGTGACCGGCTTGCCTTTGCCCGGGTGGCCGATCTTGTTCCCGAACATCATGATCGTGCTGCGGAGCAACTCGTGGACGTCGGCGCTCTGGTAGGCACCGCGGTCCATCTGCGAGTACTGCTTGGCGCCCGCGAGCAGCGTCGAAATGCGTTTACTGGCCTCGGCGATCTCGGTCATCCGCAGTTCGTTGTCGATCGTGTACTTCAACCACCCGATCGCGCTCTGCAGCGATGCCGTCGCATCGACCTCGTCCACCGCGGCCGAGATCCGTTCCAGCCAGTCGGTGTCGAGGCCGGCCTCGACGAACGTCGGCGCGTACTCCCAGGCGCTCGTTATCCCGTGCTCCTCCAACCAGTCCCCGATCGCGTCCTCGCGGTCGGAGGCTTCCAGCGCCGAGAGTTCCACATCTCTGTTCTTGGCCACCTGTTCGGCGACCTCGTCCTGGATGCGGATCAGCACGCGCAAGGCCTCTGGGCTGAACTTGCCGTCGGCCAGCATCGAGAGCTTGTGCCGCATCTTGCCGACGGTCTCGCGGAGATCGGCCACTGCGCGGGCCGTGGCTGCCGCCGGATTGTTCAGCTGATGGGTGAGCCCTGCCGTAATGGTGCCGAGGGCGAGCAGTTTCTCCCGCTGCCCGATGATCTGGCGCTGGCGCCGACCGCCGACCTTGTGACCCTCCAGCAGGTGAACGGCCATGGGGAACTGTGACTGCATGAATCGCGCGAACGCGTCCGCATCGAGCACGAAGCAGCGTGACGGCTTGGTCAGCCGCACCGACGCCTCGTAGATGTGCTCCTCGCCGGGTACATACGCCGACCAGGCGCCGAAGTAGACCCCCCGCTGCGACGTGCGACCGGTCTCGATGTCGAGACCGCCGGAGCGCTTCGACATGATCAGTTCGCCGTCGATCATCACGTAGAAGCAGGTCGCCGGTTCGCCTTCCAGGCAGATCGGACCGGCGGGGAACGTCTCGATGTGGCCGTCGGCGCAGAGCATGTCGAGCTGCTCATCGGTCAGGTGCTCGAAGAGGAACAGGGTCCGCAGCTCCTCGCGCAGGCACTCTTCTCCGTTGTCCGAACCCATCGCTCGTCCTCTCTGACGCCCACCGGCGGTGCCGACGATCATGCCCCGCCGGCGGTGCCGGCGATCATGCTTCGGCCAGGTATCGATGCACCAACATCACCGCCATCGAGCCTTCGCCGACCGCCGCGGCGACCCGCTTGGCCGATTCGGACCGCACGTCTCCTGCCACGAACACTCCCGGCACGCTCGTCTCCAGATGGTGCGGCGGACGGTCCAGGGTCCAGCCGACCTTGTCCCGCAAATCCGGCCCCGACAGGATGAAGCCGTGATCGTCGCGGGCTATTCCCGCTTCCTCGAGCCACTCGGTACGCGGTATCGCACCGATGAAGCAGCACATCCGGTCGCAGCGCACCGTCTCGGTCTCTTCGGTGCGCTTGTCGAGCAGCACCAGACCCGACAGATGGTCGTCTTCGGCGACGGTGTCCACCACCTCCGTGCAGGTCCGCACCGTGATGTTCGCGGTCCTGTTGATCCGGTCGACGAGATAGTGCGACATGCCCGCCTCCAGTGACGGGCCGCGAACCACCATCGTCACCGACTTGGCCGTCTGCGACATGAACATCGCTGCCTGGGCGGCGGAGTTCGCGCCGCCGACGATGTAGACGTCCTCGCCCGCACACTCGTTGTTGTCGGAGACCGAGGCGCCGTAGTACACCCCGCGGCCGATGAAGTTGCCGGCCGGGTCGCCGTCGTGGCACCCGGTGATCTCGAGTTGGCGGTAGTCGACGCCGGTGGCGAGGATGACCGCGCGCGCTCCGATGGTCTTGTCGTCGTTGAGCCGCACGGAGTGGGCGGCGCCCACCCCGCCCGCCTTGAGACGGCCCGCCTCCTGGGTCGTGATGACCTCGGCACCGAACCGCTCCGCCTGCCGGCGTGCCGTCGTGGTGAGGTTGGCGCCGGAGACTCCGTTCTCGAAGCCGAGGTAGTTCTCGATCTTCGAACTACGGCCGGCCTGCCCGCCCGTCGTCGCCTTCTCGATCAGCACCGTCCTGAGGCCCTCCGAGGCGCCGTAGACCGCGGCGGCCAGCCCCGCCGGTCCGCCGCCGATGACCGCGAGGTCGTACATCTCCAGTTGTGGGTCTGTCGACAGGCCGAGCAGCGTGGCCAGTTCGACGTCCGACGGCTCGACGAGCGTCTCACCCTTTTCGGTGACGACGACCGGGAGCCGGCTTGCGTCCTGACCGGCGGCCTCCAGCAGTTGGCGGCCCTTCGGGCTCTCGGCGTCGACCGACCGGAACGGGTACTCGTTGCGGGCCAGGAATTGGCGCACCTCCCAGGAGCGGTCGCTGTAGCGATGGCCGATCACCTTCGTGTACGGCATGGCGCGGTCGCCGACGGCCCGCCACTCCTCGAGCAGGCCGTCGAGTACGGGATAGAGCTTCTCCTCCGGCGGGTCCCACGGCTTGAGCAGGTAGTGGTCCAGGTCGACGACGTTGATCGCATCGATCGCGGCGTGCGTGTCGGCGTAGGCGGTCAGCAGCACGCGCCGCGCGAGCGGGAAGAAGTCCATGGCCTTCTCGAGGAACTCGATGCCGCTCATCTGGGGCATGCGGTAGTCGGCGACGAACACCGCCACCGTGTCGCCGCGCAGCTTGAGTTCCTTGATGGTCTCGATCGCGTCCGCGCCGGACTCGGCACGCACGATGCGATACCGCTCGCCGTAATGGCGGCGTAGGTCGCGCGCGACGGCGCGAGACACTGCGGGGTCGTCGTCGACGGTGAGGATCGCTGGTCTGCGTGGCTGGGGCGAGGGGCCGGTCATCGAGATCAAGTATGCGCGCGCCGTCCAGCGGATATGGTGGTGAGGCCGACCGCTGTGAGGTGCTGGTTCGGCGATTTTGGGGCGAGCGCTCCCAGCGGGTAGCATGGACCAACGGTGCGGTGCTCGCGCCGGCTCTTGCGTGCCCCTGTCCTGGAATTTCTGGCTACTGGCTCACGTTTTGTAGTCGAAGCGAATGCTGCGCCGAACCAGGGCGCCAACTCAAGGACAACGGAGGACATGGCCAAGAAAGACGGTGCCATCGAGGTCGAGGGCCGCGTGGTCGAACCCCTGCCCAATGCGATGTTCCGCATTGAGCTGGAGAACGGACACAAGGTGCTCGCCCACATCAGCGGCAAGATGCGGCAGCACTACATCCGCATCCTGCCCGAGGACCGCGTCGTGGTGGAGTTGTCTCCCTACGACCTGTCCCGGGGCCGCATCGTTTACCGGTACAAGTAACTAGACCAAGAAGGATCGAACGAGCCGTGAAGGTGAACCCGAGCGTCAAGCCCATCTGCGACAAGTGCAGGGTGATCCGTCGGCATGGGCGGGTCATGGTGATCTGCTCCGATCCGCGCCACAAGCAGCGGCAAGGCTAGGGCGCAAACACAACTGAATGACGAAACCCCAGTACCACTGAGCGGATGCGCCGCTCACCGACGTCCGGCACGGAGGCCGGACCCCGCGGTCTACGAACGGCGGGAACGGACTGGGACCAGACCTCCGCATAGCAGAAGGAACACTGCCTGATGGCACGTCTCGTGGGCGTCGACCTCCCGCGCGATAAGCGCATGGAGATCGCCCTTACCTATATCTACGGCGTCGGCCGTACCCGTTCCCAGGAGATCCTGGACGCCACCGGCATCAGCCGGGACCTGCGCACGAAGGACCTGACCGATGATCAGGTGACCCAGCTGCGCGACTACATCGAAGCCAACCTCAAGGTGGAGGGCGATCTGCGCCGCGAGGTGCAGGCCGACATCCGCCGCAAGATCGAGATCGGCTGCTACCAGGGTCTGCGGCACCGCCGTGGCCTGCCGGTGCGCGGCCAGCGGACCAAGACCAACGCGCGCACCCGCAAGGGCCCGAAGCGCACCATCGCGGGTAAGAAGAAGGCCAGGTAAGTAGATGCCTCCAGCTAAGAAGACGGCAGGCCCGAAGAAGGGGCAGAAGACCCGTCGCAGGGAAAAGAAGAACGTCCCGCACGGCGCCGCGCACATCAAGAGCACGTTCAACAACACGATCGTGACGATCACCGATCCGCAGGGCAACGTCATCGCGTGGGCGTCGTCGGGCCACGTGGGCTTCAAGGGCTCGCGTAAGTCGACGCCGTTCGCCGCGCAGCTGGCCGCCGAGAACGCGGCGCGCAAGGCGCAGGAACACGGCGTCAAGAAGGTCGATGTGTTCGTCAAGGGCCCGGGCTCGGGCCGCGAGACCGCGATCCGATCGCTGCAGGCCGCCGGCCTCGAGGTCGGCGCGATCGCCGATGTCACACCGCAGCCGCACAACGGCTGCCGTCCGCCGAAGCGGCGCCGGGTCTAGGAGGAGAGATAGATGGCTCGTTACACCGGACCCGCGACCCGTAAGTCGCGCCGCCTCGGCGTCGACCTGGTCGGCGGCGATCAGTCGTTCGAGAAGCGTCCTTACCCGCCCGGCCAGCACGGTCGCGCGCGGATCAAGGAGAGCGAGTACCGCCTGCAGCTGCAGGAGAAGCAGAAGGCCCGCTTCACCTACGGCGTGATGGAAAAGCAGTTCCGTCGTTACTACGACGAGGCGGTGCGTCAGCCCGGTAAGACCGGCGACAACCTGCTGCGCATCTTGGAGAGCCGGCTGGACAACGTGGTGTACCGCGCCGGCCTGGCGCGCACCCGCCGGATGGCCCGCCAGCTGGTCAGCCACGGCCACTTCACGGTCAACGGCGTCAAGGTCGACATCCCGAGCTACCGGGTGTCGCAGTACGACATCGTCGACGTCAAAGAGAAGTCGCTGAACACCGATCCGTTCGTGATCGCGCGGGAGACCGCAGGCGACCGGCCGATCCCGGCGTGGCTGCAGGTCGTCGGCGAACGCCAGCGCATCCTGGTGCACCAGTTGCCGGAGCGCGCACAGATCGACGTCCCGCTCTCCGAGCAGCTGATCGTCGAGCTCTACTCGAAGTAAGACTTCCCGCCGCCCGGATGGCGGTTTGGGATACGCGGCATCAAATAGCGGGTGCCGTGAAGGAGGAAAGAAACACATGCTGATCTCTCAGCGCCCCACTCTGTCCGAAGATGTCAAGGCCGAGAACCGCTCTCAGTTCGTTATCGAGCCGCTGGAGCCCGGTTTCGGTTACACCCTTGGCAATTCGCTTCGGCGCACGCTGCTGTCGTCCATCCCGGGCGCGGCGGTCACCAGCATCCGCATCGACGGTGTGCTGCACGAGTTCACGACGGTGCCGGGCGTCAAGGAGGACGTCACCGACATCATCCTGAACCTCAAGGGCCTGGTGGTGTCGTCCGAGGAGGACGAGCCGGTCACCATGTATCTGCGCAAGCAGGGCCCGGGCGAGGTCACCGCGGGCGACATCGTTCCGCCTGCGGGCGTGACGGTGCACAACCCCGAGATGCACATCGCCACCCTCAACGAGAAGGGCAAGCTCGAGGTCGAGCTCGTCGTCGAGCGTGGCCGCGGCTACGTTCCCGCCGTGCAGAACAAGGCCTCCGGTGCCGAGATCGGCCGCATCCCGGTCGATTCGATCTATTCGCCGGTGCTCAAGGTCACCTACAAGGTGGAGGCCACTCGCGTCGAGCAGCGTACCGACTTCGACAAGCTGATCCTCGACGTCGAGACCAAGAACTCGATCACGCCGCGCGACGCGCTGGCGTCGGCCGGTAAGACGCTGGTCGAATTGTTCGGTCTGGCAAGGGAACTCAACGTCGAGGCGGAGGGCATCGAGATCGGCCCGTCGCCGGCCGAGGCCGACCACATCGCTTCGTTCGCGCTGCCGATCGACGACCTGGACCTCACGGTGCGGTCGTACAACTGCCTCAAGCGCGAGGGTGTGCACACGGTGGGCGAGTTGGTCGCCCGCACGGAGTCCGACCTGCTGGACATCCGTAACTTCGGCCAGAAGTCCATCGACGAGGTGAAGATCAAGCTGCACCAGCTGGGTCTGTCGCTGAAGGACAGCCCGGCCACGTTCGATCCGTCCGAGGTCGCCGGTTACGACGTCGCCACCGGCACCTGGAACAGCGACGCCGGTTACGACTCGGCCTACGAGGCTGACGACAACCAGGACTACGCCGAAACCGAACAGCTCTAGAAGAATCCGTCCCGGTCCTACCTGATACGGGGGCCGGCCCCATTTAGGAGAAGTCGCAATGCCTGAGGTTCAAAATGCCTAAGCCCACCAAGGGCCCTCGCCTCGGCGGGTCGTCCTCGCACCAGAAGGCGATCCTGGCCAATCTGGCCACTTCGCTGTTCGAGCACGGCCGGATCAAGACGACCGAGCCGAAGGCCCGGGCGTTGCGGCCGTACGCGGAGAAGCTCATCACGCACGCGAAGAAGGGCACGCTGCACAACCGGCGTGAGGTGATGAAGAAGATCCGCGACAAGGACATCGTGCACGTGCTGTTCGCCGAGATCGGTCCGTTCTTCGCCGACCGCAACGGCGGCTACACCCGCATCATCAAGGTCGAGAACCGCAAGGGCGACAACGCGCCGATGGCGGTCATCGAGCTGGTGCGGGAGAAGACGGTCACGTCGGAGGCGAATAGGGCCCGCCGGAGCCGCTCCGGCGGCGACACCGGGCCGAGTTCGGGCGGCTCGAAGAAGGCCGAGCAGCCGGTTGCTGCCGCCGCGGCACCGCAGGCTGCTGTGGAGCCGGAAGCGGCAGAAGGCCCCACGGAGGTCGAGTCGGTCGAGGAGGCCGTCGAGGAAGAGGACGCCGCGATCGAGGAGGCCCAGGCCGCCGAGGCCGAGGCCGACTCCGGGGAAGCCGAATCCGACGAGGATGCCGACAAGTCCTAGCGACGTGAGTGACGGGCCCGCCATCGACTCCGGTGGCGGGCTCGTTCGTCTCCGGCTCGATATCGCTTACGACGGAACAGATTTCGCCGGCTGGGCCGTACAGGCCGGGCAGCGCACGGTCGCCGGTGTTCTGGAAGGTGCGCTATCGACCGTGTTCCGCACGCGGGTGATCGTGCGCGGAGCGGGGCGCACCGATGCCGGAGTGCACGCCACCGGCCAGGTCGCCCATATCGACGTGCCGGAAAGCGCTCTGCCCAACGCGTTTCCGCGCGTGCCGCGCCGCGACGAGAGCGAGTTCCTCGCGCTGGTGCGACGGCTCGGGCGCTTCCTGCCGCCGGACGTCCGGGTGCTCGACGTTGCGCGGGCGGCTCCTGGTTTCGATGCCCGGTTCTCGGCGCTGCGCCGCCACTACGTCTACCGGCTGTCGACGGCGCCCTACGGCGTCGAGCCGCACGACGCGCGCTACGTCACCGCGTGGCCGCGCCCCCTCGATGTGGCCGCGATGACCGAGGCGTCTCGGGAGTTGTTGGGGCTGCATGACTTCGCTGCGTTCTGCCGGCACCGCGAAGGCGCCACCACGATTCGCGAACTGCAGCGGCTGGACTGGTCGAGCGAGGGGACACGCGTCACCGCTCATGTGAGTGCCGACGCGTTCTGCTGGTCGATGGTCCGGTCGCTGGTCGGTGCACTGCTGGCGGTCGGCGAGCACCGTCGCGAAACCGGTTGGTGCGCGACGTTGCTGAACGCCGATCGACGCTCGAGCGAGTTCGCGGCGGCGCCGCCGCAGGGCCTGACGCTCGTCGGCGTCGACTATCCGGCTGACGAAGATCTCGCGGCGCGCAATGAGGTCACTCGGGACCTGCGCCGGTGATTCCGGTCAGATACGGCCGGCGATGAAATCGGCCGCCTGGTTGACCATGCCGGCGTTGACGTAGGCCCGCGCGGCGTGGTCGGGCCAGTTACCTTCCCACGTCTTGGGTTCGGCCGGGTTGCAGATCGGGTCCGCACCGTGGCAGAGCTCGATCGTGCGCTCTCGGTACAGCGGGCTGAAATTGGTGATCGGGCCCACCCACGCGGCCCCGTTGCCGAACAACGCGATGGCCGCGATGTGAGTGTCCATTCCCGGCGGCAGCGGCTTTTTGAAGCCGAACGCCGAAATGGGCGCGGCCACCACGACGTCGGTGACCGCAGCGCCCAGCGAATAGCCGCCCAGCACCAGCCGGGTGTCGGGGCAGCGCGCGACCATGTCCTGGATGCGCGAGCTCATGTCGTTCGCGCCGATGTCCACCTCGTAGTCGGCGGGGTAGTTCACGGCGTAGAGGCTGACGTTCTTGTCGGTCTTGTTGCGCAGGGCGCTGATGAGCGCGTTACCGATCACGCCCGCGCCGGGCGCTTCGGTGCGCCCGCGCGCGAAGATCAGCTCGACCTGTGGGCACGATTGCGCGGCGGCGACGGGTGTGGCCGCGGGCCGGTTGGTGGTGGCGGGCGCGACGAGTCCGGCCGCGGCGAGTACGACTGCCCCTGCGAGCAACGTCCCCCGACGGCCCCAACGACGAACAAGATCACTTTGCACCCCGCCGATCTTAACGGATGGAATCGACGCGTCGGCAAGAGAATTTGCCGTCGAGGTTCAGACCAGACCCGCGACGAAGTTCGCCGCCTGCTGGACCAGCCCGGCGCTCACGTAGTCGTTGTGAGCGAAGGGGTTGCGGCCACGCGAGCAAATCGGGTCGCCGTCCTTGCACAGATCGATCGCCCTGCCGGCGAACACGGAACTGGTGATCGGGTTGCTGAACTTCGTCGCCGGGTTGCCGAACACCGCGACGGCCGCCACGTTCGACACCAGGCTCTGGGGCAGCGGCGGCGCCGACCCGATCGAGCCGATCTTGTTGCCGAGCGGCGGCACACCGGCCAGCATGTCGATGACGGCCGCCCCCTGCGAGTAGCCGCCGAGCACCAGGCGCGTCGTCGGGCACTGCTGCGACATCATCGCGACCCGGTTGGCGGCGTCGGTCGCCCCGTCTGCGGCGGCCAGGAAATCGTAGGAAGCGGGGTAGTTGACCGCGTAGGTGGTGAGGCTGCGGTTGCCGATCAAGCTCCGCAGCGCATTGGCGAACGCGGATCCCGGTGTGCCGAGGCCGGGGGTGTCGTCGGTGCCGCGGGCGAAGATCACCTCGACATCGGCGCAGTCGGAGCTGGCAGAACCGTAGCCGTATCCCGGGTTGACCGGCCCGGGCGGAGGGCCGGGTTGGGCGGTCGCTGACGGCGCCCCGCCGCCGACGACCGCGACGGTGGCGGCCACGGCGGCCGCGAACCGGGCCGTTTCGCGCAGCAAAGTCACGCCGACATACTCACATATCCGGGGGCCTGTCGGCCAACGGTTTGCTCGTCCGGCCCCTCTGGGGCGACGAAAACGGTGATCGCTGCGCCTGCCCGCGAGCCTTAGGCTGACGGCGGGGGAGTGATGACAGGGCGATCGACCAACGGACTGCAGCTCAGCGCACACCGCTTCCTGCTGCGGCGAATGCAGCACGCGCTCGTCCGTGGCGACGTCGGAATGTTCGATGATCCGATGCGAGCACAGTCGCTTTCGATGCTCGCCGGGGCGGTCCTGACGGCCATCGCGATCGGGGCTTGCGCCGTGCTGGCGTTCGTTGCGCCGCGCGGGACGCTCGGCGATGAGCCGATCGTTTTGGTGCGTGATACCGGCGCACTCTACGTACGCGTCGATCACACTTTGCATCCAGCGCTGAACCTCGCGTCGGCGCGGCTCATCACGGGTTCGACCGCGAAGCCGCAGCTCGTCAGCGCCTCAGCCGTCAGTGCCGCGCCGCGCGGAGCGACGCTGGGGATTCCGGGCGCACCCGACACGATCGGAACGCCGTTGACCGCGGACGAGTCCGGCTGGCTCGTCTGCGACGACGCGTCATCGGCGACCACCGTACTGGTGGGGCGGGTCGACGATGCCCGTGCCGCCCGCCGCAGCGTACTGGTCAGCGTCGTGGACGAAGGCGCCGCGACAACGTATCTGCTGTTCGACGGGCGGCGCGCGCGAGTCGACCTGCGCAACCCCGCCGTCGTCCGTGCGCTTCGGGTGGAGGGCGTTGTGCCGCGGCCCGTCTCGCGTGCGGTTCTGGACATGTTGCCGGAGGTTGCGGAGATCGCAGCGCCGTACATCCGCAACGCCGGTGCGCAGGCGTCGCTACGCGGGTTGCGTGTGGGCGCTGTGGTCCGTGTCCCGCGAACGGATTTCGCGGAGCTCTACGTGGTGCTCGCGACAGGTGTGCAGCGGATAGGAGCTGTGGCCGCCGACCTCATCCTGTTCACTCAGGCTCAGCAGGCACGCGAGATTGCAACCGTCGACCCCGGTGTCATCGGCGCGGTCCCGGTTGTCGACGAGCTGCCGGTTGCGGATTTCCCCGCGCGCGCGGGCGTCGCCGACGATCCCGTGCTGTGCGGGCAGTGGCGGTGGGCGAACGGCTCGAATTCCGTTGCCGCAGAGGTGGTGAGCGCCGACTCGATGCCCGGGTACGAAGTTGCGCGGACCATTCAGTTGGCGCAGGGCGACTCGGCCGCCGCCGGCATCGACGGCTTTTCCCTGGCCGGTGGGCGCAGCGCGTACGTGCGGGCGGTCGGCGTCAGCGGCGACGGCGCGCGGAGCGGAACCCTGTACCTGGTCGATGACAACGGTGTGGTCTTCGGTATCCGTGACGAGAAAACGGCCGAGCGGCTGGGGTTGCTCGGGGAGCCGGTGCCTGCACCGTGGCCGGTGCTGGCGCGGCTACCGCGGGGGCCGGAGCTGAGTGTGGCGGCGGCCTCAGTCGCGCGGGACGGCCTTGTCGTTCCGTAACCGCCTGCGGCACAACGTGGTTGCGGCTACAGCGAGGATAACCGCCAGGCAGATGGCGGCGCCGCGTAGCGCGATGAGGGCAGGTCGCTGATCGGGCGCGGTGGACGCCGGAAACGCCACGGCCGTGACCCGATCCGCTTTTTCGATGGGTCGCGGGCCGCCCGTCACCGCCCCCAGCACGTCGACGACTCCGTGCCCCACGACGGGATCCCATCCCGCGGCGGGGTGCCGCGCCGTCTCCTCGATGCGGCGCATCACTTGCCGGGCGGTCAACTGTGGTGATCGTGCCCGAACCAGCGCCACGAGGCCGGCGACGACGGGTGCGGCGTAGCTGGTTCCGGCGATCGGTTGCTCACCGGCCGAGGTCGCTGTTTTGGCGACCAGCCCCTCGCCGTCGCGATCGAGTGAGATCACTTTCTCGCCCGCCGCGGCGACGTCGACCCAGGGGCCGGCGAGGCTGAAGTCCGACGGTCGCCCGTCCGGGGCGATCGACCCGACCGTCAGCACGTAGTCGTCATACCAGGCGGGGCTCGCCACCACCTTGACGTCGTCCCAGTCCGGCCGGCCCGGATGAGTGGGATTCTGGTCCCGACATTGCCCGGGCGCACCGACATTGCCCGCGGCGGCCACGACGACGACGTTCTTCACGTCGACCGCGTACGCCAGAGCCGCGCCCAAGGCTCGGTCATCCAGGACGGCGTCGGCGGCGACGCAGGCTACGGTCGAGATGTTGATGACGGTCGCGCCCATGTCCGCTGCCGTACGCACCGCCCTGGCGAGGGTGTCGACGTCGCCGAAACCGGAGCCGGTCGTGTTGTCTGCTGCACGGAACTTGTTGCTGGACTGCCGGATACCGACAATCGCGGCGTCCGGAGCGACGCCGCTGAACCGGTTCGCGGTCTCGCGATCCGCCGTGGCGCCGATGATCCCTGCGACGATCGTGCCGTGTCCATCGCAGTCCTCGGTGCCGTCACTGCTTGAGACGAAGTCGCCACCGGGAACGAGATGAGGCAACAGCCGATGGCGCGCCACCCCGGTGTCGATCACCGCGACTGTCTGCCCCGCGCCGCGCGTCAGCCGCCACACTGACGGCAGATCCAAGTCGTCGAGTTGGCCACCGGCGTCGGCTGGTACCGAATCGCCGAGCGATGCAGCGCATTGCTCGGTCTGCTCGGTGCGTGTCGGCGGTGCGGGTGACTGCGACTTGGGCAGCAGCGAGTCGTCGACTGCCGGCGGCGTTGTCGCGGCCGCCTTCGGCACGACGGCCGGGGGAGCGAACACGAATGCGGCGGGAAGCGCGATGCCGAGCATCCGTGTGCCGATCGACATCACGTCAGCGCCGAGTTCCGGACGAAGTCGAAAACGCCGGTGATCCAACAACCGAGCGGTATCACCGCCGCCAACGCCGCGTACTCGGCCAGTTCGACGGCTCGGCGCACCAGCAGGGGCGGTGTGTGACCGAGAAGGGGGATCAGCGCGCCGGTCGCCAGGAGACAGGCGAGTGCGCCGAACATGTAGCCGTGCTGTGGAGCCACGGCCACCGCGGCCGCCAAACCGGCGATGAGGACGGCGAATCCGCACGCCGTCAGCGTGGTGCGCCGGACGGTCCCGATGTGGGTGCGGGCGCGCAGCAGCATCGCGGCGCCCACGGCGATCTCGAAAGCAATTGCAGCGAACGAGCGTTCGGCTACCCGGCTGCCGACGAGCACACTGCCGACGAGCGCAGCCAGTCCTGCGCCCGCCACGATTCCTGTCAGTGTGTCGTGGGCGATCGTCACCCGGCTTTCCTCGACGCCGGACCGACATCCGATGTCTTCCGCATCGGGCGCCGCGGGGCCGAGGCGAGTGAACTGAATCGCCAGCCGCGCAGCGACGCCAAACGTCGCGAGCGCCGATGTGGCCAGCAGTACACCCGTGGAGACGCTGTCGAGACTGCCCGTGGTGGCAACCCCCGACGCCGCGGCACACAGCAGCGCGGTGGTGACGATGCCGGTCAGCTCCCAACAGAAGCTGAGCCGCAGAAGCAGAACCGCTACGACCAGGGCGGCGCTCGAGGTCAGTAGCAGGTGTGCCGGGAGTGGGCCGACGGGAACAGCGACAGCACCCCCGGCGGCGGCCATCAGCACGGCAATTGCGTTCAGCCCGAGGCGTAGTGGTTTCTGGCGACGCTGGCGCTGGGCCACGACCGACGCCAGGATGGCTGCGCCACTGAGCCCCGCGGCGGTCGCAACCGGCGCCATACCGACGCCCGCGCGTGCCGAGCAGATGATCGCAACCGCGCCGACCGCTGCGGCGACCACGCTCGCGACAGCGCACAACGGCTGCGGTACGCCACCTGCAGGGGGTGCAAGGCGGGCCGCCGTACGGCTCGCGTCGCAGTCGAAGAAGACCGGTGCCGAAACGTCCTCGGTGGTGAGCCACAGAACGTCACCGTCGCGAACCTCATTGTCCCGCAGGCTCAGCGACTCGTCGAGTGAAGCTCCGTCGACTCGGAGAAGCCGCCAGCGCTGCGCGCTCTGTCGGTGATCGACTTGGATGAGTTCAACAAGCGACGGCAGCATGTCGCCGAGGCAGGCGCGACTCGGCAGCGCCACATCGACTGTCTGCGCTGTGTGTGGGCCGTCGACGTGCACGGTGACCCGGCACAGTGAAGCGTTCAAAACATCCCTCCGAATGACGCCGGTGCGCTCACCGTAACGCCGTCCGCGGGGTCGTGGATGCACTGATTGTTCCGGCTGGGGATGGAACCGAATCGGGCTACGCGGCGTCTATTTCGGCGATGGAGTTTTCTCGTCAGCCGTGCAGCGTCGAGGTGAAACCACCTCCGGCGCTGCCGAAAGCGGCGCCAAGCAATGCTGTCGCCCGGCTGTTGCCGGTGGCCATGCTGGTCGCCGCCGTCAGCATGATGGCTGTCTACTTCACGTCCGGGTCCGGCGCGGGCCGCGGACCGATGTTCATGTTCTTCCCGGTGATGATGTTGATGTCTGTTCTCGGCACCGTGGCTTACGGGCTTCGAGGCGGCGCCGGCCGGTTCGCCGAGATCGACGGCAACCGGCGCGATTACCTGCGCTACCTTGACCGCCTGGACGACGACGTGGTGACCGCGGCGGTGGACCAGCACCGCTCACAGCACTGGCGCCATCCCGCCGCCGAGTCTTTGTGGACGTTGGGGGACAACCGGATCGGGGAGCGGCGCCCCGATGACGACGAGTTCTGCTGTGTCCGGGTCGGCATCGGTGACCAGCCGTTGGCCACGCCACTGGTGGCGCCCGACTACGGCCCGGTCGACGAGCGGGATCCCGTGACGGTGTCCGCGGTGCGCGCCTTGATTCGTCAGCGTTCGGTCGTGGAGCGCCAGCCGGTTGTGGTCGGGTTGCGGCGGCACAGCGTGATAGCGGTCGGCGGTGACGAAGGGCAAGCTCGGGGTTTGGTGCGTGCGATGGTGTGCCAGTTGGCCGCCTTCCATGCTCCCGGTCACGTAGCGGTCGTCGCGGTGGCCGCCCCGTCACGACGCGGTGAGTGGGACTGGCTGAAATGGCTACCACATCATCGATATTCGCTGTACGACTCCGCAGATCTGCACATCGTCGCGATCGTCGACGGCGCGGCGCCGCCCGACGTCGAAGGGATAACCGGCGGCGTCACGCTCGTCGAGATCGGGCCGGTTCGCGACGAGGGATCGCCCCGCGTCGTGTACGCGGACGTCGACGTCGACCGGCTGTTGTTGAGCACCAATGAGTCCGAGGTGAGCTGGCAGCCCGACTGTTTGACACCGGTGCAGGCAGCCATGTGCGCTCGGCGGCTGGCGGCTCACTACGCGGTCGCTGCGAGCAGCGCGCTCCCTGCGTCGCCGTCCCGTAGTTGGCTCGATCTGCTGGGCTTCGAGCGGCCCGGCCAGATCAACGCCGAAGAGATCTGGACCCGACCCCGTGGGATTCAGCCGGTGCCCATCGGCGTCACCACCGACGGCGCACCGGTGCGCATCGACATCAACGAGGCTGCGCGCAACGGCATCGGTCCGCACGGCCTCTGTGTCGGGGCGACTGGCTCCGGGAAGTCCGAACTGCTTCGCACCCTGGTGCTCGGCATGATCACCATCCACCCACCGGATGTTCTCAACCTCGTGCTGATCGATTTCAAGGGCGGCGCAACGTTTCTCGGGTTGGAGTGCGCGCGGCACGTCGCCGCGGTGATCACCAACCTCGCCGACGAGGCCCACCTGGTCGCCCGCATGAACGACGCGCTCGCCGGCGAGGTGCATCGCCGACAGGAATTGCTTCGCGCGGCAGGCAATTTCGCCAACGTGACGGACTACGCCCAGGCTCGGGCGAGCGGGGCGTCACTACCACCGTTACCGGCCCTGTTCGTCGTCGTCGACGAATTCTCCGAGCTCCTCAGCCAGCACCCAGACTTCGCCGACCTGTTCACGGCGATCGGCAGAGTGGGCAGATCGCTGGGCATCCACCTGCTGTTGGCGAGTCAGCGACTCGACGAAGGCAGGCTGCGTGGCCTGGACACCCATCTGTCGTATCGGATCTGTCTCAAGACCTTCTCCGCCAGTGAATCTCGGGCCGTGCTGGGCGTGGCTGACGCCCATTCGCTGCCCGGCGTTCCCGGCGCGGCTTTCTTGAAGACCGCTGCCGGTGACCTGACCCGCTTCCACACCGCTTTCGTCTCCGGGGCCTGCGCGCAACCCCGGACCGAGCCGTGTGTGCCGATGCTGTTCACCGCCGCACCGGTCGCCCAGCATGCGGAGCTGCCGTCGGAACACAGACCGACGCCGACCCTGTTGGGCGCCGTCCTGGACCGAGTCGGCGGCCGAGGGCAGGCCGCGCATCCGGTGTGGCTGCCACCGTTGGACGCACCCCCGACACTCGGCCTGCTCGGGCACCCCGGCGGCCGCCAGCAGCTGGACGCCCCGATCGGGCTGGCGGACAACCCGTTCGAACAACGTCGCGACCTGCTGACAGCACGGCTGGCGGCGAGCAACTGCGCGATCATCGGTGCGTCCCAGTCGGGAAAGTCGACCGCCGTGCGAACGCTGATGCTGGCTCTCGCGGAGATGCACGGTCCGACCGAGATCGGCTTCTACTGCTTCGACTTCGGTGGCGGTGCGCTGAGCAGCCTGAGCGGTCTGCCGCACGTGGGATCGGTGGCCGGTCGAACAGATGCCGATCTGTGCCGCCGCACCGTTACCGTGCTCGAATCGTTGATCCGACAGCGGGAGGACCGCTTCAGGAATCTGGGCATCGACTCGATGGCCGAATACCGCGCCCGGCGCGCCGCGGGCGACCCGGACGCAACCGAGGACCGCTACGGCGACGTGTTCCTGGTCGTCGACGGCTGGGCCCATTTGCGTCAGCAGTTCGAAGGCTTGGAAGCGCCGATCACCGTGATCGCCGCGCAGGGGCTCGCGTTCGGCGTGCACGTCGTCGTGACGGCGTCGCGGTGGGCCGAGCTGCGCCCAGCGCTCAAAGACCAGATGGCGACCCGGATAGAACTACGCCTCGGCGACCCGGCCGAGTCGGAGATGGATCGGCGGCGGGCGCGCGCGCTGACCACCGCGCCGCCAGGCCGGGGCATCACCGCCGAAGGGCGCGAGATGGTGATGGCGCTGCCCCGTTGGGACGGCGTACGCGACGTGGCCGGTCTGTCCGATGCGGTCGGTGCGACCGTCGACCGCCACCGGCAGCGATGGGCAGGACAGGGCGCGCCGCGCATCGAACTGCTCCCGACGCTGGCGAAGCACGCCGAACTCGTCACATCGATGCCGCGCCGCAAAGACTCGGACCATCTGCTCATCGGCGTGGATGAACGCGAACTCGAGCCGGTGACAGTGGATTTCGCCGAGCAGTCGCACCTGCTCGTGTTGGGTGAGCCCGGTTGCGGAAAGACCGCACTGCTGCGGCTGCTGTGTAACGAAATCGTCCGGACCCGCAGCGCCGATCGGGCACTGCTGGAGATCGTCGACTTCAGGCGCTCCCTGCTCGGGGTCGTCGAAACCGCGCACCTGTGCGGATACGCCGCCTCGCCGGTGGCGCTGAGCACGCGACTGCCGAAACTGCTCGCCACACTGCAGGCGCGCATGCCCGGTGAGGACGTGACACAACAACAATTGCGGGACCGGTCGTGGTGGTCGGGCCCGGAGTTGTTCCTCGTCGTCGACGACTACGACCTGGTCGCCGCATCGACCGGCAACCCGTTGGCCCCGCTCGCCGACTTCTTGCCGCACGCACAGGATCTCGGACTGCACGTCGTCGTCGCGCGCCGGTCCGGTGGCGCGGCCCGGGCGATGTTCGACCCGGTGCTGGCGAGGATGCGCGAACTCGGCTGCATGGGCCTGGTGATGAGCACCAGCAACGAGGACGGTGTACTCCTGGGCTCAGTCCGGCCGTCAGCGCAACCACCGGGACGCGGCACGTTGATCACCCGAGGCGGCGGCGAGCGACTGATTCAGGTTGGTTGGACCGAGCCGCCGTGAGCCCGGTCGTCGTCGAAGTCGGTCCGACCGCGGTGCGAGGCGCCAATCGCGTTGAGGCCCAGATGGTTTCGGTCGCGCTGGAAGCCATTGACGACGAGCTGGCGCTGCTCGACGAACGCCCGGTATCCGTACCGGAGCTGTGGACCGCGCTGCTACGTGACGCAGCAGCGGCTGCTGACGCGATAATCCTCGTATACCCGACGGGGTGGCCGAGCGCGCGAATCGACCGGCTGCGGACGGCGGCGCAACAAGTCGCGACGGTCGTCGAGGTGATCGGCCGGACCGAGGCGCTGCAGGCGGAAACACGTGCGACCGTCGTCGAGGTCGCCCCGGAGCTCCTCGTCGTCACCAGAGTCGGGGCGCGTGCGGTCGTCGTTTCCAATCTCGGCCCCGACGTGGGCGACAAGGTGGCCGCAGCAGTTGGGGTGGCCGGGCCCGTATTGGTCGACGCGCCGACGAGCATGCAGGCCGACCATCTGGTGAGCGGCATTCTCAAACAACTACGGGCGAAAGGTGTTTCGGCCCGCATCATCGAGGACGATGCGGTGCGTCGAGGCGCCGCACGGCTGGCCTCGCCCGACGACGAGATCACGGGTCCGCACAGAGACAAACGGCGTGCTGCGGCGGTCAGGTTCGGCGCTGTCGCGGTCACCGCGACAGTCTGCGGCGCACTCGGGTTCCGCGTGGCCGCTGACCCACCGGACTCCGCGGCGAGGGTCTTGGTGGAGGGCCGCGTCGAGGTGATGGTGCCCGCCGCCTGGCCGGTGCAACGAATCACGTCAGGCCCGGGATCGGCCCGGCTCGAGATCACGTCACCGTCGGACGACGTATCGCTGCACCTCACGCAGTCGGTTGGCGGACCGCAAACCGACCTGGCGCAGACCGCAGCAGCGTTGCGAACCGCGCTCGCTGACGAACCGGGGGATGTCTTCGTCGAGTTCGACGCCTCCGGCGCTCGGGCCGGCCGCAGTGCGGTGACGTATCGGGAGCTGCGAGCAGACCATCACGTCGCGTGGACGGTGCTCGTCGACGACGGTGTCCGGATCGCGATCGGCTGCCAGAGCGCACCCGGTCGGGAGTCCAGCGTGCGCGAGGTGTGCGACCGGGTGATCAGCTCTGCACACGCGGTCTCGTGAAGTCGATGGAACCGGACACTCGCCTGGTGCGTCGTATCAGTCAGAGCCATCGCAAAGAGACGCCGAAAGGATGCTCATGACGACACCGCAAAGCGGTTCACTGCACACCGATTTCGACCTGATGACCGCTGTCGCGAACAACACGGACGCCCGCAACGAGGAGATGCGCGCGATGCTGCAGTCGTTCATCGGCCGAATGACCGCGGTGCCTGCCTCGGTGTGGGGCGGCGTCGCGGCGACCCGCTTCCGTGATGTCGTCGACCGGTGGAACACCGAATCGCTGAAGCTTCACGGCTCGCTGCAACGGATCGCCGAGACCATCCGGCTCAACGAGCAGACCCTGCGCGAGGCCACCGAAAGCCATTCGCACCAAATCGGTGCCGTCGCCCACCAGCTCTGAAGGAGTCGTGATGAGTCACGTGTTGTCGTACAACTTCGACGAGATCGAGTACGCCGTTCGGCAGGAGATCCACAGTACCTCGGCCCGGCTGAACGCCGCCCTCGACGACCTGCGGGCTCAGATCGCGCCGCTGCGGGAAGTGTGGACCCGCCAGGCCGCCGACGCCTACCGGATCGAGCAGGCGAGGTGGGATCAGGCGGCCGCTGCGCTCAACGACATTTTGATCAGCCTCGGCAATGCGGTTCGCGACGGCGCCGAGGACGTCGCCGCGACCGACCGCAGGGCCGCGAGTGCCTGGGGCGCATAGCCCCGTGAATCCGGTGCGGGCCCGACTGGAGGGGAGCCGAAGGGCACGCACGGTTCGCGCCACCGTGGCCGAGGAGAGCGGCCACGGTGGCGCACAACCCTTACTCGCAGGCGATGCCGTCGCCGTCGCGGTCGAGGTGCGCGGCGTAGCCGTCCTCGCCCTGCATGATCGGTGCCGCGCCGGCCTCGCGGGCAGCGGTGCAGTTCTTGTAGTAGACGTCGGCAGATGCGGTCGCTGCACCGGCCGCGGTTGCGGCGATGACGAATGCGGCGACGATCAGACCACGAATCATTCTCACTCCAGCGTTCTCGAAATTGCGGTTGCGGGGCCGGCCGACATGCCGGCGGCCCCGCGGAGACGCTAAGGCGACGGAGACGAAAAGGAATCAGGGGTTTCCCTATGTTTGTACCGCGCCGTAGGCCCGGTGATGCACCGTTTTGACCTGCGACGACGCCCGCAGGTAAGCTGCCTCGTTGGCGTGCGGAAAGCACGGGTTCTCGGGTCAACGTCGGTCGCCGAGAAAACTCGCCGCATATCGCCTGACCGGCACCCGGGTCACCGGGATCCGAAACCCGACAGGGCAAAAAGGAAGGTAGCGCTGTGCCTACGTACACGCCGAAGGCGGGTGACACCACACGTTCGTGGTACGTCATCGACGCCACCGACGTGGTGCTCGGCCGGCTCGCCGTCGCGGCAGCGAATCTGCTGCGTGGCAAGCACAAGCCGACATTCACCCCGAACGTCGACGGTGGCGATTTCGTCATCGTCATCAACGCCGACAAGGTCGCCATCGGTGGCGACAAGCTGCAGAAGAAGTTCGCCTACCGCCACTCGGGTTATCCCGGCGGTCTGCGCAAGCGCTCGCTCGGTGACGAGATGGAAAAGCACGCCGACCGGGTCGTCGAGCGGGCGATCCTGGGCATGATCCCGCACACCAAGCTGGGCCGGCAGATCCAGAAGAAGCTGCGGGTCTACGTCGGTCCGGATCATCCGCATACCGCCCAGCAGCCGATTCCGTACGAGATCAAGCAGGTGGCCCAGTGACCCAGCCAGTCGAGACAACCGACGACACCACCGAAGCCGTGACCGAGGCGACCGCAGAGGCGACTCCACGCGAACCGGTCTTCATCGACCGCCCGATCCAGACCGTGGGCCGCCGCAAGGAGGCCGTGGTCCGCGTTCGGCTGGTCCCCGGCACCGGCCAGTTCAACCTCGACGGCCGCAGCCTCGAGGACTACTTCCCGAACAAGGTCCACCAGCAGCTCATCAAGGCTCCGCTGGTCACCGTGGATCGGCTGGAGAGCTTCGACATCTACGCGCACCTCGACGGCGGCGGCCCGTCCGGCCAGGCCGGCGCGTTGCGCCTGGCGATCGCCCGTGCGCTGATCCTGGTGCAGCCGGAGGACCGGCCTGCCCTGAAGAAGGCCGGCTTCCTGACCCGCGACCCGCGGGCCATCGAGCGCAAGAAGTACGGCCTGAAGAAGGCCCGCAAGGCGCCTCAGTACAGCAAGCGCTGACCAAGCCGCGAAACCGCCGGGTGTGCATCGCATGCCCGGCGGTTTTGTATTCAACGCGTCGGCTGGGCGCGGGTGGCGCGTCGCGCCCGGATACCGATTCGGCGACGGCATGGCCGTCGACCGCCGCGGTTGGCTCTGCGGCGCCCAGTTATGAGAAGTTTGTCGGCATGCCTCGACTGTTCGGCACCGACGGAGTGCGCGGCATCGCCAACCAGGACCTGACTGCTGAGCTGGCGCTGGCGCTCGGCTCCGCGGCGGCGCGTCGGTTGGGCAGCACCGGCGGCCACGCTCGTCGGGTGGCCGTCGTCGGCCGCGACCCGCGCGCCAGCGGGGAGATGCTCGAAGCCGCCGTCATCGCGGGTCTGGCAAGCGAGGGTGTCGACGCGCTGCGGGTCGGAGTCCTGCCGACACCGGCAGTCGCCTACCTGACCAGCGCCTACGACGCCGACTTCGGCGTGATGATCAGCGCCTCACACAACCCGATGCCCGACAACGGCATCAAGATCTTCGGTCCCGGCGGGCACAAGCTCGACGACGCCACCGAGGACAGGATCGAAGAACTGGTCACCCAGGGTTCACAGAGCAGGCCGACGGGCGCCGCGATCGGTCGCGTGGTCGACGCGCAGGACGCACTCGACCGCTACCTGCGCCACGTCGGCAAGGCCGTCACCACGCGATTGGACGAGCTCACGGTCGTGGTCGACTGCGCCAACGGCGCCGCGTGGGCCGCCGCGCCGCATGCCTACCGTGCCGCGGGGGCCAACGTCATCACGATCAACGCCGCTCCGGACGGCCTGAACATCAACGACCGCTGTGGATCCACTCACATGGAGACGCTGCGGTCCGCGGTCGTGTCGTACGGGGCCGACATCGGGCTCGCGCACGACGGCGATGCCGACCGGTGCCTCGCCGTCGACGCCCAGGGCCAGGTGATCGACGGGGACGCGATCATGGTGATCCTGGCCCTGGCCATGCAGGAGAGCGGCGAACTGACGTCGAACACTCTGGTGGCGACCGTGATGAGCAACCTCGGCCTGCATCTGGCCATGCGGGCGGCAGGGATCGAGGTCCGCACCACCAGCGTGGGGGACCGGTATGTGCTGGAGGAACTGCGCGCCGGAGGCTACGCGCTGGGTGGCGAGCAGTCCGGCCACATCGTCATGCCGGCGATGGGCACGACGGGCGACGGCATCGTCACCGGGCTGCGGTTGATGTCGCGAATGGCGCAGACCCGCACCTCGCTGGCCGCGCTCGCTTCGCCGATGCGGACCTTGCCGCAGGTACTGATCAACGTCGCGGTGGCCGACAAAGCGACGGTCGCCGACGCCCCGTCGGTCCGCAGCGCTGTCGCCGAGGTCGAAGCGGAACTCGGCGACACCGGTCGAATCTTGTTGCGCCCATCGGGAACCGAACAGGTCGTGCGCGTGATGGTGGAGGCGGCCGACGAAGACACCGCGCGGCAGCTGGCGGCGCGAGTCGCCGAGCAGGTCAGCGCCCAACGCTGACGATGGAACCTGCGGGCCTGCCCGCGCGTCCAAGTCATACATGGGAGCAAGGGAAGCATCCCGCGTCGATGCCGCTGCGCTGCTGAGCATCGCAGGGCAGTACGAGCTGGTCGCCGGCCTCATCGACGGGGCAGTGCGAACGCATCTGGGCGAGTTGACGTTCGACGGCGCCGGCGCAGGCCGGTCATACGTCGCGCATGGGGACGCGGTGCGGTCAGCGGTCGAGGACGTCGTGAGCGGGCTGCGGCAGTGGTCGCGGGCGTCGGCGGAGATCGCCGCGGTGCTCAGGGTCTCTGCTGATCGGTACGTCGAGGCCGACGTGTATGCAGCGCGCCGGCTGGTGTGACGATGGCCGAAACATTCGACGCGGCAGCGCGTTTGGCGGACGGCGGGCCTGCCGTCGCCGATTTCCAGCAGTACGCGCAGGCGTGCCAGTGTCTGGGTTACCAGCATCCGGACCTGACGGCGCACCCGGCGCAGGTGCGCGACTGGTACGCCAACGAAGACGGTATGGACCTGCGTGCTCTCGACGCGGATTGCGGCGCGCTGCAAGCGGCAGCGGCGGCAGCCGACGATGCGCTCGCCCGCCAGCAGACCCAATTGAGCGCGCTCGCAACGGCGTGGCAGGGCGCCGGCGCGCACGCGGCGCATGAGTTTCTGCGGCGTCACGGCGAGGCGGCGGCCGCTGCAGCGGTCGCCGTCCGGGCCGCAGCGAACGCCTATTCGGACCTGCGTGACCGGCTGTGGCGGGCCGTCGACGGCAAGGTGGCGACCGTGCTGGAAGTCGGCGACGGCGTGCAGGCTCGGCGGGCGGATTGGCTGGCCGCGTCGCACACCGTCACCACGGGCGCCGGTGACCGGGCAGTGGCCAGCGAGCTGGTCGACCACGAAGTGAAACCGTTCGTGGACAACGTGATCGGCGGCCAGTGGCTGGCCGCTATGCGGGCAGCGGTTGACGCGGTCGAAGCGGCCTATGAGGCGGCGACGGAGGAGCTGGCTTCCGAACCGGAACCGAAATTCGAAGTGCCCGGCGACATCGGACCGGAATCGACCCCACCCGCGGCCGACAACCCCACGACGGCCCTCGCGGGAACCGCCTCCGCGCCAGCGTCAGCACCAGCGCCGGCCGCGAGCCCGGCGCCCGCGGGACCGGTGCCCGTCGCCCCGGCAGCGTGGAGTGCGCCGGCTCCTACAACGCTTCCCTCAACGACCGCGGCGCCGGCGCCATATGTGGGGGCGGCACCCGCCGATCCCATGATGGCGCAACCGGCGGCCAGTCCTTCGCTGCCGTCGCTCGGCGGCAGTTTGCCCGGCATGGGCGGCGGCGGCTTGTCGAGCTTCGGCCAGCAGCTGGGCGACATGCTGGGCGGATTGCTGGGCGAGGGTTCACTCGAGGACCCACGAGGAGCCGACGACGCGCTGGACGTCGAGGAGCCGGACGTCGAGGGCGAAGACGAGAGCGAAGAGGAGAGCGAAGAGGACGAACCCGATGAGCCGAGCGAGGAGGACACAGAGAACGTAGACGAGGATATGGAGCCGGTCGACCCTGCCGCCGCGACCGACTGCCCGCCGGAGTCCGAGGCTGCCGCTCCGGAAGCGCCGCCCGGCGAGCCCGCTGCAACGCCGGCCCCGCCGCCGGCAGAGCCGCTGACCGTCGCCCCGGCGCCCGAACCGCTGCCGTCCGACGCCGGCACACCGTGCCAGATCGCCGCCGACGAACTGCCTCAGGTTGGTGAGTGACGCCTAGTCGGGGCGGCTGACCAGCAGGCGGACGCACTCGGCGGCGACCACGCCGTCGCGATGGGTCGTGCCGCAGTGCTCACACCACGGATGAACGACCCGGTGGCGCCTGCGCCGCAGGACCTCTGCGAACCCTGCTCTTGTGGTTGTCCGGCGGTGGGCCGACAGATGTGATCTCGGGGGCCGCACACAAACTCTGGTCGTGTTCTGCAGCCCGTATGTTTCGGAGTTCATCGCTGCACCTCTTTCGAGAGTGAGACCTGAATACCCACAATTCTGACGGTTCATACCGCAGTGATTGCGGCGACTCGCCGCAGCTAGGCGTTGGCCGGGCGCCTCGTCCGCGACGGGCGGCGGCGACGCGACCGCTGGCCCTTGGCCGGGGCGGGTTGCCGTGGCTTCGTGGGCTCCGGCCGGGTGGCGACGATCGGATCTCCGAACGTCCGCTCGCCCGGCGAAATCTCGTGAAGCACCGGATGCGACGAACCGCTGAATCGCGTGACCGTCGGCTTCACCCCGGCCTTGCGCGTCAACTGCCGCACATCGGAGACCTGCTCATCGAGCATCAGCGTCACGACCGTGCCGTCGGCCCCGGCTCGTGCGGTCCGGCCCGACCGGTGCAGATACGCCTTGTGCTCGACCGGTGGATCGGCGTGCACGACGAGGCCCACGTCGTCGACATGGATGCCACGCGCGGCGATGTCCGTCGCCACCAGCACCGTGGCCGAACCGTCAGAGAACGCGGACAGATTCCGCGTCCGCGCGTTCTGCGACAGGTTGCCGTGCAACTCAACTGCGGGCACACCGCGCGAATTCAACTGGCGGGCAAGGTTCTTGGCGCCGTGTTTGGTGCGCGCGAACACGATCGTCCGGCCCGGCGACGCGGCAAGGTCTGCCAGCACGTTGAGCCGAGCCGCCTTCTCGACGTGCAAGACGTGGTGCACCATGGCGGTGACCGGCGACTGCTCCGAATCAACGCTTTGCACAACGGGATTGGTGAGGTACCTCTTCACGAGGACATCGACGCCACCGTCGAGCGTCGCCGAGAACAGCATCCGCTGGCCGCCGCGGGGTGTCTTGTCCAGCAGTCGTTTCACCGGGGGGAGGAAACCGAGGTCGGCCATGTGGTCGGCCTCGTCGAGCACGGTGATCTCCACAGCCGACAGGTCGGCGTGGCGCGACTTGACGTGGTCTTCGAGCCTGCCGGGGCAGGCGATCACGATGTCGACACCTCGGCGCAGCGCTTGGATCTGCGGGTTGGGCCCGACACCACCGATGATCGTCACCGATCGCAGATCGGTGGCCGCGGCCAGCGGAGCCAGGGAGTCGCTGATCTGAGCGGCCAGTTCACGGGTGGGCGCGAGAATCAGCGCACGCGGGCGGCCGGGAACGCGCTTGGTCCGGCTCGCTGTGAGCCTCGCCACGACGGGCAACAGAAACGCATAGGTCTTGCCGGACCCGGTGCGGCCGCGGCCGAGGACGTCGCGACCGGCCAGCGAATCCGGCAGCGTCGCGGCCTGGATGGGGAAGGGGGAGGTTATGCCGTTTTCGGCAAGGGTGGCGACGACGGCTTGTGGTAGGCCGAGGTCGGCGAATGTGGGCACGCTTGTGCCACTGGGGATTTGCACAGACAAGTAAAAGCTCCGAAAGTTCAGTGTGGTCGTCCTGCCCGGCGCGGAGGATCCGCGGCGCTCGGTGTGACGATCGAGATGCGGCAAGAGGCAGAACAGACGATGCCGCTGCACCCACTGTACAGGGATGCCGCCACATCCCGGAAATCCGCTACGGAAGCAGCTCGCGCAATTGCTCGACGAACCTCACGGTTTCGCCGCGGTCAGCTGAAAGCGGTTGCAGCAGTAGCGTCGTCGCGCCCGCTTCCGAGAAGGCGGCGATGCGCTCCTGGACGAATGCCCGCGGACCGACCAGCGACACGTTGCGCACCAAGTCATCCGGTACCGCCGCGATGGCCTCGGTTTTCTTGCCGGACAGGTAGAGGTCCTGGATCACGTCGGCAACTTCACCGTAGCCATAGCGGGTGGCCAGATTGTGGTAGAAGTTACGTCCCCGGGCGCCCATTCCGCCGATGTAGAGCGCCAGCTGCGGCTTCACCCAGGACAACCGGTCGTCGACGTCCTCGCCGATCGCCAGCGGCGCGCTGACCATCACATCCAGCGGGCCCAGCGACGGATCGCGTCGGCCGAAGCCGGCCCGCAGCGCCTCACCCCACACCTCGTCGGCGTGCTCCGGATAGAAGAACACCGGTTGCCAGCCTTCGGCGATCTCCGCGGTGAGTTCGACGTTCTTCGGCCCGAGAGCGGCAATGGTGATCGGGATACGCTCGCGGACAGGATGATTGATCAACTTCAACGGCTTGCCCAGTCCGGTGCCCTGGTCGGCGGGTAGCGGAATCCGGTAGTGCTTGCCGTCGAACTGCACGCGCTCGCGGCGCCACACCTGCCTGCAGATCTCGACCACTTCGCGGGTGCGTCCCAGTGGCGCATCGAACGGCACGCCGTGGAAGCCTTCCATCACCTGCGGCCCGGAGGTTCCGATGCCGAGCCGGAAGCGCCCGCCCGAGACGTAGTCCAGCCCCGCGGCCGACATCGCCAGCAAGGTGGGGGTGCGGATGTAGATCGGCACCACGCCGGTGCCCAGTTCCATGGTCGAGGTCCTCGCGGCCAGGAAACCGAGCTGGCTGATCGCGTCGTAGGAGTACGCCTCGGCCACCAGGGCCAGGTCCACCCCGACCTTCTCGAGCTCGACGACCTGATCGACCGCCTGCAGGAAGCCGTCGGTGTAGTTGAGGAAGATCCCGGTCCGCATCAAAAGGTTATACACCCAACCGGTTGGTTGGCACCGCTCAGGGCTTCAGCAGCGCGACGACCTTGTTCTCCAGCGCAACTGGGTCGTCGGCGAACGGGTCGACCGTCGGCGCCTTCGGCAACGCTGCCCCCGCATCGGCGAAGTCCCGGTAAGCCTTGTCGCCGGTCAGGGTGTGCAGCAGGTATCCGGTGATCAGCGCCCGCACCACCTTCTGTGTGCTGCGGTCGGCACCCGGCAGACCGACGGCCCGAGCCAGTCGGCGGCCTTCGATCAAGCCACCCGGCTTGGCCTTGTTGACGGTGCGCAGGGTCGCCGTCTTCCAGGCGCGTGCGAGTTCCACGGCATTGGACCGCAGCGTCATCGGGTCTCCCGGCCCGCTCAGCACCAGCCCGGGAACCTGCAGCGCCGCTGCGGGCTCCTCGGCGGGCGGCGCGGAGATTGTGGGGAAGATCGCAACCACGGACTTCGGTTTGGCGGGCATGCCGGCCGCCGCGAACACCGCCGCCGAGCCGCCGAACCCGTGCCCGAGGACGCCGAGCTTGGTCGGGTGCACGCTGATCTCGCCTGGGCCGAGCCGGACGCCGGAGATGATGTCGAGCGCGGTGCCCAGGTCATACGCCAGATTGAGGACCGACGGCGCCAGACCTGTCTCGGTCGCCGGCGCCGCGGCGACGATGCCCCACGACGCCAGATGCTCCAGCGTCCCCTCGTACCGTTCCGCGGCCGCGAGCCAGTCGTGACCGAATGCGACACCGGGTAGGTTCAAACCGGCTTCGGGGGTGTACAGGACGCCGGGAAGGCCGGCGAACGCCAGGTCACCGCGCAAAACGCGGTGCGGGCCGCGGCGGGTCAAAGCCTTGAAGAGCTTCTTCGTGCTGGCCACCAGACGACCGTAGCCCACAGGGCTCAGAGCGGCTCTTGCACTACCCTGAATGCCTATGTGCGGAATCGTCGGCTACGTCGGGCAGCGCCCTGCCTGCGAGATCGTCGTCGACGCACTGCGCCGGATGGAGTACCGCGGATACGACTCGTCGGGAGTCGCTCTGCTCGACGGACACGGCGGGCTCACCGTCCGCCGCCGGGCCGGGCGGCTGGCCAACCTGGAAGCCACGCTGACCGAGACCGATCGGGACGAGCTGACGGGAACCACCGGCCTGGGGCACACGCGCTGGGCCACGCACGGCAGGCCCACCGACCGCAACGCCCACCCGCACCGCGACGCGGCGGGCAAGATCGCCGTCGTCCACAACGGCATCATCGAGAACTACGCCGCCCTGCGGGCCGAACTCGAGGAGTCCGGGGTGGAGTTCGCCAGCGACACCGACACCGAGGTCGCAGTGCACCTGGTCGCCCGGCAGTACCGCGACGGCGACACCGCCGGTGACTTCCCCGCGTCGGTGCTGGCCGTGCTGCGCCGGTTGGAGGGGCACTTCACGCTGGTCTTCGCCAACGCCGACGACCCCGGCACGATCGTCGCGGCGCGCCGCTCCACACCCCTGGTGCTCGGCGTCGGCGACGGCGAGATGTTCGTCGGTTCCGACGTCGCCGCATTCATCGAACACACCCGCGACGCCGTCGAACTCGGTCAGGACCAGGCGGTGGTCGTCACCGCCGACGGCTACCGCATCACCGATTTCCACGGGGTGGACGGCGCCTCGAATGCCCGTCCTTTCCACATCGACTGGGACACGTCGGCAGCGGAAAAGGGTGGCTACGAGTACTTCATGCTCAAGGAGATCGCCGAGCAGCCCGCGGCCGTCTCCGACACGCTGCTCGGCCACTTCGCCGACAACCGCATCGTGCTCGACGAGCAGCGGCTCTCCGATCAGGAGCTGCGCGAAATCGACAAGGTGTTCGTGGTCGCGTGCGGCACTGCCTACCATTCCGGGCTGCTGGCCAAGTACGCGATCGAGCACTGGACCCGGCTGCCCGTCGAAGCGGAACTGGCCAGCGAATTCCGTTACCGCGACCCGGTTTTGGACCAGCACACGCTGGTGGTCGCTATCTCGCAGTCCGGGGAGACCGCCGACACGCTAGAGGCCGTGCGGCACGCCAAGGAGCAGAAGGCCAAGGTGCTGGCCATCTGCAACACCAACGGCAGCCAGATTCCGCGAGAGTGCGATGCGGTGCTGTACACCCGGGCCGGACCGGAGATCGGTGTGGCGTCGACCAAGACGTTCCTCGCCCAGGTCGCCGCCAACTATCTTGTGGGCCTTGCACTGGCGCAGGCGCGCGGTACCAAATACCCCGACGAGGTGGAGCGGGAGTACCGCGAACTCGAGGCCATGCCCGATCTGGTCGCCCGGGTGCTGGAGACGGTCGAACCGGTCCGCGCGTTGGCGCACCGCTTCGCGCAGTCGCAGACCGTGTTGTTCCTCGGCCGGCATGTCGGCTATCCGGTCGCGCTCGAAGGCGCGCTCAAGCTCAAGGAGCTGGCGTACATGCACGCCGAGGGCTTCGCGGCGGGCGAACTCAAACACGGTCCGATCGCGCTGATTGAAGACGATCTTCCTGTCATCGTCGTGATGCCGTCGCCGAAGAACTCGCCGATGCTGCACGCCAAATTGCTGTCGAACATCCGCGAGATCCAGGCCCGCGGCGCGGTCACCATCGTCATCGCCGAGGAGGGCGATGACACGGTGCGCCCGTATGCCGACCATCTGATCGAAATCCCGGCGGTGTCAACTCTTTTCCAGCCACTGCTGTCGACGATTCCGCTGCAGGTGTTCGCCGCCGGTGTCGCGCAGGCCCGCGGCTACGACGTCGACAAGCCACGCAACCTGGCCAAGTCGGTCACCGTCGAATAGTCTCTGGCGCTTTCGGCGTCCCGAAGGCGAGCGGCGCACTAACGTGGGTGACGATGCGGCACTACTACACCGCCGAGCAGATCCGCGAGGCTGAAGCGCCGCTACTGGCGTCCCTGCCCGACGGCGCCCTGATGCGCCGCGCCGCCAACGCCCTCGCCGTCGCGATCGCACGCGAACTGGTGTTGCGGACCGGTGGGATAGCCGGACGGCATGTCTGCGCGGTGGTCGGCTCCGGCGACAACGGCGGTGACGCGCTGTGGGCCGCGACGTTCCTGCGCCGCCGCGGCGCCGCCGCAGCGACGATCCTGCTGAAGCCCGACCGCACTAACCGCAGCGCGCTCGCGGCGTTCACCGCCGCCGGCGGCCGCGTCGTCGAGGCCGTCCCGCAGCAGGCGGACCTGGTGATCGACGGCGTGGTGGGAATCTCCGGGTCCGGATCGTTGCGACCGGATGCGGCCGAGGTGTTCGACGCCGTCGAAGCAGCGGGCATCCCCGTGGTCGCCGTCGACATCCCCAGCGGCGTCGATGTGCAGACCGGCGTCGCCGACGGGCCGCATGTGCGAGCCACCTTGACGGTGACGTTCGGTGGACTGAAACCCGTTCACGCGCTGGGCGATTGCGGCCGCGTCGAGTTGGTCGACATCGGACTGGACCTGCCGGCTTCCGGCCTGATGGCGTTCGACGCCGCCGACGTCGCCGCCCGCTGGCCGGTGCCCGGCCCGAAGGACGACAAGTACACCCAGGGGGTCACCGGGATCCTCGCGGGGTCCGCAACCTATCCAGGGGCTGCGGTCCTGTGCACGGGGGCAGCGGTCGCTGCAACGTCGGGCATGGTCCGCTACGCGGGAAGCGCTGGGCAGCAGGTGCTTTCGCAGTGGCCGGAGGTGATCGCGGCGCCGAACGCGAGCGCTTCGGGCCGAGTGCAGGCGTGGGCCGTCGGGCCCGGTCTGGGCACCGACGACCGGGGCGCGACGGCACTGTGGTTCGCGTTGGAGAGCGGGTTGCCCACGATCGTCGATGCCGACGGGTTGACCATCCTGGCCGCGCATCCCGACCTCGTCGAAGGCCGGGAGGCGCCGACCGTGCTGACGCCGCACGCCGGCGAGTTCGCGCGCCTGACCGGTTCGCCGCCTGGCGACGACCGCGTGGGTGCGACGCGAAAGCTGGCCGACCGACTCGGCGTGACCGTGCTGCTGAAGGGCAACGTGACCGTCATCGCCGAGCCCGGCGGCCCGGTGTATCTCAACGCGGCGGGCCAATCGTGGGCTGCCACAGCGGGATCCGGAGATGTGCTCACCGGGGTCATCGGCGCGCTGCTGGCTGCGGGTCTGCCGGCCGGCGAGGCCGCTGCAGCCGCGGCGTTCGTCCACGCCCGCGCCGCGAACCTGGCCGCCTGCGATCCCGGGCCGAGCCCCGCCCCGACTTCGGCGTCGCGCATCCTCGCACACATCCGAACCGCCGTCGCAAGTCTGTAACGAGAGGAACCGTCATGTCGCCCAACCGCAGTCACGTGCCGCAGATCGCCCCCGCCTACACCGGGCGGCTCGCGATGGCGCCGGTGCCCTCCCTGCGGCTACCCGATGACGCGATGGACCCCGATGCCGCGTACCGCTTCATCCACGACGAGCTCATGCTCGACGGCAGCTCGCGGCTGAACCTGGCGACGTTCGTCACGACGTGGATGGACCCGCAAGCCGAGAGGCTGATGGCCGAGACCTTCGACAAGAACATGATCGATAAGGACGAGTACCCGGCGACCGCCGCGATCGAGCAGCGCTGCGTGTGCATGGTGGCCGACCTGTTCCACGCCGAAGACCTGCGCGACGACGACCCGTCGAGCGCGATCGGCGTTTCGACGATCGGTTCCAGCGAGGCGGTGATGCTCGCCGGGCTCGCGATGAAATGGCGGTGGCGCGAGCGCGTTGGCGACGACTGGAAGGGGCGTACTCCCAATCTCGTGATGGGCGCCAACGTCCAGGTGGTCTGGGAGAAGTTCTGCCGCTATTTCGACGTCGAACCGCGGTACCTGCCGATGGCCGAGGACCGTTACGTCATCACGCCCGAGCAGGTGCTGGACCACATCGACGAGGACACCATCGGGGTGGTGGCCATCCTCGGCACCACCTACACCGGCGAACTGGAGCCGATCGGCGAGATCTGCGCCGCACTCGACGACCTCGCAGCCGGCGGGGGACTGGACGTCCCCGTGCACGTCGACGCGGCCAGCGGCGGCTTCGTGGTGCCGTTCGTCCATCCCGACCTCGAGTGGGACTTCCGGCTGCCGCGCGTCGTGTCGATCAACGTCAGCGGCCACAAGTACGGCCTGACCTACCCGGGGATCGGCTTCGTGGTGTGGCGCAATTCGGAGTACCTGCCCGAGGGGCTGGTGTTCCACGTCAACTACCTCGGCGGCGACATGCCGACGTTCACACTGAACTTCTCGCGGCCCGGCAACCAGGTCGTCGGACAGTACTACAACTTCCTGCGTCTCGGCCGGGCGGGGTATTCGCAAGTGATGCAATGCCTTTCGCAGACAGCGCGGTGGCTCGGCGACCGGCTTCGGGAGAGCAAGCACTTCGAAGTCGTCGCCGACGGATCGGCGATCCCGGTGGTCAGCTTCAAGCTGGCCGGCGACTTCGGGTACACCGAGTTCGACGTGTCCCAGGCGCTGCGCTCCTACGGCTGGCAGGTGCCCGCCTACACGATGCCCGAGGGCGCCGACGACGTGACGATGCTGCGCATCGTGGTGCGGGAGGGTTTCTCCGCGGACCTGGCGCGCGCGCTGTACGACGACCTGGCCACCGTGCTGACCCACCTCGACGAGCTCAAGCCGCAGGGCCACTTCGACGAGCAGCAGCCGTTCGCGCACTGACCGCACGTTCGCAGCCTGAATCGGCGGTCTGGGACAATCGGCCCGGATGGATACCTTGCAGGCAGAGTCGACGACCGCGGCCCCGCAGGCGGTGGTCGACCTCGACGCGATAGCCCACAACGTGGGGTTGCTGCGCGACCTTGCGGGCAGTGCTGCGGTGATGGTCGTCGTCAAAGCCGACGGCTACGGCCACGGAGCCACGCAGGTCAGCCGGGCGGCGCTGGCGGCGGGCGCCGATGAGCTCGGCGTCGCGACCGTCGCCGAGGCGCTGGCGCTGCGCGCTGACGGCCTCACCGCCCCGGTGCTCGCGTGGCTGCATCCGCCGGGCACCGACTTCGCGCCCGCAGTGGCCGCCGACGTGCAGATCGCGGTCTCCTCGGTGCGCCAGCTCGGCGAGCTGCTCGACGCGGTCAACCGGACTGGAAGCAGCGCCTCGGTCACCGTCAAGGCCGACACCGGGCTCAGCCGCAACGGTGTGAGCCCGGCCGACTACCCGGCGTTGATCGCCGCGCTCAGGCAGGCCGAGGCCGACGGCGCGGTCACGGTCCGCGGGCTGATGTCGCATCTGGTGCACGGCGACGACCCCGACAACCCGCTCAACGGCCGGCAAGGCCAACGACTCAGCGAGATGCGCGCGTACGCGAGCGAACAGGGCGTGCACTTCCAGATCATGCACCTGAGCAACAGCCCGGCCGCGATGACGCGCCCCGACCTGGCGTTCGACCTGGTGCGCCCCGGCATCGCGGTGTACGGCCAGACGCCGATACCGGAACGTGGGAACATGGGGCTGCGGCCCGCGATGACACTGAAATGCCCAGTGACACTGGTGCGTTCGCTGCGGGCGGGTGACGGAGTGTCCTACGGGCATACGTGGGTCGCCGACCGCGACACCACGGTGGCGCTCATACCCGTCGGATACGCCGACGGTGTCTTCCGTAGCCTGGGCAACCGCATCAACGTGTTGATCAACGGCCGGCTGCGGCGAGGCGTCGGCCGGATCTGCATGGACCAGTTCGTCGTCGACCTCGGACCCGACGGCGGAGTCGTCGAAGGTGACGAAGCGATCCTGTTCGGGCCCGGTACGCGCGGCGAGCCGACCGCGCAGGACTGGGCCGATCTGCTCGGCACCATCAACTACGAAGTGGTGACCAGCCCCCGCGGCCGTTTCGTGCGCACCTACACCGGATCGGCGGTCGAAAAACGTTGAGCGAAGCAGATATTCCGCTTCCCGGCAGCGACTCCCATGCCCGCTGGCTCGCGGGCGCGGCGGGGCTCACCGCGGTCGGCAGCGCCGCCGGAATGTCGGTCGCCCGTTCACTGCGCCGACGCGTCACCGACGATGACCAGTACCGCGACGAGGATTTCGAGCTTCTCGACGCCGACCGAAGTTCCATCGTCACCACCCCCGACGGAGTATCGCTTGCCGTCCGGGAGGTCGGTCCCGAAGACGCCGCGCTGACGGTTCTGTTCGCGCACGGATTCTGTCTGCGGATGGGCGCCTTCTACTTTCAGCGTCTGCGGTTGACCGAGCAGTGGGGCGATCAGGTGCGCATGGTGTTCTACGACCAGCGTGGCCACGGTCAGTCGGACGAGGCGCCGCCTGAGACCTACACGGTTTCCCAGCTCGGTCGGGACCTCGAGGCGGTCCTGGCGGTCGTCGCACCCCGTGGTCCAGTGGTGCTGGTCGGGCACTCGATGGGCGGCATGACCGTGCTGTCGCATGCGCGGCAGTTCCCGCACCGCTATCCGACGCGGGTGGTGGGCGCCGCGATCATCGCGTCTGCGGCCGAAGGGGTTTCGCGATCACCGCTCGGCGAGATCCTGAAGAACCCCGCGCTGGAAGCCGTCCGGTTCGCGGTCCGGTACGCGCCGAAGACGGTGCACCGCACCCGTGGTGCGGCGAAGTCGGTGATCGCGCCGATCCTGCGCGCCGCCTCGTACGGCGACGAGAAGATCAGTCCCAGCGTCGTGGCCTTCTCCGAGACGATGATGCACGGCACGCCGATCGCCACACTCGTCGAGTTCCTGCATGCGCTCGAGGTGCACGACGAGTACGAAGGGCTGACCACCCTGGCGAAGATCCCGACCCTCGTCGCGTGCGGCGACCGTGACCTGCTGACTCCGATGGAGTACTCCCAGGCCATGGCGGCGGCGTTGCCGAAGGCCGAGCTCGTGATCGTCGGCGGCGCAGGCCACCTCGTGCAGCTCGAACGACCCGAGGTGATCAACGAGGCGCTCGTGCGGCTGGTCGAGCGCGCGACGCCGTCCAAACTCGTCGCACTGACCAGACGCATCATCGACAGGGTCCGCAACCATGGCTGAGCGCAGCGCGGGCACCGCTGAGCTGCCCGCCGCCGAAGACACCGTCGCGCTCGGCGCCCGACTCGGTGAACAGCTGCGGGCAGGTGACGTCGTCGTCCTGTCCGGTCCGCTCGGTGCGGGAAAGACAGTGTTCGCCAAGGGAATTGCCCAGGCGCTGGACGTCGAGGGTGCCGTCATCTCGCCGACGTTCGTGCTGGCGCGGGTTCACCGGGCCCGCCGCCCGGGCGCTCCGGCCATGATCCACGTCGACATGTACCGGTTGCTCGATCACGCGTCGGTCGACCTGCTCGCCGAACTGGACTCGCTGGACCTCGACACCGACCTCGACGCCGCCGTCGTGGTGGTGGAGTGGGGCGAGGGCCTGGCCGAACGGCTTTCGGAAAACCATCTCGACGTGCGACTCGAACGCGCGCGCGACACCGAAGTGCGCACAGCGGTGTGGAATTGGAGCGCGCCGTGTTGATCCTGGCGGTCGACACCGCCACTCCCGCTGTCACGGCGGGCGTCGTGCGACTCGACGGGCTCGAGGTGCTGGCCGAGCGCGTCACCGTCGATCCGCGGGCGCACGCCGAACAACTCACCCCGAACGTCGTTGGGGCGCTGGCTGATGCCGGGGTGGGCGTGACCGATCTCGACGCGGTCGTCGTCGGATGCGGACCAGGCCCGTTCACCGGTCTGCGGGTCGGCATGGCGAGCGCCGCCGCGTACGGCCATGCGCTCGGTGTGCCGGTGCACGGTGTGTGCAGCCTGGACGCGATCGGTATCGACACTGCCGGCGACGCGCTCGTGGTCACCGACGCGCGTCGCCGCGAGGTGTACTGGGCGCGTTACCGCGACGGTGTGCGCATCGACGGGCCGGCCGTCAACGCACCAGCCGATGTGCCCGGTGCGGCAGAGGCGCTGGACCGGCCGCCGGTGTACCCGACGGTCGCGGGTCTGGTTCGCGCCGTGCCCGACTGGACCGCCACACCTGCCCCGCTGATCCCGCTGTACCTGCGGCGGCCCGACGCGAAACCCCCGGCGGCGAAGCGATGATCGAGTACGGCCCGTTGCGGCCCGCCGACGCCGCCAGGTGCGCCGAGCTGGAGGCCCAACTGTTCGACGGGGACGACCCGTGGCCCGAGCGCGCCTTCCGCGCCGAACTCGCCGCCGAACACATCCGCTACGTCGCCGCGCGCGACGGGGACAAGGTCGTTGGGTATGCCGGGATCGCCCGGTTGGGCCGAAAGAAGCCGTACGAGTACGAGATTCACACGATCGGTGTCGATGCGTCCTATCAGGGCCAGGGTATCGGCAGCCGGATGCTCGCCGGACTGCTCGAGCACGCCGCGGAGGGCACCGTCTTCCTCGAGGTCCGCACGGACAACGAGGCCGCGATCAAACTGTATGAGAACTTTGGCTTCGTCAACGTCGGGCTCCGGAAGCGTTACTACCGGGCCAGCGGTGCCGACGCCTATACGATGAGGCGCGATTCGACATGATCATCCTGGCCATTGAGAGTTCCTGCGACGAAACCGGCGTCGGCATCGCACGTTTGGATGCCGACGGGTCGGTGACGCTGCTCGCCGACGAGGTCGCCTCGAGCGTCGACGAACACGCCCGCTTCGGCGGCGTCGTCCCCGAGATTGCGTCGCGCGCGCACCTCGAGGCGCTGGGCCCGACGATGCGCCGCGCGCTGGCGGCCGCCCAGGTGACCAAACCGGACATCGTCGCGGCGACGATCGGGCCCGGCCTGGCAGGCGCGTTGCTCGTGGGAGTGGCTGCGGCCAAAGCATATTCGGCGGCGTGGCAGGTGCCGTTCTACGCCGTAAACCACCTCGGCGGGCACCTGGCCGCCGACGTCTACGACCACGGCCCCTTGCCGGAGAGCATCGGGCTGCTGGTGTCGGGTGGGCACACGAACCTGCTGCACGTGCGGTCGCTGGGCGAGCCGATCGTCGAACTGGGCAGCACCGTCGACGACGCCGCGGGGGAGGCCTACGACAAGGTGGCGCGGCTGCTCGGCCTCGGTTATCCCGGCGGCAGAGTGCTCGACGAGTTGGCCCGCGAGGGAGATCGCGACGCGATCGTGTTCCCTCGCGGTATGACCGGCTCGCGCGACGACCCGTACGCGTTCAGCTTCTCCGGGCTCAAGACCGCCGTGGCGCGGTATGTGGAGTCGCATCCCGAGGCGTCGACGGCTGACGTGGCGGCCGGCTTCCAGGAGGCGGTGGCCGATGTGCTGACGCTCAAGGCCGTGCGGGCGTGCAAAGAACTCGAGGTCGACACGTTGTTGATCGGCGGCGGGGTGGCCGCCAACTCGCGGCTGCGCGAGCTGGCCGAGGAGCGCTGCGCGGCCAACGGGCTGACCCTGCGGGTCCCGCGGCCACGTCTTTGCACGGACAACGGCGCGATGATCGCGTCGTTCGCCGCTCATCTCATCGCGGCGGGCGCGCCGCCGTCGCCCCTGGATGTGGCCAGTGACCCGGGGCTGCCCGTGGTCCGGGGCCAGGTGGCCTGATCTTGTCGAGGCCCGCCCTTGAGTGCTAGCACTCTCGTGTATAGAGTGCTAGGTGGCAGGCGGCCAATCCCTGCGCCGGCACCCGCGACGACGGTGCGTGGGCACGGACGCCATGCCGAACACCTGGTAACTGAGAGATCCGGGACTTCCGGGTCGACACCCGAACTAGTGGAGGGCTCCATCGTGGCGAGCGTGAATATCAAGCCACTCGAGGACAAGATCCTCGTTCAGGCCAACGAGGCCGAGACCACGACCGCGTCCGGTCTGGTCATCCCCGACACCGCCAAGGAGAAGCCGCAGGAAGGCACCGTCGTCGCAGTCGGCCCCGGCCGCTGGGATGAGGACGGGGAGAAGCGAATCCCGCTGGACGTCTCCGAGGGCGACACCGTCATCTACAGCAAGTACGGCGGCACCGAGATCAAGTACAACGGCGAGGAGTACCTGATCCTGTCGGCCCGCGACGTGCTGGCCGTCGTCAACAAGTAAGCACCCGTGTTCCGCCCCGGGAATCCCCGTCTTCGCGGGTGATTTCCGGGGCGGCATGCGTCCATAGGCAATTGCAGCTCACCGCGGTCTATTAAGGAAGAACATGAGCAAGCAGATTGAGTTCAACGAAACTGCGCGCCGCGCAATGGAAGCCGGCGTAGACAAGCTCGCCGACACGGTGCGGGTCACCCTCGGCCCCCGCGGCCGGAACGTGGTGCTGGCCAAGTCGTGGGGCGGGCCGACGGTCACCAACGACGGCGTGACCATCGCCCGCGAGATCGAGCTGGAGGATCCGTTCGAGAACCTCGGCGCCCAGCTGGTGAAATCGGTCGCGACCAAGACAAACGACGTCGCAGGCGACGGCACCACCACCGCGACGGTGCTGGCGCAGGCGCTGGTCAAGGCGGGTCTGCGCAACGTCGCCGCAGGCGCCAACCCCATCGCGCTCGGCGCGGGCATCTCCAAGGCTGCCGACGCGGTGTCCGAGGCGCTGCTGGCGTCGGCGACGCCGGTCTCGGACAAGAACGGCATCGCGCAGGTCGCGACCGTCTCCTCGCGTGACGAGCAGGTCGGCCAGTTGGTCGGCGAGGCGATGACGACCGTCGGGGCCGACGGCGTTGTGTCGGTCGAGGAGTCCTCGACGCTGAACACCGAGCTGGAGATCACCGAGGGCGTCGGCTTCGACAAGGGCTACCTGTCGGCGTACTTCATGACCGACTTCGATGCCCAAGAGGCTGTGCTCGAGGACGCGCTGGTGCTGCTGCACCGCGAGAAGATCAGCTCGCTGCCGGACCTGCTGCCGCTGCTGGAGAAGGTTGCCGAATCCGGTAAGCCGCTGCTGATCGTCGCCGAAGATGTTGAAGGCGAAGCGCTTTCGACGCTGGTGGTGAACGCGATCCGCAAGACGCTGAAGGCTGTCGCGGTCAAGGCGCCGTTCTTCGGCGACCGTCGCAAGGCGTTCCTCGAAGACCTCGCCATCGTGACCGGCGGTCAGGTGGTGAACCCCGACGTCGGCCTGGTGCTGCGCGAGGTCGGCCTCGACGTGCTGGGCGCCGCCCGGCGGATCGTCGTGGACAAGGACAGCACGGTCATCGTCGAAGGCGGCGGCACCAAGGAGGCCATCGAGGGCCGAAAGGCACAGCTGCGCTCGGAGATCGAGTCCAGCGACTCGGACTGGGACCGCGAGAAGCTCGAGGAGCGGCTCGCCAAGCTGGCCGGCGGCGTCGCCGTCATCAAGGTCGGTGCGGCAACCGAGACCGATCTGAAGAAGCGCAAGGAAGCGGTGGAGGACGCTGTCGCGGCGGCCAAGGCTGCGGTCGAGGAGGGCATCATCGCCGGCGGCGGTTCGGCCCTGGTGAAGGCGCGCTCCGCGGTGGAGAAGTTGCGTGACAGCCTCGACGGCGACGAGCGCACCGGTGCCGAGGTGTTCGCGTCGGCTCTGTCGGCGCCGCTGTACTGGATCGCCACCAACGCCGGCCTGGACGGGGCGGTCGTGGTGAACAAGGTCGTCGAATCGCCTGCGGGACAGGGCTTCAACGCTGCCACGCTGTCGTACGGCGATCTGGCGGCCGATGGTGTCGTCGACCCGGTGAAGGTCACCCGCTCGGCGGTGCTGAACGCGGCGTCGGTGGCCCGGATGGTGCTGACCACCGAGACCGCGGTTGTCGAGCGTGTAAGCCAAGAGGAGAATGACCACGGTCATGGCCACGGCCACGGCCATCACCACCATCACTAGGTGACTGCGTAAAGGAGCACCCTCGGTCCTGATGGGCCGGGGGTGTTCTGTCTCGGTGACCGGCCGCCGCTGCCGGAGTGGGCGCCGGGGACACGAGCAGCTCGCCTGAAGAGATCCAAGCGTGGCAAGAGGCTGCCACCGCCGAGCGGCGCAAATGGGGCGTCCCAGACCGGTTTGAGTCGGGCTACACCACCCACTGGAGGCGATAAGTACCAGATGGCCTCTCAGGCAAGGCGCGAGGTTCTCTCGGAGGCAATGTCTTGGCTGGCGCAGTCGTTAAAGGCGTGCAGCAAACTTGTGCGATCAAACAAGCGGTTGTGATACTGCTGGGAATCACCTGTAACGGGCGACGTGGGTCGGGGAGACCGGGGGAAGAGTGGCATGTGGATCAAAACGGTGCTGGCGACGGCGGGACTGTTAGCCACTTTGGGCACGGGAGCCGCCATTGTTGCCGCGCCGGCACCAGCCACACCGCCGCCCGTTTACCAGGCGTGTGAGCCGCCAGTTGGAATCGTCGTTATTGAATCGGTGTACACGCCGGGCAGCTATCCCGCCGAAGTAGATCGACTCCTTGATGCTCACCCCGGAGCGCTGTGGTTGCGGACGGATCAGTCTTGTCCGTCGCTGCGCCAAGCCACCGAGACCGGTGATCCGATTTACGCGGTGTACCGCGTGGCCGGTTACACCGAAGCTGACATTTGCGCTGCTGTCAGGACTGAGGGCGGTCGTGCCTACGGCAAGTGGCTTGACACAGTGCACCCTCCCGACTACGTCGTTCCGTGTTCCGCCACCCCTGCGCCTGTTGCGCCGGTTATTCCGCCTCCGGTTGTGGTTGATACGCCCTACGTCCCTTACATACCCGCCCCTAGCGTCAATGCTCCTAGCGGCAGCTGCACTTGGGTCGACGGCTACACGAGGAGAGATGGCACACGTGTTCGTGGCCATTGGCGGGGATGCTGATTGGCGTGCCCTCCGCAAGTTCGCCTTCGCTACCTGCGCTATCTCAGGCAGCATTCGGAAGTTGCCAAACGAAGCAGCGCACTCGCATCAAGTAAGAGACGGTCGTATCCCGAATCGGATGGCCCCTGACCGTCCAGTATCCGGGTAGGGGCTCGGGCGCCCTGAGTCGCCTTTGCCTCCCGGATGCTGTGAAGTAGCCGACGCCCTTGACCGTGATCTGTTGCCGCACGGCGGCATACAGAGCCTCGAGGGCCTCGTCGTATAGCTGTTCCACGAGAAGGCGGCACCCTCCCGACAGAGGG
>NZ_LZKP01000114.1 GCF_001672895.1 Mycobacterium sp. E740
CGGAGGCCGGTCCGACCGGAACTGCGATGACAACTCGAGCCGGCTCCTGTGCCCGCACCGCACGCACCGCCGCGAGCATGCTGGCGCCGGTGGCGATTCCGTCGTCGACGAGGATCACGGTCTTGCCGGCGATCTCGATCGGAGCCCGGTCACCGCGGTAGACCCGCTCGCGGCGATTCAACTCCTCGGTCTCGCGGGCGATCGCCGCCTGTATCGCCTCGTCGCCGATCCCGAGGCTGCGCACCAGCTGATCGTTGATGACCACGCCGCCGCCGCTGGCCAGCGCGCCCATGGCCAATTCCTCCCACTGCGGCACGCCGAGCTTGCGAACCAGGAAGACGTCGAGCGGCGCGTGCAACGCGCGCGCCACCTCCCAGCCGACCGGCACACCGCCGCGCGGCAGACCCAGCACCACCACGTCCTGGTCGCGGTAGGACGTCAACTCGTTCGCCAAGACTTCACCGGCGTCTCGGCGGTTCTGGTACACACGTCCGGCGCTGTGACGCGTGAGCCCGCTCCATCCGCTCATCACAGTTCGTTTCGAGGTGGGACTTCTCAGCCTACGACCGCGGATAGCCGCCCGGGCGCAATCCATCGGCGTCACGGCTACGAAGATCTACCCGTGGGGATCGAATACGAGAGCTTCATCGACCACCCGCTCGACGAGGTGTTCGCATGGCATGCCCGGCCGGGCGCGATGCGGCGGCTGGTTCCGCCGTGGCAGCCGATGACTGTCGTGGCCGAAGCGCAGTCGCTGGCCGACGGGCGAGCGGTGCTGCGCCTGCCCGGGGGTCTGCGCTGGATCGCACAACACGACCCGGCCCGCTACGACCCGCCCCGGCGCTTCGTCGACGAGCTGTCGTCGCACGGACCGGCAACATGGCCGACCCGGCTGGTCGGCCGGTGGACCCACACGCACGAATTCAGTGCGGCTCCCGGCGGCACGCGGATCTACGACCGCATCGACACCCGGGTTCCGGCTGCGGCGCTGCGCTCGATGTTCGTCTACCGACATCGCCAGTTGACCGACGACCTCGCCGCGCACCGACGCGCCGCGGACGCCGGCCTGCAACCGCTGACGGTCGCGGTGAGCGGCGCCTCGGGTCTGGTCGGGTCGTCCTTGTCGGCGTTTCTCAGCACCGGCGGGCACCGGGTGATACGGCTGGTGCGACGCACAGCGCAGGGTTCGGACGAACGACAATGGAACCCGCAGCGGCCGGATCCCGATCTGCTGGCCGACGTGGACGCGGTCGTACACCTGGCCGGCGCATCGATCGCCGGGCGCTTCACCGACGAGCACAAGACCGCCATCCGGGAAAGCCGCATCGAGCCGACACGACGGCTCGTCGACGCCGCCTTGGACGCGTCGAACGGACCGCGTGTCTTCGTCAGCGCTTCAGCGGTCGGGATCTACGGCTACGACCGCGGCGACGCGGTGTTGTGCGAAGAAAGCGTGCGCGGCGACGGATTCCTCGCCGACGTGGTCGCGGACTGGGAGGCGGCCACGACCGCGGGCGCCGAGGGGGGTCTGCGGGTCGTCAACGTGCGGACCGGCATCGTGCAGTCCGCGCGCGGCGGGACGCTTCGGCTGATGCGCCCGCTGTTCGCCGCCGGGCTGGGCGGCCGCCTCGGCAGCGGCAGGCAGTGGCTGCCGTGGATCACGCTCGACGACCTGCTCGACGTGTACCTTCGCGCGCTCTACGACAGTCGGCTCGCCGGTCCGGTGAACGCGGTCGCATCACACCCGGTGCGCAACGCCGAGTACACCAAAACACTGGCGCGGGTATTGCGGCGGCCGGCGATACTGCCGGTGCCGTCGATCGGCCCGCGGCTGCTGCTGGGTGAGCAAGGCGCCCGCGAGCTCGCCGAGGCGGACCAACGGGTGGTGCCCGCCGTGCTCCAGTCGCTGGGCCACCGGTTTCGTCATCCGCGCCTCGAGGGCGCGCTCGCGCACGAACTCGGCCGCGGCTGACGCTTTGCGACGTGCGTAAATTGCCGTCGGAGCGGGAAGTCCCACCGCGTGTCTGTGCTGGCTGAGTGGTTCCTCACGTCTGGCGAACGCGGCAACCCGAGCTGGGACCTGCCGGCGTGGAGCGAGGGCAATCAAGCCGAGGCCCTGATCCACGGGGCGACGTATTTCGATCGGCTCGTCACCGAGGTCGAGGCGCTGGGCGCCGGTGATCACCTGTTCTTCGCCGACTGGCGAGGCGACGCCGACGAAAGGCTGCGCGAGGACGGGCCGACCGTCGCCGAGCTGTTCCGCGCGGCGGCTGAGCGCGGCGTGCTGGTCAAAGGATTGATGTGGCGGTCGTATCCAAACGTGTTGCAGTTCAACGAAGAACAGAACCGCCACCTCGCCGAGACGATCGAGCGCGCCGGCGGTGAGGTGCTGCTTGACCAACGGGTGCTGGTCGGCGGATCGCATCATCAGCGGCTGGTGCTGCTGCGGCATCCCGAAGAACCGCACCGCGACGTTGCGTTCATCGGCGGCATCGACCTGTGCCACTCCCGACGCGACGACGCCGCTCATCGAGGCGACCCGCAGGCGGTGAAGATGTCGAGCCGCTACGGTGAGCGCCCACCGTGGCATGACGTGCAGTTGCAGGTCCGCGGTCCGGTCGTCGGCGCGCTGGACGTGACGTTTCGGGAACGGTGGACGGCTCGCGCACCCCTCGATCTGTTCAACCCGCTGGCCTGGTTACGCGACAGGTTCGCAGGACAGGACGGCCGCAAGCGTCCGTTGCCGGAGCAGCCACCCGACCCCGAACCGTGCGGGTCGCACGCGGTGCAGGTGCTGCGCACCTACGGCGATGCGCTGATCGAGTACGAGTTCGCCAAGGATGGTGAGCGCACGATCGCCCGCGGCTACAGCAAGGCGATCCGGCGTGCGCGGCGGCTGATCTATCTCGAGGACCAGTATCTGTGGTCGGAGGAGGTCGCGCGTCTGCTGGTCGATGCGCTGACCGCGAACCCGGAGTTGCAGCTGGTGGCGGTCGTACCACGCTACTTCGATTTGGAAGGCGGCCTCGGTCGCCCGCCGACGCTGGTGGGCCGCCAGCTGGCGCTCGACGCGTGCCGGCGCGCCGCACCGGACCGGGTCCACGTGTTCGACGTCGAAAACCACGAGGGCACACCGGTTTACGTCCACTCCAAGGTCTGCGTCATCGACGACACCTGGGCCTGCATCGGCAGCGACAACTTCAACCGGCGATCCTGGACACATGACAGCGAATTGTCGTGCGCGGTGCTCGACGCAGACGGCGCGTTCGCGCGTGATCTCCGGCTGCGGCTGCTGCGGGAACATCTCGACCGGGCGGATGACGGCAGCGAAGACGAGGGATTGACCGACCCGGTGACCGCCGTACGTGAAATCACCGCTTCTGCAGAAGCTTTGGAGGCGTGGCACCAGTCGGGCCGTCGCGGTTCGCGGCCGCCGGGCCGGTTGCGACCGCACGAGAGCGAACGAGTCGACCCGTTCACGCGGCTGTGGGCCGAGCCGGCCTACCGGATGATCTTCGACCCGGACGGCCGGTCGTATCGGGATCGGCTGTTGAGACGGCGGCCGTGACCGTTTCCGAATGGTTCCTCACGGCCGACGAGCGCGGTAATCCCGCGTCCGCGCTGCCGGCGTGGTGTGCGGGCAACCGGGTCGAGCCGCTCGTGCACGGCGCGACGTATTTCGACCAGCTCGCCCGCGAAGTGGAAGCGCTGCGGGCCGGTGACTATGTGTTCTTCACGGACTGGCGCGGTGATCCTGACCAGAAGATGCGCGACGAGGGCCCGACCGTGCGCGAATTGTTCTGCCGCGCAGCGGAACGCGGGGTAGTGGTCAAAGGCCTGGTGTGGCGGTCACATCTGGACAAGCTGACCTACAGCGAGGAGGAGAACCGTCACCTCGGTGAGCACATCGAACAGGCCGGCGGTGAGGTGCTGCTGGACCAGCGGGTGCGGATCGGCGGCTCGCACCACCAAAAGCTCGTCGTGATAAGGCATCCCGGCGCCCCCGAGCGCGATGTGGCCTTCACCGGCGGCATCGACCTGTGCCATTCGCGTCGCGACGACGCGCGACATCACGGTGATCCCCAGGCGGTGCAGATGTCACCCCAATACGGTGAGCACCCGCCGTGGCATGACGTGCAGCTGCGCCTGCACGGCCCGGTGGTCGGCGCGCTCGACATGACGTTTCGTGAACGGTGGAACGATCCGGCGTCGCTCGACATGCTCAACCCGTTGGCGTGGCTGCGGGACAAGTTCACCGGCGCCGACATGACGGCTGACCCCTTGCCGCAGCAGCCACCGGATCCGCCACCGTGCGGGCCACACACGGTGCAGGTGCTGCGCACCTATCCGGACGCCCACTTCGCGTACGACTTCGCGCCGCACGGTGAGCGCAGCATCGCGCGGGCCTATTGCAAGGTGGTGCCGCGCGCCCGTCGGCTGATCTATCTCGAGGACCAGTATCTGTGGTCGAAGCGGGTCGCCGAACTTTTCGCCCGCGCGCTGCGCGACAACCCCGATCTGCATCTCGTAGCGGTCGTCCCGCGTTATCCCGACGTGGATGGCCGGCTTTCCCTGCCGCCCAACCAGGTTGGCCGCTGGCAGGCCATCGAGACGTGTCGGCGGGCCAGCCCCGATCGCGTGCACATCTTCGATGTCGAGAATCACGAGGGCACCCCGGTGTATGTGCACGCCAAGGTGTGCGTCATCGACGATGTGTGGGCGTGTTCGGGCAGCGACAATTTCAACCGACGGTCGTGGACGCACGACAGCGAACTGTCCTGTGCGGTGCTGGATGACGACGGCGTCTTCGCCCGCGATTTCAGGCTGCGGCTGCTGCGGGAACATCTCGACCGTGCCGAGGACGGCAGCGCGGACGGCGGGCTCGGCGACCCGACCTCCGCGGTCGACGAGATCATCTCGGAGGCTGAGGCTTTGGAGGCTTGGTATGCAGCCGGCCAGTCTGGGCCGAGACCGCCCGGGCGGTTACGCCCGCACAAAGCCGAAAAGCTCGGGTCTCTGACGCGGCTGTGGGCGGAACCGGTGTACCGACTGATGTACGACCCGGATGGGCGGTCGTACCGGGACCGGCTACGCGGTCGGCTGTGACCCTGCCGAAAAGCCTGAGTCGGTGGATCGGTGTAGTATCGAACATGTGTTCGAAATAGCGGGTGCTGTGGATCTGCTTGAGGTGATGGGTGAGGCTCAGCGCGCCGAGCGGGTTGCGGTGGCGCGCAAGGTGATCGCTGCGGGCCGGTTCGGGTTGCGTCGGTTCGCGGCGATGGGCAACACCCACGCGAGTTGGTGTATTGACGATTGGGACGTGATCGCGTCCGAGGTCGCCGCGGAGTTGGGGGTCAGCCGTGGGCGCGCCTCGGCGATGATCTCCTATGGCTGCACGCTGATCGAGCAGTTACCGCGGCTGGGTGAGGTCTTTGGCGGCGGGCGCGTCGATTTCCGGGTGATCCGCATCATCGACTACCGAACCGCGCTGGTGGTCGATGAGCAGGCGATGGCGGTGATCGATGAGCGCCTGGCGCGGGCGGCGCCGGGGTGGAACAAGCTCTCCGATGCCCGGATCGCGCAGTTGGTCGACTGGATGGTGCTCGATGTCGATCCGGAGGCGTTGCGGGTGGCCCACAAACGCGACGAGGACCGCCATCTCGAGATCAACAACGAGGGGTACGGGACCGCCGAGGTGTGGGGCCGGTTACGCGCGACCGTCGGCGCGGCCCTGGATGAGAAATTGGCCCAATTGGCGGGCACGGTGTGCGGGGATGATCCGCGTACCGTGCGCCAGCGCCGCGCCGATGCGGTGGAGGCGTTGCTGGCCGGCGCAGCGAAGATGGCCTGCCGGTGCGACACCGGGCGCTGCGCGGCGGGTGGCCGGCCCGCCGCGGCGGCGGGTGTGGTGATCCATGTGATCGCCCAGGACGCGACCCTGGCCGGAAAGAGCGACACGCCGGGATATGCCCCCGGGATCGGGGTGCTGCCCGCGGCGCTGGTGCGCGAGATGGCCGCCACCGCCACCCTCAAACCGGTGCACATCCCCACCGA
>NZ_LZKP01000115.1 GCF_001672895.1 Mycobacterium sp. E740
GTAGTGCAGGACCTCTTTGCGGGTCAGCTTGCGCGTCACCTTGTTCTCGTCCTCGAACTCGACGTTGAGCAGTGCCGTCATCAGATCGTCGGAGGGGTTCTCAGCGCGCCAGTCGACGTAGTCGGCGTAGATGCTGCCGTCGGCGATCTTGTCCGCGCGCACGACTTTCATCGGGGAGCCGGGCTTGGTGCGCAGGCTCGCGTCGTTGGCATCGCGCACCGAAACCTGTTCGGACTCAGGGATTCCCAGCAACATCCCGATGACGCGCATCGGCATCATCGAGGCAAGTTCGGCGATGATGTCGAACCGGTCGTGGCCCACCAGCGGGTTCAGGCAGTTGACGCAGTACTGGCGGATCTGGTCCTCGAGCTCAGCCATTCGCCGCGGGGTGAACACCCGCGACATGAGACCCCGCAGCATCGTGTGGACCGGCGGATCCTCCATCATCATCACGCCTTTGGGCATGTCGAACTCCGACTGGATGAGTTCGAGGATGTCTCCCCGGCTGTTGGAGAAGGTCTGCCAGTCCAGCAGTGCCCGCTCGACGTCGGCGTGGCGCGACAGCGCCCAGAAGCCGTACTGCTCGTTGTGGTAGAGCGGTGCTTCCTCGCGCAGGCGCTCGTACACGGGGTACGGGTCGGCGACGATGTCCACCCGATACGGGTCGTAGTAGACCGTGCTGTCGTTGATGACGGTCAAGATCCATCTCCTACTTCAGACAGCTACCGGCGTCGACGGGCAGCGGAACACCTGTGATGTAACGGGATTCGTCCGATGCGAAGAACAGCACCGCGTTGCTGATGTCCTCGGCCTCGACCCACGGTATCGGCAACATGTGGAAGGTCCGGCAGATCGGCGCCAGGTCGTCGGGACCGGGGTTGTCCATGTCCGGGCGGAACATCCGGTACGTCTTGTCGTTCATCAGCAGCGGCGTGTTGACGTGTGTCGGGTGCACCGAGTTGACCCGGATCGAATGCTGGCCGAGTTCGACGGCGAAGGTCCGCATCAGGCCGACGACACCGTGTTTGGCCGCGGTGTAGTGGCCGGTGTGCGGGTAGGCCTTCAGGCCGGCCACCGAGCTCGTCAGCACGATCGACCCGCCGCGTCCGCCGGCAAGCAGATGCGGGACACCGGCTTTCACCGACTTCCACACCCCGCTGAGGTTGACGTCGATCATCTCCTGCCAGGTGGGCTCGGCGATCTTGTGCAGCTTCGTGCCGACCGTCCCGATCCCGGCGTTGGCGACGATTATGTCCAGGCGGCCCAACTGTTCGACGCCGTCGTCGACGACGCGCTCGAGCGCATCGAAGTCACGGACGTCGACCTCGGCGGTGACGATCCGCCGGTCGAGGTTCTTGACCATGTCGGCGGTCTCGGCGAGGTCTTCGGGAGTCGACCCCTCTGCCGGTGAATCGTCGAAAGCCCGGCACACGTCGACCGCGATGATGTCGGCGCCCTCCTGGGCCAGCCGCACCGCATGACTGCGGCCCTGACCGCGCGCCGCACCGGTGACGAACGCGACCTTGCCCGCTACCCGACCAGCCATCGACACCGCTTCCTCACTTGTTGGGCGATCGCCCAACATCTAGGCTGGCGCCATGTCTAGCAGCCCGGTCGGCGAGCGGTCAAGGGGTGGCCGCGAGTCGGCAACCCGGTCGGCCCTGATCGAGGCGACGGCCCAGGTCATGCTCGACGAGGGGTACGCCGCGGCGAGCTCGCGCCGGGTGGCGGCCAAGGCGGGCGTCAAGCCGGCACTCGTGCACTACTACTTCCCGAGCATGGACGACTTGTTCCTCGCCGTGCTGCGCGAAGGCGCCGAGGTGAACCTGGCCCGACAGCGTGAGTCGGTCGGCGCCGAGGAACCCCTGCACGCGCTGTGGCGGCTCAACAGCACCCACGGCGCGCGGTTGTTCATGGAGTTCATGGCCCTGGCCAACCATCGCAAGGCCATCCGCAGCGAAATCGCGGCGTACGCGGAGCGCTTCGGGGCCGTCGAAGAGAGCGTCGTGGCCTCCGCGATGGCCGCGCACGGCGCGGACGCCAAGGCGTTCCCGCCGGTGGTGATGTCGATGATCGTCACCAGCCTGGCCCGGATCGTGCTGCTCGAACGGGGGCTCGGCATAACGCGTGGTCACGCCGAAGCCGAAGCGTTCGTCGGGCGCTACCTCGATCGCTTCGAAATACGTTCGTCGTGACCTGAATCACACCGTCGTCCGCGTGGTGAACAGCAGCACTCCGACTTGAGTTAACCTAGGCCTGGATGAGAACTTATATGGGCTAAGTTACGCACAGCGCATACACAGCGAACGAAATCGACTTGAGGGCGGATATGGGTTGCACCAGGCGGGAACTCTAAATGTTCCGACTTGCCAGAAAGGTCTGGATTCCCCTCGTCATCATCGCCGTGGTGGCCATCGCGGGCTTCACCGTCAGCCGCATCCGGACGTTCTTCGGTGCCGAGGGCATCATCGTCACGCCCCGGGTGTTCGCCGAGGACCCCGAGCCGTTCGACCCCAAGGTCGTGAAATACGAGATCTTCGGCTCCGGTTCGTATGCCGACATCAACTATCTGGACCTCGACGCCCGGCCCCAGCGGGTCGACGGCGCATCGCTGCCCTGGACGCTGACCCTGCAGACGACGGCGCCGTCGGCTGCGCCCAACATCGTCGCCCAGGGTGACGGCTCGAGCATCACCTGCCGGATCACCGTCGACGATGAAGTCAAGGACGAGCGAACCTCCACCGGCGTGAGCGCTCAGACCTTCTGCTTCGTGAAATCCGCATGAGCACGTCGACGAACGAGGCGCCCACCGACGCCTTCCCGCCCGTCCGGCACGCCAAGCGGTCGTTCATCCCGCGCGCCATCCGGCTGTTCGCCGTGCCGATCGTCATCGCCTGGGTCGTGCTGATCGCGATCCTGAATGTGTCTGTGCCGCAACTGGAAACGGTCGGCCAGATGCGCGCGGTGTCGATGAGCCCGGAGTCGGCGCCGTCGATGATCGCGATGAAGCGCGTCGGCAAGGTCTTCCAGGAGTACGACTCAGACAGTTCGGCGATGATCGTGCTCGAGGGGGACAAACCCCTCGGCGAGGACACCCGCGCCTTCTACGGCCAGATGATCCACAAGCTCGAGGCCGACAAGAAGCACGTCCAAAGCGTCCAGGACTTCTGGAGCGATCCGCTGACCGCTTCCGGCGCGCAGAGCAGCGACGGCAAGGCCGCCTATGTGCAGGTGTACCTCTCCGGCAACCAGGGTGAGGCGCTGGCGAACGAGTCCGTCGAGGCGGTGCAGAAGCTCGTCGAGGGGATGCAGCCGCCGCCGGGCGTGAAGGCGTACGTGACCGGTCCGGCGGCGCTCGCGGCCGACCAGCACATCGCCGGCGACCGCAGCATGCGGATGATCGAAGCGCTGACCTTCACGGTCATCATCGTGATGCTGCTGCTGGTCTACCGGTCGATCATCACGGTGCTGCTGACCTTGGTGATGGTGGTGCTGCAACTGTCCGCGGCGCGCGGCATGGTGGCCTTCCTCGGATACCACGAGATCATCGGGCTCTCCACGTTCGCGACCAACCTCCTCGTCACGCTGGCGATCGCCGCCGGCACCGACTACGCCATCTTCCTGACCGGCCGCTATCAGGAGGCCCGCGGAGCCGGGGAGGACCGGGAGTCCGCCTACTACACGATGTTCCACGGCACCGCGCACGTCGTGCTGGGTTCCGGTCTGACGATCGCCGGCGCGGTGTTCTGCCTGAGCTTCACCCGCCTGCCCTACTTCCAGACCATGGGTGTGCCGCTGGCCATCGGCATGGTCACGTCGGTGCTCGCCGCGCTGACGCTCGGGCCCGCGATCATCAGCATCGCCAGCAGGTTCGGCAAGGTGCTCGAGCCCAAGCGTGCGATGCGCGTGCGCGGCTGGCGCAAGATCGGCGCGGCGGTCGTGCGCTGGCCCGGCCCGATCCTGGTGGCGACGGTCGCGCTGTCGCTGGTGGGCCTGCTCGCCCTGCCCGGCTACCGCACCAACTACAACGACCGCAACTACCTGCCCGCGGACCTGCCGGCCAACCAGGGTTACGCGGCCGCGGACCGGCACTTCTCACAGGCCCGGATGAACCCGGAACTGCTGATGATCGAGAGCGATCACGACCTGCGCAACTCCGCGGACTTCCTGGTCATCGACAAGATCGCCAAAGCGGTCTTCCGGGTGCCGGGAATCTCGCGTGTGCAGGCCATCACCCGGCCCGACGGCAAACCGATCGAGCACACCTCGATCCCGTTCCAGATCAGCATGCAGGGCACCACCCAGCAGATGAACCAGAAGTATCTGCAGGACCGGATGGCCGACATGCTGGTGCAGGCCGACGAGATGTCCAAGACCATCGCGAGCATGCAGCGGATGTCGTCGCTCACCGAGGAGATGGCGGCCACCACCCACAGCATGGTCACCAAGATGAAGGACATGACGGTCGACGTGGCCGAGCTGCGCGACAACATCGCCAACTTCGACGACTTCTTCCGGCCGATCCGCAACTACTTCTACTGGGAACCGCACTGCTTCAACATCCCGATCTGCTGGGCGTTCCGCTCGGTCTTCGACACCCTCGACGGCATCGACACGATGACTGACGACATCCAGAACCTGCTGCCCGACATGGAGCGGCTGGACAAGCTGATGCCGCAGATGGTGACGCTCATGCCGCCGATGATTGAAACGATGAAGACGATGCGGACGATGATGTTGACGATGTACTCGTCGCAGAAGGGCATGCAGGATCAGATGGCGGCCATGCAGGAGAACTCCACCGCCATGGGTGACGCGTTCGACGCGTCGATGAACGACGACTCCTTCTACCTTCCCCCCGAGGTCTTCAACAACGCCGAGTTCAAGAAGGGGATGGAGAACTTCATCTCTCCGGACGGCAAGTCGGTGCGGTTCATCATCGCTCACGACGGTGACCCGATGACCCCTGAGGGCATCGAGCGGATCGACGCGATCAAGCAGGCCGCCAAGGAAGCCGTCAAGGGCACGCCGCTGGAGGGCTCGAAGATCTACCTGGCGGGCACCGCCGCGGTCTTCAAGGACATGTCCGACGGAAATAATTACGATTTGATGATCGCGGCCATCCTTGCGCTCGCGCTGATCTTCACGATCATGCTCATCCTGACCCGTGCCGTCGTCGCTGCCGCGGTGATCGTGGGCACCGTGGTGATCTCGCTCGGCGCCTCGTTCGGTCTGTCGATCCTGATCTGGCAGCACATCCTGGGCATCGAGTTGCACTGGATGGTGATGGCGATGGCCGTCATCATCCTGCTGGCCGTCGGCGCGGACTACAACCTGCTGCTGGTGTCGCGGCTCAAGGAGGAGCTGCACGCCGGCATCAGGACCGGGATCATCCGCGCCATGGGCGGCAGCGGTTCGGTCGTGACGTCCGCCGGCCTGGTCTTCGCCTTCACCATGATGTCGATGGCCGTCAGCGAACTCACAGTCATCGGGCAAGTCGGAACCACCATCGGACTTGGCCTGTTGTTCGATACTCTTGTCATCCGGGCATTCATGACGCCGTCGATCGCGGCGCTCATGGGTAAGTGGTTCTGGTGGCCACAGCGGGTGAGGGAGAGGCCCGTGCCGGTAGCGTGGCCCAAGACCGGGGAATTGACGTCGTCAGGTCCAGGAGGAGCCCAGTCATGAAGAGACTGTTCGTCGTAGTTGCGTCCGCAGCGGCGGCCTTGATGTTGGCGGCGCCCGCCCAGGCGGACCCCGACACCGACTTCAGCAACGAACTGCACACGTACGGCATCTACGGGCAGAAGGACTACTACGCCTGGATGGGCAAGATCGCCTGCAAGCGGCAGCGCAATCACCTCGACAAGGACGCCTTCGCCTCGGCCAACTTCGTCCGCGACCAGTTGCCGCAGGGTCAGAACAGCACGGAGCAGACGTGGAAGTTCCTCGCCGGCGCGATGCGTCACTATTGCCCTGATCTGCTCCCGATCCTCGACCAAGCGCGCGACAAAGGAGTCTTGCAGTGATTCGTAAAGGCAGCATCGCGTTGGCCGTCATCGGCTGCGTGGCGATGATCTTCCCGGCCGTCGCGTCCGCGGACGCCACCGACGACTACCCGATTCCGAACCGGATGCTGAGGACCACCTGCACGGTCGACCAGTACATGGCCGCCGTCCGCGACAAGGATCCGTTCTACTACGAGCGGTACATGATCGACTACAAGAACCGGCCGCTGGATGTCCAGAAGGGCGCCCGCGACCGGATCTACTGGTTCTTCTCGCTGGACTACGCCGGTCGGCGACAGTACTCCGAAGACACCGCGACCAACGTCTTCTACGAGCAGATGGCGACCCGCTGGGGTAACTGGGCCAAGTTGTTCTTCAACAACAAGGGTGTCGTCGCGCACGCCACCGACGTGTGCATGAACTACCCGCCCAGCCAGCCCCAAGTCTGGAACTGGTAGCCACCACCCGACGACCGACAGACAGCCACCGGGATGTGTACCCGGTGGCTGTCTCGTGTGTGCGGTCGACGCATATGGTAGGACTAAGGCTGACCTAAACAAGGCTGTCCTAACCAAGTGAGGAGCTCCGCCGAGGTGAACTCCTGGTGAGCGCTCCTACCCCGCATCCGCTGGCCAAGTGGATCCGACGGCTGGCCATCCCCGTCATCGTCGGCTGGATCGCGCTCATTGCGATCCTCAACGTGAGCGTCCCGCAGCTGGAGGTCGTCGGCCAACTGCGGTCGGTGTCGATGAGCCCGTCCGAAGCGCCGTCGGTGATCGCGATGAAGCGCGTCGGCGAGGTGTTCGAGGAGTTCAAGTCCGACAGCGCGGCGATGATCGTCCTGGAGGGCGAGCAGCCGCTGGGCGACGACGCGCGCCGGTACTACGGCGAGCTCGTCGACAGGCTCGAGGCCGACGACGCGCACGTCGAGCACATACAGGACTTCTGGGGCGACCCGCTGACCGAGGCCGCAGCAGTGAGCGCCGACGGCAAGGCCGTGTACGTGCAGGCGTATCTGGCCGGAAACATGGGCGAGGCGCTGTCCAACGAGTCGGTCGACGCCGTGCAGGACATCGTCGACGGCCTCACCCCGCCGCCGGGCGTCAAAGTGTTCGTGACCGGTGGCTCGGCTCTCGTGGCCGATCAGCAGATCGCCAGCGACCGCAGCGTGCGGATCATCGAGTTCGTCACGTTCGCGGTGATCATCACGATGCTGCTGTTGGTGTACCGGTCGATCGCCACCATGTTGATCACGCTCGCCATGGTCTTCCTCGCGCTCGCGGCGACCCGCGGTGTGGTGGCGTTCCTCGGCTACCACGAGCTGATCGGGCTGTCGACGTTCGCGACCAACCTGCTCGTCACCCTGGCGATCGCGGCGTCGACCGATTACGCGATCTTCCTCATCGGGCGTTATCAGGAGGCGCGCACCAACGGTGAGGACCGAGAATCGGCGTTCCACACGATGTTTCACGGCACCGCGCACGTGGTGTTGGGTTCGGGCATGACGATTGCCGGCGCGACCTTCTGCTTGTCGTTCACCCGGCTGCCGTACTTCCAGTCGCTGGGTGTTCCGCTGGCGGTCGGGATGGCGATCGCGGTGCTAGTCGCGTTGACGCTGGGGCCGGCGATCATCACCGTCGCCAGCCGGTTCGGGTTGCTGGAACCCAAGCGCGCCATGCGAATCCGCGGTTGGCGAAAGATCGGTGCGGCCATCGTCCGCTGGCCGGGCCCGGTCCTGCTCGGGACGGTGGCGCTGTCCCTGGTCGGACTGCTGACGCTGCCCGGTTACCAGCCGAACTACAACGACCGCCTGTATCTGCCCGCCGATCTACCCGCGAACCAGGGATTCGCGGCGGCCGAACGACACTTCTCCCCCGCCACGATGAACCCCGAGCTGCTGCTGATCGAAAGCGACCACGATCTGCGCAACTCGGCGGACTTCCTGGTGATCGACAAGATCGCCAAGGCGATCTTCCGCGTGCCGGGGATCTCGCGGGTCCAGGCGATCACCCGGCCCAACGGAAAACCCATCGAGTTCAGCACGATTCCGGCGCAGCTGAGTCTCGGCGGCGTCAGCCAGGACCTGAACCGCAAGTACATGCAGGACCGGATGGCCGACATGCTGGTGCAGGCCGACCAGATGCAGACCAACATCGACACCATGACCCGGATGATGGCGCTGATGGGCGAGATGAACGCGACCACGCACAGCATGGTCGAGAAGACCCGCACCATGACCGCCGACGTCGCCGAACTACGGGACCACATCGCCGATCTCGACGACTTCCTGCGCCCGATCCGCAACTACTTCTACTGGGAACCGCACTGCTTCAACATCCCGGTCTGCACCTCGATGCGGTCGATCTTCGACACGATCGACGGCACCAACCTGCTGACCGACAACGTTCAAGCCCTGATTCCCGACCTCGAACGGCTCGATGCGCTGATGCCGCAACTGCTGGCGCTGATGCCCGAGCAGATCGAGTCGATGAAGACGATGCGCCAGATGATGCTGACCATGCACTCCAGCCAGTCCGGGTTGCAGGACCAGCAGGAAGCGTTGGGCGAGAACCAATCAGCGATGGGCGACGCGTTCAACGACGCATGGAACGACGACACGTTCTACCTGCCGCCGGAGATCTTCGACAACGAAGAATTCAAGCGTGGCATGGAGAACTTCATCTCGCCCAACGGTCATGCGGTGCGGATGATCATCCAGCACGAGGGCGACCCGCTCAGCGCCGACGGCATCGAGCGCATCGACGCCATCAAACTGGCCGCCAAGGAAGCCATCAAAGGCACTCCGCTGGAAGGGTCGAAGATCTACGTGGGTGGAACCGCCGCGGCGTTCAAGGACATGCAGGAGGGCAACAGCTACGACCTGATGATCGCGGCGATCCTCGCGCTGGCGCTGATCTTCACGATCATGTTGATCATCACCCGCAGCCTGGTCGCGGCCGCCGTCATCGTGGGCACCGTCGTGCTGTCGCTGGGCGCGTCCTTCGGCCTGTCGATCCTGGTGTGGCAGCACGTCCTCGGTATCGAGCTGCAATTCATGGTCATGGCGATGGCGGTGATCATCCTGCTGGCGGTCGGTGCCGACTACAACCTGCTGTTGGTCGCGCGGCTGAAGGAGGAACTGCCCGCCGGCATCAACACCGCGATCATCCGCGCGATGGGCGGCAGCGGGTCGGTGGTGACCGCGGCGGGTCTGGTCTTCGCCTTCACCATGATCTCGATGGCCGTCAGCGAACTGACCGTGGTGGCGCAGGTCGGTACGACGATCGGCATGGGCCTGTTGTTCGACACGCTGGTGATCCGGGCGTTCATGACACCGTCGATCGCCGCCCTGCTCGGCCGCTGGTTCTGGTGGCCGCAGCGCGTCAGGCCTCGGCCTGAGCCCGCGCGATGGCCCGCGCCGTCGCTGCCGAGGCAGTGAAGCAGCCCAGCATCGTCCATCCCAGCACTCCGGTAAGCCCGTTCTTGGCCAACAGCAGGACGGCCAGACCCGTCACTACGATCAGCGCGCCGGCGACGGCCGAGCGGATGCCGGTCGCGCGCACCGGGTCGTCCCACCACGGGAGCCGCAGATGTTCGAGCGGCGACAGCAGGCGGAACATCGCGAACATGACGGCCGCGAAGACCAACGCGCGCAGTGCGAGTAGTCCCCAGAATCCTTGTGTTGCAACGTCATAGGCGTCCAGATCGAATGCGTGCAGGCAGAACGCGGCGATCGCGATCGCCACGATGTGCCAGAGGTACAGCGTCATCGCTCCCCCGTTGCCGATCGCGACGACGTACCAGACGCGCCTGTGCCGGGCCCACCGTCGGATCGCCCCGGCGCAGGTGACGAAGACGCTCGACATCCAGGTGCAGTGCAGGGCGAGCAGCAGCGTGGGTGGTGACACGTTGGAGAGGTGCTCGGCACCGGTGACGACGAGCGACACCTCGTAGGGACCGACGATCGCGAGCGTCACCTGCGCGGCGAGCGCGGCGACGGCGACGACGGCCGCCGCGCGCGGGCTGACCAACCGGCGGGCGTAACCGACCCCGAAGACCACCGGGATGAGCCAGACGACGACGAAGTTCGCGGCACCGGCCATGGGTGTGCCGGCCCAGACCCGGATCGCGTCGATCGCAGCGGCGGTGCCGAGCAGTGAGCCGACGAGCGCCGCGACGGCCCGGCCGCTCGACAGCCGGGTCAGCGCTGGGACGAACGCCAGCACGATCAGGTAGACGCCGAGAAACCACAGCAGCGCGACAGATTCGCGGCCCAGGTCCGCGGCGGACTTCGCACCGAGGACCAGGCGCACAGCCAGCAGTGCGACCGACCAGAGCGCGAGGTACCAGAAAACCGGTCGGCACAGTCGCTGTGCGCGAGTCAGCAGCCAGGTCCCCCATGACCGCCCCGGCCGCCAGCCGTATGCGCCCGCGGCACCGCCGGCCAGGAAGAACAGCGGCATGACCTGTAGCACCCACGTGACCGGAGCGAGCGCGGGAATCGCCCCGAGCAGGTTGCCGATCCGGACTCCGCCGGCGTCGATGGTCGCCAGTAGCAGCGCGCTGTGCCCGAACATCACGACGACGAGCGCGGCTAGCCGTGCGACATCGACGGCGCGGTCGCGGCCCGCCGGGGTTTCGGCGGCGAGCTCGTCGGCACCGGACAGAGGCCTGGTCAGCGTCATGGGGCCAGCATGCCCCTACCGCCGGTGATGCGCCTGAGTAGTACTACCTGTCACCTGCGGTGCTGTCGAGCATCGCGCAGTAAGCACGTTCTCGTTCAGTGAGCTCCGCGGAGGTGATGGCGTCGAAAGCTGCAGCATCACAACGGAACTGGGATGCCGCCTCAGGCAATGCGTCCGGGCCCTGCAGTCGAAAGCAACTGGGGGCGAGCGGCCCGAAAAGCAGGGCACGGCGCAGATCGGGCCAGTCGTGGATACGCGGTTCCACGTGCGCTGCCCGCGCGAAAGCGATGGCCGCCAGGTTCATTCGGGTTTTCTGCGGTAGCCCACGCCGCGAGCGGTACCCCTCGACCGCTTGCCACTGCCGCACCTGGCCGGGCGGCGCGATGCGGCCTCCCCACGTGTAGGCGATCCACCGGGCCTGCAATTCCAGCGGCACGAAGTACCCGCCGGACTGGTCCCACATCCCCATGAGAGCAAGGCCGGGCAGCGCGGGATGAAAGGTGTGGCGATCGGCGTCGAGATGGACCGCGTCCAGATCGAGCGTGGCGCGGATGTCGGGGCTCAAGAACGGCATCGACAGTGCAAAGCCCGTTCCGAACACGATTCCGTCGAAGTGCTCGACTGACCCGTCGGCAAATGTGACCGCCTGGCCGGCCACTTCCCGCATCCACGGACGCACCGCGATGCGACCCTCGGCCACGAGCGGTAGGAAGTGCTGGCTGAGTGTGACGCCGGCGGCGAGCAGCGAAGCATCCGGCGCCGGTGCACCGTACTGCTGAGGAGTTCCGCCGGCCTCGACGACGATTTCCTTGAGTTGGCGGTCGATTTCGGATGCCGGCAGCACCTCCTGCGCCAGCGCGCCGTAACGGGTGAAGATGCGGTGGTCGGACGGCACACCCGCGGCGAACTTGGGCAGTACGTAGCGTTGCCGGCGCTGCGTCAGCACTATGCGGTCAGCGTCGTGATGCGCCAGCTCGGCGGCGATCTCTAAAGCGCTCACCGCGCACCCGGCGACGAGAACCCGCTTGCCGCGGTAGACCGCCGGGTCGCGAAAGTCGAAGGTGGACAACGCTCCTGCCTCACCCGAGAAGCTGCCCAGGCCGGCGACGGCGGGAATCGCCGGCGACTGGAACCGTCCGGTGGCAACGACCACGCGGTCGAACGTCTCCGCCGTGCCCGCTGTGGCGACCAGCCACCCGGCGTCGACACGACCCACACTCTCGACCCGGGTGTTGAGGCGGATGCGCGCGGGAAGACCGAACATCTCGGCGTAGCGGTGGAGGTAGCCGAGAATCTCGTGGTTCGACGGAAACACCGCGCCGTCACCGGGTCTCAGATCGCTGAACGCGGTCAGGACGCGGCTGGTGTTCGTGTGCATGCCGGGCCAGACTCCGCTCAGTCCTGGGTGACCGGACCATTGGCCGCCGAGGCTTGCGCCCTGCTCGAAGATGGTCGGCTCGAAACCTTGGGCGAGGAGCCAGCGTGCGGCGACCAGTCCGCCGGGACCGGCGCCGATCACAGCGACGTTCCCGGCCATCGACCCGTCACTTCCCCGGCGCCGCGGGTGGCCGGGCGCCGATTCGGCCCGCCACCATCATCGGTGACGGGCCGAATCCCGGAGGGGCAAAGGGAAGATCAGGGCTGCGCGAGCACCGGCAGGTTCCGGTTGATGATGGGCGACCGAGCGATGTTGCCACGCGCGGGCGCCGTGGTGACGACGATCTTGCCGTCGCGGCAGCTGACGATCTTGCCGTCGACGAAGACATCCTGGCCGTTGTCGATCGGGATGTTGTAGCCGTCGGCGTCGGTGTAGTTGCAGCCTCCGGAGCCGGGGTTCGGCTCGTTGTCCACGGCGCGGGCGGTGGCCGGAGCCAGGATGAGGACGGCCAGCACGCCGGACAGGGTCACTGCGTACTTGATGGCGATCAGGATGCGGGCGGCTGAGTTGATCATCGTGGATTCCTCTCGGGCGGTGGGGTGGTGCGCTGTTGAGAGAAATCTTGCGAGACCCACGGTGGTCGGCGTAATTGCCGACGAGCCAGAATCCGGTGCCGAGCCGGGAAGAGTTTCCTATCCGGCAGGCAAGGAGGAAGAGCCGGACCGAATCGTTATCGTTAGCACCGACCATCGTTATGAGAAACACCGCGGATCTCGCGCAGTCCCCGGGGGCCTTGTTGCACGATTGGTTTCTACGCGCTGCGGTGCCGGGGACATCGTCGCGCGATGATGGTGGACACGGCTGCCATGGGGAGGAACAGATGCGCCAAGCTAAGACCGCGCTCGGTGTGGCGGCGGTCTGTCTGCTGGTCGGCGGGTGCGCCAGCACGGTCGTCAACGCCCAGTCGCCGACGCCGACCCCGTCGTTGATTCCGCGTCCGCTCGTCGAGCGGGAGTTGGTCGAGTTACTGCTCAACCCCCCGCAGGTGGACGCTGCCATGGGCGCAACCGGTATGACGGTCACCGATACGCAGAACTCGATGTCCGATCACAGCGCCACGATGGCACCGCCCGAATGCCTCGCCATCGACGGGGCGGCAGAGGCTCCGGTGTACGCCAACAGCGGATTCCGCGCCGAGCATGACCAGAGCCTCAATGACGGAAACAACTTCACGCACTATCTCAAGCAGGCGGTGGTGCTGTTCACTCTGGTGAAGCAGGCTCGCGCGTTCTTCGATGCGTCCGCTCAGCAGTGGCCGGCCTGCCACGAGTACACCCACTTGCAGAGCGACACGCACTGGTCGGTCGGGCCGATCAAGAACTCCGACGGTGTGCTCAGCACGAACGCGACGCTGCAGAACGCCGCCGCACCCGGCTGGGGCTGTGGCCGCGCGCTGGCGATCGAGAACAACGTCATCATCGACGTGAACACGTGCAGCGCCAACCCGGCTGACTCGGCTGCGAGGATCGCCAGCCAGATCGCCGGCAACGTGCGCGCGCGTTGGTGAAAACCCAGTAATCCACTAATTGTCGGAGTGAGCGACCGCGAACGCGACGACAAATATGGCCGCAGAAGCTGTCGAAGTTTGCGTATTCAACGTTCCCGATACCGGTGTATTGCTTGCTGAGGCAAATTTCAGACCCTATTTTCAAAGGCAACGAATGGAACCTGAGCTAGCGTCCACACAGCTGCCTGGAGGCAGGGCGTGAAGCGACCTCGACGGTGCGCCCTTGACCTAACGGCCCTGTCGCATGCTGGTTTTCGCGGCTTTCGGCCGCTCGTCTCCACCCATAGGCGGACAATACGCTTTGCACAGAGGTCTCACAGGTAACACTAATACTCACCTGTAGCGTTTTCTGTTGAACACGTTCAGGCAAACTTCCGGAAATACACACTCGAGCTCATATGCTGAGTTACGGTCGCGTCAGCCCGTCGAAAGAACTGAGAAATTGATCAGTAATCAACGGGCAAAGTCGGGCATGGGGGGTCTGCGTGTATAAGCACCACACCCCACTTCGCACGTTCCCAGGACGTCCGCGTGCCCGGCGTCCACATCACCACCGCACATCACACCGCAGTTCTGGCAGGACAGGGGATCGAAAATGAGTAGTGCCAATTACATCGGCCGGGTAGGCGCGCTGGCCGTTGCGCTCGGTATCGGGGTCGGGCTGGTCTCGACGCCGTGGGTAGCCGCGGCCAAGCCGGACAAGCCGTCCGATGCGACGAACCAGTCGGCTGACGCTTCAGCGGCCAAGGCGCCGAAGCCGGCGAAGGCGCCGAAGGATGTGCAGGTCTCGAAGAACGGTGTGGTGGTGAAGGGTGCCGATGCACCGACCGCGCGCGCCGAAACCCCTGTTGGCAGCACCCACACCAAGGCCAGGGCCACGGGCACTGGTGCCACGGCAACCGTCGCCAGCGGCGACAACAGCAGTGCCACAGCCAAGGGCACCAATGCCCAGGCGACTGCGGCGGGCGGCACGAAGAACGATGCCAAGGCCAACGGAGACAACAGCATCGCGAACGCCGGGTCCGCCGGCACCACGAACAGCAACAACAAGGCCATAGTGACCGGCAACGACAGCACCGCCGAAGCGGGTTACGACGGCACCGGCAACAACAACAACAAAGCTTTTGTCACCGGCAACAACAGTGCCGCCGTCGCCGGCTCGCACGGCAACAACAACAACAACAACACCGCTACGGTCGGCGCAAATACCACCACGGGGGCCCCAGGCGACAGCAGCGCGGCCGTTGCCGGTTCCTACGGCGACGGCAACAACAACAACGCCGCCACCGCGAACGGCGGAAACGCGGTCGCCTTCGCCGGCAGTGGCATTCCAGGGCTGTCGACCGGCAACAACAACAGCGGCAACACAGCCACCGCCACCAACAGCGGCGGGGGCACTAACCCCACCACTGCCATTGCCGGCTTTGGTGGAAACAACAACACCAACAACAGCGCGTCTGCGACGGGCGAAAACAGCGTCGCAGCTGCCGGGTCCGTCGGCAACGACAACGGTGGCAACACCGCGACTGCCAACGGCGCCAACACTGCCGCGGACGCGGGCATAGGCGGCAACGACAACGACAACAACAAGGCGAACGCTACGAACACCGGGACCGGTGCGAGCGGTAGCCAGGCCCGAGCCGGCAGCGTCGGAGACAACAACGACAACAACACCGCCACCGCCACCAACAGCGGTACCGACGGCGTCGTGGCCTCCGGAGCCGGAGTCACTGGCAGCAACAACAGCGGCAACACGGCGTCCGGCAGCAACACCGGAAACGGCGCTACCACGGGTGTGGTCGCCGGGGTCGGCGGGTCCGGCAACACCGGCAACACCGCGAGCGCCACGAATAGCGGTGCAGGCAGCAACACCGGCGCCATCGCAGGAAGCTACGGCGACAGCAATACTGACAACAGTGCAACCGCCACCAACAATGTCGACGGAGCCAATACGGGCGCTAAAGCCGGCAGCAATAGCAGCGGCAATGACGGTTACGTTGTTTCCGCAACCAACGGCCAGACGAACACTCAGCCGTAACCGCTGACAACCGCCCACGACCCCCGGCGGCGCGTGTCCGGGTGACACGCCCGTCGGGGTGCGGCGGCCCAGTCCTGCGTCCAGGAAACTCCCAGCCTTCTCGAAGCCTTCGCAAAGTAACTTTTGTTGCTGACAAAACCTCAAGCCCAATCCCCTCTCAGGGCTCGTCCGCAGTTCCGCTCGGCCGCAAGCCGTCGCTGTAATCACACTGGTCTCACCGATAACAGAAGCGCCTTGTCTTGTCTCTCGGGTTTGCCTCGACGCTGAAGAGTTCGCGGAAAGGACAGACTTTTCGTGTTTGCTGAGTTACGGTCACTACGTCCCGTGAGAGCTGGCCGAGAATTACTCGGAGTTGCAACTCATCAGCGGGTTATTGCCGGGCATGGGGGATCTTGCATGTTTCTGCATCGCACCCGTTTCGCACGTCCCTACGTCGTGCTCATGCCCACCGTCCACATCACCGCACATCGCATCTCGGGCAGGACAGGGGAATCATCATGGGCAACGCAAAGTACATCGGTCGCGTCGGGGCATTAGCCGTCGCGCTGGGCATTGGGGTCGGCCTGGTTTCGACGCCGTGGGTCGCCGCAGCCAAGCCGAAATCGCCCGATACGAACCAGACGACCAATTCGTCGGCGGAGAAGGCGCCGAAGCCGGAGAAGAACATCGCCGTCTCGAAAAACGGTGAGATCGTGCGACAAAGCGGCACCGCGAGCGCCTACACCCCGTCAGGCAGTACGGGAACCAAGGCCAGGGCAACCGGTGATGGCGCTACAGCGACCGTGACGAGCGGCAGCAAGAGCAGGGCCACCGCTACGGGCACCGGCGCCACGGCGACCGCCGGCGGTGGCACCAAGAACAGCGCCAAGGCCAACGGAGATGGCAGCACCGCCGCCGCGGGCGATGACATGACCGCTACCGGAAGCAACAACAACAACAACACCGCCCGGGCGAGCGGCGAGAACAGCCAGGCCTACGCAGGCAGCGGCGGCAGCGGCAACAACAACAACAAGGCCACCGTCGACGGCAACAACAGCCAGGCCTACGCGGGCGCCAACGGCAGTGGCAACAACAACAACACAGCCACCGTCACCGGCGACACCACGACCGGCACCCCGGGCGACAACAGCATCGCTTCGGCGGGCTCCTTGGGCGACGGCAACAACGACAACACCGCTAGAGCTGTCGGTTCGGACGCCTTCGCCTTTGCCGGTGGCGGCGTAGCACCGTCACCGACGTTCCCCGCAGGTGGCCCTGGCAACGACAGTTCCGGCAACGTCGCCACGGCTACGAGTACCGGCACTGGTACGACGCTCGCCGTCGCCGGCGCCATCGGTGACAACAACGACAACAACAAAGCCACCGCCACCAACAGCGGAACCGATAGCGACACTGAGGCGGGCGCTGGTCTCCGGGGCGACAACAACAGCGGAAACACTGCCACCGCCACCAACACCGGCGACAACGCCTTCACAGAGGCAGCCTCCGGATTCAGGACCCACGACAGCACAGGTAACACCGCGACTGTGACAAACAACGGCGATGGGGCCAACACGACGGCCGTGGCCGGATACCTCGGCGGTAACAACAACAACAACACGGTCACCGGCACGAACGCCGGCAACGACGCCATCAGTCAGATTTTCGCGGGGGTCATCGGTGACAACAACTCCGGTAATACCGCGACTCTGAACAACAGCGGCGAGGGCGCCACCACGAGGGCGTACGCCGCTTACAACGGAGATAACAACACCAACAACAGTGCTGCCGCTACGAATAGTGGCGACAACAACACCACCGAGGCTGGAGCCGGCGTCAACAGCGACGGCAATGACGGCCTCAACGTCACCGCAACCGATGGCCAGATAAATAACGAGCCGTAGTCGCGGACGCTGCCCGTCCTCGGCGGCATGTGTTCAAATCAGGACACAGCCGCCGGGGTGCGGGACGACCTGATCTCTGTTGAAAGCTGGATTCCCGCTAGGGTTTGAGGCTGCTGAAATTGCGGAAGAAAACAGTTTGCCGCCAAGCAGACTGCTGATATTCGCATTGCCTTCCCGCAGGAATTCTGCATGAAGCCGGTTCAGGTAAAACAGCAGTTTCTCAGCAATCACCCAGTTACGCTGTCGTCGGTCAGTTGAAACCCTCGGCGAGCGAACGGTCAGCGGGCCATTGCCATCATCGGGGGATTGCATGCATTTGCAGCAGCCCAGGCGCGAGATTTGCCATGCCGTCATGTCTGACACCTCACTCACCGCATATCTTGGATCGCTGAGGAATTCACTATGAGTAACGCGAATTACATTGGTCGTGTCGGCGCGCTGGGAGTGGCGCTGGGTATCGGAGTGGGGTTGGTCGCGACGCCGTGGGTGGCCGCGGCGAAGCCGGACAAGTCGTCCGACAGCGCGAATCAGCCAGCTGAGTCTTCGGCAGCCGCGACGCCTAAGGCGGCGAAGCCGGAGAAGAGCATCGCCGTCTCCAAGAACGGGGTGACGGTGCGACAAAGCGGAACAGCGTCCGCCACCACGCCGTTCGGCAGTACCGGAACCAAGGCGAGGGCCAAAGGCGACGGCGCGACAGCGACGGTGACGAGCGGCAGCAAGAGCAGGGCCACCGCCAACGGAACTGATGCCACGGCAACTGCGGGCGGCGGTACCAAGAACAGCGCCAAGGCGAACGGAGATGGCAGCACCGCTGTCGCGGGGGCCGGCGGTGTCGACAACAACAACAACACGGCCCGCGCGACTGGCGAAAACAGCCAGGCTTACGCCGGCAGCGGCGCCGACAGCAGCGGTAACAACAACAACAAAGCCACCGTCGACGGAGACAACAGCATCGCCTATGCGGGGGCCAACGGCAGCGGGAACAGCAACAACACAGCCACCGTCACCGGCGACACCGCCACGGGCACTACTGCCGACAACAGTGTTGCCGGCGCGGGCTCGTTCGGTGACAACAACACCGACAACCGCGCCACCGCCATCGGCCGGGACGCCCAAGCATGGGCCGGCGGCGGAACCGGACCAGAAGTACCCAACGGTGGAGCAGGCAGCAACAGCTCCGGCAACGTCGCCACCGCGACCAATACCGGTAGCGACAGCTCGGTAGTTGTCGGCGCCGGCGTCATCGGCGACAACAATGACAACAACACCGCCACCGCAACGAACACCGGAAGCCAGGCGCTCCTGCAGGTTATCGCCGGCACGGTCGGTAGCAACAACTTTGGCAACACCGCCACTGGCACGAACAGCGGAAACAACACCCTCCTACAGGCATTCGCCGGCTCACTGGGCAGCGGCAACACCGACAACACCGCAACTGCCACCAACAGCGTCGACGGCGGCACAACCGCGGCTGGGGCAGGGATATTCAGCGACGGGAACGACGGTTACGACGTCGCGGCAACGGATGGCGAAACCGTCGTCGAACCGCCTGGGGTGTAACCGGACGTCCCACTAGGATCTCCGAATCCCCTGTGCGACTGACTGTTACAGAAGTCGGCTCCAGGATCAGCGCCAAGGCAGTAGCGTGGGCTCGGTCAGTCAGATGGAGGGCTCAATCAGAAAGGCGGCGTAGGAATGGCAGATCGTGAAGGCGGCCAGTGGAACGTCGCCGCCAAGGACGGCGTGGTTTACCTCGAGCGGGTCTCCGAGGACAACGAGCGGCTGTTCGACGACCGGCTGGAGCCCTTCGAAGCTCGGCAACTGGCTCGGCTTCTGAAAAAGCATGCGGACAAGATCGACGAATCTGACGACACCGACGAGCGGGAAGATTCCGAGGATTCTGACGAAGATTCCGACGACGATTCCAAGGATTCTGACGACGACTCCGACGACGATTCCAAGGATTCTGACGACGACTCCGACGACGATTCCGAAGATTCCAAGGACGAGTCCAAGAAGTCAGACGACGAGTCGAAGGACTCTGATGAAAAGGCCAAGGACTCAGAGGAGGATGACTCCAAGCACTCCGACAAGTCCAAGGACTCCGACGACTCCGATGAATCCGACAAGTCCAAGAAGTCCTCGACTTAGACGTTCCGGCGCTGGGACCGGGCACTGTCCTGAAGTAGGAACTGATGCGGTGGGGCCAGCCCCCGACGCGCATCGAATGGACTGAATAGGGATCGCTTAGCGGTCCAATGAAACGTTAAGGTATCGTTCCGTCGCGTTCGTCGTGAAGAGTTCGGCGGTCGAGCGGGCTGTGGCGCAGTTTGGTAGCGCACTACACTGGGGGTGTAGGGGTCGCAGGTTCAAATCCTGTCAGCCCGACCAGGTTTCTGGCGCAGTATGGGACGCAACGCGGTTAATGTTGCTGTATGCGGCGGTACTCAGACGCACAACTGACCCAGGCAGTTGAACAGGCGCGTTCCTGGCGCGGGGTCCTCCGCGATCTGGGCCTGTCCGCCACATCCTCGGCTGCCATGCGTTCCGTCCGTTTACATGCCGACCGGCTGGGACTTGACTACAGCCATTTCACCGGTCAACGGCGTTGGACGGACCAACAGCTAGCCGTGGCGGTTACCTCAGCCGCGAGCTGGAGCCAGGTAGCAGAATTGCTCGGGCTGGCGGGCGGTTCAAGTACGACGACGTTACGTGGGCACGCCGTGCGGCTCGGCCTTGACATCGCGCACCTCAAGCAGCCGAGAACGCCGCAGCCCCAAATCGGGGAAATGCTGCCCTCACTGGCCAATTTGCCCCGGGCCGGTTCGCTCCTAGCCGCAGCATGGTTTGAGCTGTGCGGCAATTCTGTCTCCTGGCCGCTCGAGCCGTGCCGGTACGACCTCCTCGTTTGGATGGGCGATGCCGCCGAACGTGTCCAAGTGAAGACCTCCACCTTGAAACAAGGAAGTTCTTGGACCGCATGGATTTCCAGCACGGGCAAGCGGCGCACGACCTCCGATCCCGACGAGATCGATTACTTCTTCATTATCGACGGTGACTTCGACTACTACTTGATTCCGGTGGCGGCCGTAGGAGGCCTCACTGCAATTCAGTTGTCCGCTTATCGGGGATACTGTGTCGCCCGAGATCCCGACCGGCCGTGCCCGGTGCCGTAATCACCGACCGGCCCCGGCGACGGCTGACGCCGCCTCGACCTCTGCTAGCACCGGCTGTGATGCCCGCCGGTACCGCCAGGCAACGTAAAGCGCTGTGGCCCAAGCAATCACAATCAAGCTGTAGATCGCCGTCGACCACGGCCACTGGACGTCGAAGTAGTGCACGAGCTTCTGGCTGTTGGTGAGCACGATGACGCCGCCCACCGCGGTGCCCAACAGTGCGGGACGAACCCGGCTCACCAGCCAGGCGGCGAACGGCGCGGCGACGACTCCACCGACAGCAAGGCCGAGCACGACGGGCAGATTGGCGACGAACTCGTCGCGCAGACCGATGCCGAAACCCAACGTGGCCGACGCCGCGACCAAGAACTCCGAGGCGCTGACCGAACCGATCACCGTGCGCGGCGCCGTCCGGCCCCGCGACAGCAGCGTGCTCGTCGTCACCGGGCCCCATCCACCCCCACCCGACGCGTCGATGAACCCGCCGAACAACCCGAGCGGGCTCAGAAACTTCGCCGAATGCGGCGTCTCCCCGTGCCGCAACACCGGCGGGTTGCGCAAGGAGAAGCGCAGCAGCACATAGGCGCCGATCGCCACCAGGATCGCCGCCATCAGCGGGGCGGCATGCTCGGTCGACAACGACGACAGCACCGTCGCACCGGCGAACGCGCCGATGGCGCCCGGCACGCCCAGCTTTGCCACGGTCGGCCAGTCGATGTTCTTGAACCGCCAGTGCGACAACCCGGACGCCAATGTAGTGCCGACCTCCGCGAGGTGCACGGCCGCGCTGGCCTGAGCTGCACCGAGCCCACTGAGCACCAGCAGCGTCGAGGCGGTGACACCGAAAGCCATGCCCAGGGCACCGTCGACCAATTGAGCGCCGACACCGACGAGCGTGAATATCAGAAGCGAACGCATACGTTCGACTGCTTTCAGAAGTGGTCAAAGCGTGACCGGACGGACAGGCGGGCGCGGATCAGATGCGCGCGCAACACCACTCGTCGAAGGCGATGATCCGCCGCGACGGCCAGAACGGCTCGAGCGCACAGAGGGCCGACGGCGCGGTGCGGAATCGGCGCTCGGCCACCTGGCTCCCCTTCCTGGTCAAGCAGTCCTCGTCACTCTACCGACATGGTTCACACCGTCAGCAACCGATACAACCCGATCAATCCCACCACCACGATGACGGCTCGCAACGCGTTGGGTGAGAGCCGGCGGCCGTAGTGGGAGCCCAGAAAGCCGCCGATCAACGAGCCGATTGCGATCAGCCCCGCGGCCGGCCAACTGATCCGATCGAACGCCACCGCCATGTACGCCGCCGCCGCCACAATGTTCACCACCAGCGACAGCAGGTTCTTGGCGGCGTTCATCCGCTGGATGTCCCCCGGCAACAGCGCGCTCATCGCGGCGATCAACATGATGCCCTGGGCCGCGGTGAAGTATCCGCCGTAGATCCCGATGAGGAACGTCGCGACGACGACCGCGGCCCGACGCGAGCCGGACAGGTGGTCGGCGGACTGCCCCGCCGCTTCAGCGCGTCGCCGCGCGTACGACTGCACCCGCGGACCGACCACTACCAACATCAGTGCCGCAACCAGCAATACCGGCACGACCTGCTCGAACACCGTCTCGGGGAGGTGCAGCAGCAGCCACGCGCCGATCCCGGCTCCCACGAACGACGCGGGCAGCTGCCAGGCGAGCAGTCTCCCCTGGCCGCGCAGTTCCCGGCGGTAGCCCCAGGTGCCCGACACACCACCGGCGACCAGGCCGATGGCGTTCGACATGGTCGAGGTGACCGGCGGATAGCCGAGCGCCACCAGCGTCGGGAACGTGATCAGCGTGCCGGAACCCACGAGTGAGTTGATGGCACCCGCGCCCAGACCGGCCAACGCGATGAGGACCATGTCGATGACGGGCACTAGGGAAGGCTAGACGCCGCGACTTGTGGAGCCGCAGCGGCGCCTACCGCCGCTCAGACTCCACAAATCGCCGGTAGGCGTCACCGAGAGCGCGACCCCCGCTTCTCCCGCACACGCACGTTGATCCGGATCGGGCTGCCTTCGAAACCGAACGTCTCACGCAGCCGTCGCTCCAGGAACCGGCGGTACCCGGCCTCCAGGAAACCCGAGGTGAACAGCACGAACGTCGGCGGTCGGGTGGTCGCCTGGGTGGCGAACAGAATCCGCGGCTGCTTTCCACCCCGCACCGGCGGCGGGTGCGCCGCGATGACCTCCTTGAAGAACGTGTTCAACCGACCCGTCGACACGCGGGTGTCCCACGACTCCAGCGACTTCTCCAGCGCGGGCACCAGCTTCTGCACCGCGCGCCCGGTCTTGGCCGAGATGTTGACCCGCGGCGCCCACTGCAGCTGCACCAGTTCGCGGTCGATCTCGCGGTCCAGCAGGTAGCGGCGGTCTTCGTCGACCAGATCCCACTTGTTGAACGCCAGCACCAGTGCCCGCCCCGCCTCGATCACCATCGACAGCACCCGCTGATCCTGCTCTGTCAGCGGCTGCGAGGCGTCGATCAACACGATCGCCACCTCGGCGGCGTCGATCGCGCCGTGTGTGCGCACCGACGCGTAGAACTCGTGCCCGCTGGCCTGTCCGACCTTACGGCGCAAGCCTGCGGTGTCGACGAAACGCCAGAGCTTGCCGTCCATTTCGATGAGCGAGTCGACCGGGTCGACCGTGGTGCCTGCGACGTCATGGACCACCGACCGTTCGTCACCTGAGAGCCGGTTCAGCAACGAGCTCTTGCCCACATTCGGCTTGCCCACCAAGGCAACTCGGCGTGGTCCTCCCCCGCCGCCGGCCATCTCCGACACCGCGGGCAGCGAGTCGATCACGCTGTCGAGCAGATCGGCCACACCGCGACCGTGCATCGCGCTGATGGCATGCGGCTCGCCCAGTCCCAGCGACCACAGCGCGGCGGCGTCGGCCTCGCCGCGTTCGCTGTCGACCTTGTTCGCTGCGAGAAACACCGGCTTGCCCGAGCGCTGCAGCAATTTGGCGGCCGCCTCATCGGCGGTCGCTGCGCCGACCACCGCGTCGACGACGAAGATGATCGCGTCCGCGGTGCGCATCGCCACCGACGCCTGCTCGGCCACCAACTGCTGCAGGCCTTTCGCGTCGGGTTCCCAGCCGCCGGTGTCCTGCAGCACGAACCGCCTACCCGACCACAACGCGTCGTAAGACACCCGATCGCGGGTCACACCAGGGACGTCCTGCACGACGGCCTCGCGGCGGCCCAGGATGCGGTTCACCAGCGTCGACTTACCGACGTTGGGCCGCCCGACGACTGCTACCACCGGCGGAGCGGCTGCCGCCTCTTCGATGGCCTCCGCCACGGCTTCCGCGCCGATCTCCCAGTCGCTTTCGTCGACCCAGGTGCCGTCCTCGCTCATCGCTGCACTCCCGCCCGCTCGCGGACGAGCCGCTTCAGATACTCGATCACCTGCGGCTGCGTCATCGCGCTGGTGTCGACCACCACCGCATCCTCGGCGGGCCGCAGCGGCGATACCGCCCGAGTCGAGTCCAGGTGATCGCGTCGCTCGACATCGGCCAGCACCGCGGCGTAGTCATCCACCAGGCCGGCCGCCTTGTTCTGCTCGTTGCGCCGCCGGGCGCGCTCTTCGGCCGATGCCGTCAGATAGATCTTGACGTCCGCGTCCGGCAGCACGACCGTGCCGATGTCGCGGCCCTCGACCACGACGCTGCCCTCGCCCGCAGCCAACGAGCGCTGCACGTCGACCAGTCGCGCGCGCACCGCCGGCACCGCGGACACCGTAGAGACGGCCTTCGTCACGGCATCGCCACGTATTTCCATCGAAACGTCTTGTCCGTCAAGGTAAGAGCGGTCCTCGTCGGGGTCGTAGCCGACGGCCAGCTGAGCCGCCGCGGCGGTCGCGGCAACGGCGTCGGCATCCGCCAGGTCGACGCCCGCACGCAACACGGCCAGCGTCACCATGCGGTACATCGCTCCGGTGTCCAGGTACCGTGCCTGCAGTTCACGCGCCAAACGCCTTGACACCGTAGACTTTCCGGTACCGGCGGGGCCGTCCACGGCGACCACGAGTGACGTCACAAGCCGACCGCCTTGTACAGCTCGCCAAGCTCCTTCTGAGTCAGCACCCGGATGCTGCCCGGTCGCTGCTCGCCCAGCGAGACCGTGCCGATGTCGGTGCGCACCAGCTCTTGTACCGGATAACCGACTGCCGCGAGCATCCGGCGCACGATCCGCTTGCGGCCCTCGTGCAGGGTCACGCGCACCAACGTCTTACCCGGCACCTTGTCGACCACCGCGAAATCGTCGACGCGCGCAGGCCCGTCGTCGAGCTCGACGCCATTTCGCAGTTCGCGGCCCAGTCCACGCGGCACTGCGCCCAACACGGTCGCCAGGTAGGTCTTGGGTACCTCGAAGGACGGGTGCATCAGCCGGTGGGCCAACTCGCCGTCGTTGGTCAGCAGCATCAGCCCCTCGGTGTCGGCGTCGAGTCGCCCGACGTGGAACAGCTTCTTGTTGCCCCGGACCCGGTGCTCGACCAGGTCGCCGATGCACGGGCGGCCCCGGTCGTCGGACATCGTCGAGTGCATGCCCTTGGGTTTGTTGAGCGCCAGGTGCACCAGCGTGTCGTCCAGCGTTACCCGCGCCCCGTCCACCCGGATCACCGAAACCTCGGGGTCGACCCGGGTGCCGAGCTCGGTGACCACCTGGTCGTCGACCTCGACGCGGCCGTCCCGGATCATCTTCTCGGCCACCCGGCGCGACGCAATTCCGGCCTGCGACAACACTTTCTGAAGCCGCACACCGTCGGTATCAGCCATTTGTCTCGGTGTCCACGTCGAAGCTCAGCGGCTGCTCCGGCGCCGGGGCGCCGCTGAGTTTGATGAATCGCGGGTCGTCGTCGAGTGTTTCGCTGAGGTCGTCGATGACGTCGACGTCGGGAAGCAGCGGTGCGATGTCGGGCAGGTCCGCCAGCGACGTCAGCCCCAACCGCTCGAGGAACAGTTCGGTGGTGGCGAACGTCAGTGCGCCCGAATCGGGGTCGCTGCCCGCCTCGGTTATCAGCCCGCGCGCCAGCAGCGTTCGCATCACCGCGTCGACGTTGACGCCACGCACCGCGCTCACCCGGGCGCGGGTCACGGGCTGCCGGTAGGCGACCACCGCCAGCGTCTCCAACGCCGCCCGGGTCAGCTTCGAGCGCGCTCCGTCCAGCAGCAGCCGCTCCACGTACGGCGCGTAGCGCGGCCGCGTGTACATCCGCCAGCCCCCGCCGGCCTCCCGCAGGTCGATGCCGCTGCCACGGTCGGCGTAGTCCTGCGCCATCGCCGCCAGCTTGGCCGCCACTCGGTAGGGCGGCTGCTCGATCACCAGCGCGAGTTGCTCGACGGTCGCCGGGGTGTCGACTACGAGCAGCAGCGCCTCGAGCACCGCGCCCAGCTCCGAGTCCTCCATCTCGGGCGGCTCGGCGACGTCGATACCGAGGTTCGCGTCGAGGTTGTGGGGGTCTTCGCTATCCATACTGATCTTCTTCCACCGCGAGATGTTCGCGTGTCGGCCGCTCACCGGTCCACGAAATCTGCAGCACACCAAGCGGTTCAGGTTGTTCGAATGCTACCGCCCGGGCCCGGTAGAGCTCGAGCAGCGCCAAGAACCGCCCGACAATCTCGATCGGCGCCGCGCAGTCGGCGACCAAGTCCCGAAACGACGCCCACTGGCCGATCCCACGGCCTTCCAGCAACGCCATCAGGTTACCGACCTGCTCGGGCACCGACACGGCCGCGTGGTGCAGATGGTCGGTGCCGACGGTCGGCACCGGCCGCGGGGTGAACGCGGCTGCGGCGATCTGCGCGAACGCCTGGGCGTCGACACCGATCATCACCTCGGGCAGCAGTTCGGAGTAACGCTCCTCCAACGCGACCGAGCGCGGATAGCTGCGCAGCGCGGCCGCCTCCAACTCGGCAAACATCTCAGCCACATGCTTGAACGCGCGGTATTGCAGCAGCCGGGCGAACAGCAGGTCGCGGACCTCGAGCAGCGCCAGGTCCTCTTCGTCGTGCACCTCACCGGACGGCAGCAGGCGGGCGGCTTTCAGGTCGAGCAGCGTCGCCGCGATCACCAGGAACGCGGTGGTCTCGTCGAGTTCCAACTGGGGTCCGATCGCCTTCGTGTAGGCGATGAAGTCGTCGGTCACCCGGTGTAACGCCACCTCGGTGACGTCGAGGCGGTGCGCGAAGATCAGCTGCAGCAGCAGATCGAACGGACCCTCGAAATTGCTGAGCCGGACCTGGAACCCGGTGTCCGTCACCGAGTCATTCACGCGCCGAACCGGTCGATGACCTCGCGTGCCAACGATCGATATCCTTGTGCCCCAGTGGATTTCGGCGCCCAAGTGATGATCGGCTCACCGGCGACACTGGTTTCGGGAAACCGCACCGTGCGGGTGATGACGGTGTCGAACACCAGGTCGCCGAAGCGCTCCACCACTCGGGCCATCACTTCGCGGCCTGGCGCTGCTGACCGACACCGTGGACAAGGTGCATGACCGGTTGAACCCGAAGCTGTCGATCAGCGGCATCCTGATCACACGCTACGACCCGCGTACCGTGAACTCCCGCGAAGTGATGGCCCGAGTGGTGGAGCGCTTCGGCGACCTGGTGTTCGACACCGTCATCACCCGCACGGTGCGGT
>NZ_LZKP01000116.1 GCF_001672895.1 Mycobacterium sp. E740
CTTCCCGACGGCCCGGCCAACCGCGCCGCGGTCCCCCAGGGCCGGCACGTCCACCTGCTGATGGCTCGCGGCGCCGAGGAGTTCGAGAGCCACTTTCCCGGGCTGCTCGCCGACATGGTGGCCGACGGTGTCCCGATGCTGGAGAACCGCCCGGACTGTATCCACTTCGGCGCCGCGGGCCACGTGCTGGGCACCGCGCACCGGCTGCAGAACGAGTTCACCGCCTACGTCCCGAGCCGTCCACAACTCGAATGGCAGATCCGCAAGCGCGTGAACGACATCGACAACGTCGACATCGTCGCGGCCGCGGTGACCGAACCGACCTTCGACACGGCGCGCCAACGCGTGACCGGTGTGCTGCTCGATTCCGGTGAAACGGTCGCCGCGGACCTCGTCGTCGACGCGACCGGCCGAGGCACCCGGCTGCCCGTGTGGCTCGAGAAGTGGGGCTACGAGCGACCGGTCGAGGAGACCGTCGACGTCGGAATCGCCTACGCCAGCCACCAGTTTCACGTCCCCGATGGTCTGCTCGCCGAAAAGGTCGTCGTGGCAGGCGCTTCGCGCGCCCAGCCGCTCGGCCTCGGCATGCTGTTCTACGAGGACGGCAACTGGAACGTCACGACCTTCGGCACCGGCAAGGCCGAGCCTCCGCAGAACGTGGCGCAGATCCTCGATTTGGCCGACGAGATCCTGCCCGCTCACGTGTCGGCCGCGCTGCGGCAGGGCACACCGCTCGGCGAAATGGCGTTCCACAAGTACCCGACGAGCCGTTGGCGCCGCTACGACGATCTCGAACGCTTCCCCGCCGGCATCTTCCCGTTCGGCGATGCGGTCGTGAGCTTCAACCCGACCTTCGGCCAGGGCATGACGATGACGGCGATCCAGGCGGGCAACCTGCGCACGGTCCTGGAGTCGGGTCGCCCCGATGTCGCGGCCGCTCTCGCGAAGGCGACGGCGAAGACGACGTGGCCGGTGTGGGTGATGACGGCGATCGGTGACCTCGCGCTGCACAACGCGAGCGGGGAGTCCAAGTGGTGGTACAAGCCGGTGGGCGGGTTGTTCGACCAGTTCCTGGGCGCGGCGGAGACGGATCCTGTTCTGGCCGAATGGTTCCTGCGCCGCTTCAGCCTGCTCGACAGCCTCTATATGGTGCCCTCGCCGCGGCTTGTCGGTCGCACCATCCGGCACAACATGCGGCTGTGGCTGGCCGAGAAACGGGCCGGCGGAAACTCGCCCGGTAATTTGGTGACCATGACGAGGACGCGATGAGCGCAGGGCTGTTCGGGCTTCTCGACGACGTGGCGGCCCTGGCCCGGTTGGCGGCCGCGTCGGTCGACGACATCGGCGCCGCGGCCGGGCGGGCGACGGCCAAGGCCGCGGGTGTGGTGGTCGACGACACCGCCGTCACCCCGCAGTACGTGCACGGGATCACCGCTGAGCGCGAACTGCCGGTCATCAAGCGGATCGCCATCGGATCGCTGCGCAACAAGCTGCTGTTCATCCTGCCGGCCGCCATGCTGCTCAGCCAGTTCGCGCCGTGGTTGTTGACACCGCTGTTGATGGTCGGCGCGACGTACCTGTGCTACGAGGGCGCCGAGAAGGTGTGGGGCCGCATCAATAAAGATGGTGCCCACGACAAGCACGCCGCGCCCACCACCGCGGTCGGTGCGGATGCCGAGAACAAGATGGCCGCGGGCGCGATTCGCACGGACTTCATCCTGTCCGCCGAGATCATGGTGATCGCGCTGAACGAGGTTGCCACTGAACGTTTCTGGCCGCGGTTGATCATCCTGATCGTCGTCGCGATCGTCATCACGCTGGCGGTCTACGGTGTGGTCGGCCTGATCGTGAAGATGGACGACATCGGGCTGCGGCTCGCCCAGCGTTCGTCGTCGTTCGTGCAGAAGGTGGGCCGCGGCCTGGTCACCGGGATGCCGAAACTGCTTGCGGCGCTGTCGGTCATCGGCACGGTCGCGATGCTGTGGGTGGGCGGCCACATCCTGCTCGTCGGGAGCGACGACGTCGGCTGGCACGCGCCCTACGGGCTGGTCCACCACGCCGAGGACTTCGTCCATCACGCGGTCCAGGGGGTAGGGGCGCTGCTGGGCTGGCTGGTCAACACCGCCGCCTCGGCTGTCGTCGGGCTGGCCGTCGGCGCGGTGATCGTGGCGATCATGCACGTGCTGCCGTTCGGTCACCGCGCCGAGCGCGACACGTCGCACTGAGCGGCGCGCGTCAGATTCCGACGGTCGCGCGGAACAGCTTGGTCGGTTGCGTCGCCGCGAGCCGGATCGGGCCCTCGTCGGCCGGCACCCATGCGGCCGCCCCCCGGTCCAGGGTCACGGTGCCGCCCTTGGCATGCACGACGGTCGAGCCCTCGGTGCACAGCAGTACCTGCGGACCGTCGTGGCGAGTCGGCGCATCGATCTCGTGGCCGACCCGGTCGCCGTCGATGTGCAGCACCGACAGCGCGAACTCCGGCGCCGGTGTGCGGTACACCGATTCGATGCCGTCCTCGACCTCCTCGGGCCGGACCACGACGTCGAGCGCGGGCGTGAAATCGAGGACACGCAACAACTCCGGACATCGACGTGCTTGGGGGTCAGCCCGCCGCGCAACACGTTGTCGGAGTTGGCCATAACCTCCACCCCCATGCCGTTGAGGTAGGTGTGCAGGTTGCCGGCGGGCAGATAGATGCCCTCGCCAGGACTCAGCGTGATGCGGTTCAGCAGCAACGACGCCAGCACTCCCGCGTCGCCGGGATATCGCTCGCCGAGTTCCAGCACGGTCCTGGCCTCGGCCGCGAATTCGGTTCTGCCCGAACAGACGTAATGGATGGCCCCGTCGATCACCGCGGGCACCAGCACGTCGAGGTCCGGTTGCGGCGCGGTGATCCACGTGGTGAACAACGCACGCAGCCCGTCGGCGTCGGGCTGGCCGGAGAGCAGGTTGACGAAGGGGTCGAGATCGGTGACCCCGAGCGCGCGCATCAACTCGATGGTCCCCGCCGCGGGCCGGAAGCCGGCCAGCGCCTCGAATTCGCCAAGGGCCACAATCAGTTCCGGCTTGTGGCTGGGATCGCGATAGTTGCGGTTGGGCGCCGAGACCGGGATACCGAGTCTGTTCTCGCGCTCGAAACCCTCCGCCGCCTGCTCGGCGCTCGGATGCGCCTGCAGGGACAACGGTTCGTCGGCGGCCAGCACCTTGACCAGAAATGGCAGCATGTCGCCGAAGCGCGCACACACGGCCGGACCCAACTGTCCCTCGGGGTCTGCGCGCAGCTCGCCCAGCAGCGAGCGCTCACCGTCCTCGGTCTCCAGCATCGCCGGGTCGCCCGGATGGGCACCGAACCACAGCTCAGCTTCGGGATGCGCTGTGGGACTTGGCCTTCCGGTGAACTCGGCGATCTCGGTGCGCGAACCCCAGGCATAGGTCCGTACCGCTCCGCGTAGCAGGTGCACGTGCCTAACCTCGGACTAGTTTCAGGTACACGGCGGTCATCTCCAACCGCACGGCCAGCATCGCCAACTGCTGTTCGAGGCGACCCACCGCCGTCGACGCATCCGGTACGGCGGCTCCTTCGGGCAGTTCGGGCACGTCTTGTGCACTGATCAGATCGACGTCATCCAGCCCGGCGGTACGGGCGACGACGAGTGGTCGCTCCGCATCGGTCGTGAGCACGAACGTCCGCGCCCGGCGCGGAAGGGGGCCGTCGATCTGTTCGTCGTGGAACAGCGAACGTTCGCGGTCGGCCGCGGTGCGTCCCAGGCCGGTGCGCAGCGCGACCAAGGCGTCGGCCAAGCCGGCCGCCGCGGCGACACGCTGGGCCACGCGCAGCAGGACAGCGGCGCCGTGCCGGGCCACCGCGAGCGTCGCCGCGCTGTCACCGGCCAGCACCACCTCGCGGTCCGACATCTGCTCGGCCAACGCCTTGGCCGGATTGGTGAACAGCTCGCGGCCCGCGCTGTTGCGCAGCGCCTCGGCGTCGAGTTCGTCGGCCAGCGCAGCGAGGTCGACGTGCATCGCTGGGTCCACGACGTTCAGCGTCGCCAGCCCGACCGCCAGGTAGCGCACCAGACCGAAGTCGTCGGGCACCCAGACCCGCGGCGCCAACACCACGGCCCGGCCCGCCGCGACGTCGCGCAACGGCCCTTCGAACGGCGCGGCGATGACGACGCGGGCGCCGCGGCGCACCCCGGTGGCAGCGGCGTTGACCAACGCGGGATCACCCGGGTCGTCCCCTGCCACGACCAGCACGTCCAACGGCCCGATCCACGGCGGCACTTCGGGGGCGACGACGATCGGCGCGGTCACCGAGGCGCTGAACGCGGCGGCCAGCAGTGACCCGGCCGACTCCGGGTTCCCCCGGCCCGCGACCCAGATCAGGGTGCGGGGCGGGCCGTCGGCCCGCAGCGATTCGAGTTCTCCCTCGTCGAGCGCGGCGGCGGTGGCACGCACCTGGGCGCCGGCCGTCGAGGCCGCGCGCAGCAGACCGTCGCGGTCGGCGGCGAGCAGAGCCTCGACGTCGTCGAGGTCCACCACCGCGGCCGGCGGCCCGGCAGTCACGTCGCGACCTCGGCTTCCGAAGCACTCTGGGCGCGAACCGTCTCGGAGACCGCCGCCACCACCTCGTCGACCTCCTCGGTGCTACGGGCTTCGACGTTGAGCCGCAGCAGCGGTTCGGTGTTGGACATGCGCAGGTTGAACCAGACGCCGTCACCCAGATCGACCGTGACCCCGTCGAGGTGATCGATCGCGTGGATCCGGGCGCCGAACGCCTTGAGCACGCCGTCGACGCACCGCTCGGCGTCGGTGACCGTGAAGTTGATCTCGCCGGACGCCTCGTAGCGCTGGTAGTCGGCCATCAACTCCGACAGCGGCCGGTCCTGCTCGCCGAGGGCGGACAGCACATGCAGGGCGGCCAGCATGCCGGAGTCGGCGCCCCAGAAGTCGCGGAAGTAATAGTGCGCCGAGTGCTCGCCGCCGAAGATCGCACCGGTGTCGGCCATCAGCGCCTTGATATAGGAGTGCCCGACGCGGCTGCGCACCGGCGTACCGCCGCGCTCGGCCACGAGCTCGGGCACTGCCCGCGAGGTGATCAGGTTGTGAATCACCGTGGCGCCGATCTCCCTACCCAGTTCCCGTGCGGCGACCAGCGCGGTCACCGCTGACGGCGACACCGGATGCCCTTTCTCGTCGACGACGAAACACCGGTCCGCGTCACCGTCGAACGCCAGCCCGATGTCCGCGCCGGTCTCGATGACGTACGCCTGCAGATCGGCCAGGTTCGCCGGGTCCAGCGGGTTGGCCTCGTGGTTGGGAAAGGTCCCGTCGAGTTCGAAGTACAGCGGACAGAGGGTGACGCCCGCGACCGCGCCGAGGACCGCGGGCGCGGTGTGGCCGGCCATGCCGTTGCCCGCGTCGACGGCGACCTTCAACGGGCGCAGCTCCGACAGGTCCACGAGCGAGCGCAGGAACTCGCCGTACTCGGCCAGCACGTCGCGGTCGGTTGCGCTGCCAGGCGCGCCGTCGTAGGCGGGTACGCCGGCGATGACCTCGTCGGCGATCGTCGACAGCCCGGTGTCGTTGCCGACCGGTTTGGCGCCCGCCCGGCAGAGCTTGATCCCGTTGTAGGCCGCCGGGTTGTGGCTGGCGGTGAACATCGCACCGGGGCAGTCGAGCAGCCCGGACGCGAAATACAACTGGTCGGTCGAGGCCAGCCCGATCCGCACCACGTCGAGGCCCTGCGCCGTCACCCCCTCGGCGAACGCCGCCGCGAGCGCGGGCGAACTCTCCCGCATGTCGTAACCGATCACCACCTGCGAGGCGTTGTCGCGCACGAGCCGGGCGAACGCGGCACCGACGTCGCCGACGAACCGCTCGTCGAGTTCTTCTCCGACCAGGCCGCGCACGTCATACGCCTTGATGACGCGATGAACAGCCGCGGCGGGCCGGGACATATGACTCCTCGTGACGTGGACTACTGCTCGCGCCAGCCTAGTAGCCCGGCAGTGCGTGCACGCGAGCTAGTCGGTGGGGTCGGGCAGCACCCGCAGATGGCCCCGGCGGCGGCCGTTGGGCTCCGGCCGGCGCGCCGGCGGCGCCAGTACCGAACCGCCGGTGACGCCGGTGACCGGATCGGAGAAGCCAGCGGCGACTCCGTTGATCGGCGGAGCGAGGTCGCGGCCCTCGCGGACGGCGTCGGCGAGCGCGACCAGGTCGTCGTCGTCGGGGTGCGACGGCAGGGGGCCCGCGTGCCGCACCAGTTCCCAGCCGCGGGGCGCGGTGACGCGACCGGCGTGCACCACGCACAGGTCCCACGAGTGCGGTTCGGCCACCGTGGCCAGCGGCCCGACGACCGCCGTGGAGTCGGCGTAGACGAAGGTCAGCGTCGCGACCGCGTAATGCGGGCACCCGGGCCGGCAGCAGCGACGGGGAACATTCACAGCGGAAGGCTATCGTGGCCGCGCGCCGGGCGGCGCCGGACACGCGCAGCCTGCGGGCGGCCGATCTCGAACCGTTACGATCGGCGTTCGTCGCGCACGAGAGGAGCACCGACGCGATGGCCAAGGGGGGATATCCGCGCTCACGCCGCGGCCGCGACATGCGCGGGCCACTGCTTCCCCCGACGGTTCCGGGGTGGCGCAGTCGCGCCGAGCGGTTCGACATGGCGGTGCTCGAGGCGTACGAACCGATCGAGCGGCGCTGGCAGGACCGGCTGACGACGCTCGACGTCGCTGTCGACGAGATACCGCGCATCTCGCCCAAGGATCCGGACAGTGTGCAGTGGCCGCCGGAGGTGATCGCCGACGGGCCGATCGCGCTGGCCCGGCTGATCCCGGCTGGAGTCGACGTTCGAGGTAACGCCACGCGGGCGCGAATTGTGTTGTTCCGCAAGCCTATCGAGCGACGAGCCAAGGACTCCGCCGAACTCGAGGACCTGCTGCATGAAATCCTGGTGGCTCAGGTCGCCACGTATCTGGGCGTCGAGCCGTCTGTCATCGACCCGACGATCGACGACGAGTGAGCCCGCGGCTCAGATGATTCCGCGCTTGAGCCGACGCCGCTCGCGCTCGGACAGGCCGCCCCAGATGCCGAAACGCTCGTCATGTGCCAGTGCGTACTCCAGGCACGCGTCGCGCACCTCGCAGCCCTGGCAGATGCGCTTGGCTTCGCGCGTCGAGCCACCCTTCTCGGGGAAGAATGCCTCGGGATCGGTCTGAGCGCACAACGCGCGCTCCTGCCACAGCTCGTCTTCTGGTGTGAGCGCCGGCGCAACATCAACCGGGTCTGGCACGAGACTCAATTGCGGACGCCGTGGCGTCTCAATCGGTGCCGGTCCCGGATTGGCGTGCGGGGCGCTGTCCACTGAGCCGAGGAATCGGTTGTCGAACCGAACCAAACGATCGAAATCGCCGTACTCAAAAGACATCTTCCGCCTCCTCACCTGATCTCGTTGATCCCCTATTTGCGCCCCACCGGAAAGTGGGACCCATGCAATTCGAACAAGTGATCGAATCTCGGTCTGCGGCACCGGAACCGGATGGCCTACCGGGAAATGACACTGCTGTGATTACACACGCGTGAGCTGCCGCGGTCAAGCTCTGGAACAGGAATTCATACCATTCCGTGATCGAATTTCGGCGAGTCGTTGACTCGGCGTGTCTGTCACACTCCCGTGCCGGCCTCATCGGAGGAGAACCGGCTGCCCGAACCGCCTTCGCCGCAACGGCCTACGCTCGGTCGATGTGAAGGTCACCGTTCTCGTCGGCGGCGTCGGCGGCGCCCGCTTTCTGCTGGGTGTGCAGCGCCTGCTGGGGCTCGGGCAGTTCAGTGGGGCGAAAGATGCTGCTGCGACTGATGATACTGATGAGCACCAGTTGACCGCAGTCGTCAACGTCGGCGACGACGCCTGGATGTTCGGGGTGCGAATCTGCCCCGATCTCGACACGTGCATGTACACCCTCGGCGGCGGCATCGATCCCGAGCGCGGCTGGGGCCACCGCAACGAAACCTGGCATGCCAAAGAGGAACTCGCCGCCTACGGCGTACAGCCGGACTGGTTCGGCCTGGGCGACCGCGACTTGGCCACTCACCTCGTGCGCAGCCAGATGCTGCGCGCCGGCTATCCGCTGTCTCAGGTGACCGAGGCACTGTGCAAGCGGTGGTCGCCGGGGGCGACGCTGTTGCCCGCCAGCGACGACCGCAGTGAAACCCACGTCGTCATCACCGATCCCGGGCCCGGCGAGTATGCCGGCGAGAAGCGCGCGATCCACTTCCAGGAGTGGTGGGTGCGCCACCGCGCGAAGGTGCCGACGCACAGTTTCGCGTTCGTCGGAGCCGAGGCGGCCACCGCCGGGCCGGGCGTCGCCGAGGCCATCGAATCCGCCGACATCGTGCTGCTGGCGCCGTCGAACCCGGTGGTGAGCGTCGGCGCGATCCTCGCTGTGCCGGGGATCCGCGGTGCGCTGCGGTCGACCGCCGCGCCGGTGATCGGCTATTCGCCGATCGTCAGTGGAAAGCCGTTGCGCGGCATGGCCGATGAATGTCTGTCGGTGATCGGCGTTCAGAGCACCTCCGAGGCCGTCGGCCGGCACTACGGTGCGCGCTCCGGTGTAGGAATTCTCGATGGTTGGCTGGTGCACTCTGAAGACCGGGCAGTCGTCGACGGAGTCGAGGTGCGGTCCGTGCCGCTGCTGATGTCCGATCCCGCGGTGACGGCCGAAATGGTCCGCGCCGGAATGGAATTGGCCGGAGTCAAGCCGTGACAGAGCACGGGTCTGCAGCGGCGGTCGAACTGCTCCCGGTGCCCGGGCTGCCCGAATTCCGCCCCGGCGACGACCTCGCCGCGTCGATCGCGACGGCCGCACCGTGGCTGCGCGACGACGACATCGTCGTGGTCACCAGCAAGGTGCTGTCCAAATGCGAGGGCCGCATCGTCGACGCGCCGGCCGACCCGGACGAGCGCGACGCGCTGCGGCGCAAGCTTATCGACTCCGAGGCGGTACGCGTCCTGGCCCGCAAGGGCCGCACGTTGATCACCGAGAACACCATCGGGCTGGTTCAGGCCGCCGCAGGGGTCGACGGGTCCAACGTCGACTCGGCCGAACTCGCGCTGCTGCCAGTCGATCCCGACGCCAGCGCCGCCGCGCTGCGGACGGCGCTCGGACAGCGCCTCGGGGTGAGGGTCGGCGTCGTCGTCACCGACACGATGGGGCGGGCATGGCGTAACGGGCAGACCGACGTCGCGATCGGGGCGGCCGGGCTGACCGTCCTGCACGGGTACGGCGGCTCCGTCGACCGGCACGGCAACGAACTGATCGTCACCGAGATCGCCGTGGCCGACGAGCTCGCCGCCGCCGCGGACCTGGTGAAGGGCAAGCTGACCGACATCCCGGTGGCAGTGGTGCGCGGTCTTCGGCTGGCCGACGACGGATCGACCGCGCGCACGCTGGTACGGGCCGGTGAAGAAGATTTGTTCTGGCTGGGCACCGAGGAGGCGATCGCGCTCGGACGGAGCCAGGCACAGCTGCTGCGCCGCTCGGTGCGCCACTTCAGCACCGAACCCGTCGCAGCCGAACTCGTGGAAGCCGCTGTCGCCGAAGCGCTTACCGCGCCCGCGCCGCACCACACCAGGCCGGTGCGCTTCGTGTGGTTGCAGGATCCGGCCAGAAGAGGCGCGCTGCTCGATCGGATGAGAGACAAGTGGCGCGCCGATCTGAGCGCGGACGGGCGGCCCGCCGACGCGGTCGAACGTCGCGTCGATCGCGGCCGGATCCTCTACGACGCACCGGAAGTCCTGGTCCCGTTCCTGGTGCCCGACGGCGCGCACACTTATCCCGACGCCGAACGCACCGCCGCCG
>NZ_LZKP01000117.1 GCF_001672895.1 Mycobacterium sp. E740
CCGGATCGCCAGCACGTCGCGCCACGACTTGGCGCCCATCGCCGCGCTCGTGGTCTCGGCCTGCAAACGCGCCAACAGGCGATGACTCTGCGCCGGCAACCGGCACGACACAGTCTCAAGCTCGTCAAGCACACCAACCAGCTCAGACGCGGTCAGCGAGTCGACAGACAACGCAGCCAGCTCGTCATAGGCGGCGCGAAGCGCGGCAACCGCTGCCTGCACCGCTCCCGCACTCATAATTCGAACATACGTGCGACCTCCGACAAGTTCGGAACGCATTCTCGAAGGATTCTCTGAGAATGCCGCCGCCGGAACTTAAAGTGTTGTCCCGCAACGTGTTCAGCTGGCCAAGCTACCCTCAGACGCATGAGGGCCCTGGTGATCGGCGAGGCGCTGATCGACATCGTCGAGCGCGGCCACGTCGTCAGCGAGCACGTCGGCGGCAGCCCACTCAACGTCGCGGTCGGACTGGCCCGACTGGGCCGCGACGTCGACTTTCTCACCCACATCGGCACCGACGAGCATGGCCGACGCATCGTCGACCACCTCGAACAGGTTGGGGTGCAACTGGTTACCGGGAGCGCTCGGGCGCAACGTACTCCGACTGCGATGGCCGCGCTCGACGAGGACGGATCAGCAGAGTACGTGTTCGACATCGACTGGCAGCTGACCGGGACGCCGGAAGTAGGTCCGCCGCTCGTCGTGCACACCGGGTCGATCGCGTCGGTGCTCGAGCCCGGGTGCCGGGCCACCGCCGCGCTGGTCGACACCTACCACCCGTCGGCGACCGTGACATTCGACCCGAATGTGCGCCCGACACTCATCGAGGATCCGGATGCCGCGCGGGCCCGGATCGACCGGCTCGTCGAGCGATGCGATGTCGTCAAGGCCAGCGACGAAGATCTGCGCTGGATCGACCCCGACCGGTCGCCCGAGCAACTCGCACAGGCATGGCTGGCACTCGGCACGTCTGTCGTCGCGGTGACGAGGGGTGCTCGCGGAGCCTTCGGGCTGTGCGCGGACGGCATCGTGCACGTGCCGGCACTAGAGGTCGACGTCGTCGACACGCTGGGTGCCGGTGACGCGTTCATGGCGGGGATGATCGACGCGCTGTGGACGCTGGGCCTGCTGGGTGCCGAGCGACGCCGTGACCTGGCCCGCATCGGCACCGACGCGTTGACGACCGTGCTGCGGACCGCCGCGGTGTCGTCGGCACTGACGGTTTCCCGGGCCGGCGCGGACCTTCCCGATCGCGGCAGCCGCGATGCGGCGCTCAGATCAGCCATACTGGATTGATGCGTTCCATATGGAAGGGTTCGATCGCCTTCGGCCTGGTGAACGTCCCGGTCAAGGTCTACAGCGCGCAGCAGGACCACGACGTCAAGTTCCATCAGGTGCACGCGAAGGACAACGGGCGCATCCGGTACAAGCGCGTGTGCGAGATCGACGGCGAGGAAGTCGAGTACCGCGACATCGCCAGGGCGTATGAATCCGACGACGGTCAGACGGTGATCATCACCGACGAGGACATCGCCACGCTGCCGGAGGAACGCAGCCGCGAGATCGAAGTGCTGGAGTTCGTGCCGGCCGGCGACATCGACCCGATGATGTATGACCGCAGCTATTTCCTCGAGCCGGAGGGCAAGTCGTCGAAGTCGTATGTGCTGCTGACCAAGACGCTCAAGGAGACCGACCGCGTCGCGATCGTGAACTTCGCGCTCCGCAACAAGACCCGGCTCGCGGCGCTCCGCGTGCAGGACTTCAGCAAGCGCGACGTCATGGTTATCCAGACGTTGTTGTGGCCCGACGAGATCCGCGACCCCGATTTCCCGGTGCTGGACAAGGAAGTCGACATCAAGCCGGCCGAGTTGAAGATGGCCACCCAGGTCGTCGACTCCATGACCGACGACTTCAATCCCGACCGCTACCACGACGAGTACCAGGAGCAGCTGCACGAGCTGATCCAGGCGAAACTCGAAGGCGGCGAAGCCTTCACGACTGAGGACCAGCCGCAGGAACTCGACGAGACCGAGGACGTCTCCGATCTGCTGGCCAAGCTCGAGGCCAGCGTGCGGGCGCGCCGCGAAGGCCGCAGCGGCTCAAGCGCTTCCGGTGACGACGACAAGCCGGCGAAGAAGGCTCCCGCGAAGAAGGCTGCCGCCAAGAGCGCTGCGAAGAAGGCGCCCGCCAAGAGCGCGGCCAAGAAGACTCCCGCCAAGAAGGCCGCCAAGAAATCGCCGGCCAAGAAGGCTGCCGCCAAGAAGTAGGCCCCGCGTTCGGGGTCACGGCAATACCACGGGCCCGCCGGGTCCCACCGATCAACGCTTTGGTGCGAACTACTCGCACTTCCGCTGCAAAAGGTGTGCCGGTGGGACCCCCGTGACGGGGGCCCCGGACCCCTGTGACCGGCGGCCGCGGACCGACTGTGACTGGGCGCCGGGACCGAATTAGAACGTGTTTCAGAAACCCCCGCGCAAGCGGGCGTAGCCCTGTTACGGTTCGCCCGGCGAGGGAAGGATTCGAAACGTGATTCTGGACAGATTTCGACTCGACGATCAGGTCGCGATCGTCACGGGCGCGGGTCGCGGCCTAGGCGCTGCAATGGCAGTCGCATTCGCGGAAGCCGGTGCGGACGTGGTGATCGCGTCGCGCACCCAGTCACAGCTTGACGAGGTCGCCGAGCAGATCAAGGGCGTCGGCCGCAGAGCCCACGTCGTGGCGGCCGACCTCGCGCACCCGGAGGACACCGCCAAACTGGCGGCCGCCGCGATCGACGCGTTCGGGAAACTAGACATCGTCGTCAACAACGTCGGTGGCACCATGCCGAACGCGTTGCTCGGCACCTCCACCAAGGACCTGCGCGACGCCTTCACCTTCAACGTCTCCACCGCGCACGCGCTCACTTCGGCGGCGGTGCCGCTGATGCTCGAGCACTCCGGCGGCGGCAGCATCATCAACATCACCTCGACGATGGGCCGATTGGCCGGCCGCGGTTTCGCCGCCTACGGCACCGCGAAAGCCGCGCTCGCCCATTACACGCGGCTGGCGGCGCTCGACCTGTGCCCGCGTATCCGCGTCAACGCGATCGCGCCCGGGTCGATCCTGACGTCGGCGCTCGACATCGTCGCCTCCAACGACGAACTGCGCGAACCGATGGAGCAAGCGACGCCGATGCGCCGGCTCGGCGATCCCGTCGACATCGCCGCCGCCGCGGTGTATCTCGCCTCGCCCGCCGGCAGCTATCTGACCGGCAAGACGCTGGAGGTCGACGGCGGCTTGACGGTGCCCAATCTCGACATGCCCATCCCGGATCTGTAGAAGAGGACGCCTCATGCCAATCAAAGTCGCGGCCATCGGCACCGGCAACGTCGGCCGCCATGCGCTGACCCAGCTCATCACCGATCCGCAATACGAGCTGACCGCAGTGTGGGTCTCGTCGGAGTCCAAAGCGGGTAAGGACGCGGGAGAACTTGCGGGCCTTGATGTTCCGACGGGCATCACCGCCACCACCGACCTCGACGCGGTGCTGGCCACCGGCCCGCAGTGCGCCGTCTACACCGCGATGGCCGACAACCGGCTGCCCGACGCCCTGGAGGATTACCGCCGCATTCTCTCCGCAGGAGTCAACGTCGTCGGCAGCAGCGCGGTCTTCCTGCAGTACCCCTGGCAGGTGCTGCCCGACGAACTCGTCAAGCCGATCGAAGAGGCCACGCAGGCCGGCCAGTCGAGCGTGTTCGTGAACGGCATCGACCCCGGCTTCGCCAACGACCTGCTGCCGCTCGCACTGGCGGGCACCTGTCAGCGCGTCGAGCAGATCCGCTGCATGGAGATCATCAACTACGACACCTACGACAGCGCCACGGTCATGTTCGACGTGATGGGCTTCGGCAAGCCGCTCGATGACATCCCGATGCTGCTGCAACCCGGCGTACTGAGCCTCGCCTGGGGTTCGGTCGTGCGTCAGCTCGCGGCCGGCCTCGGTATCGAACTCGACAAGGTGGCCGAGACCTACGTGCGCGAACCCGCGCCCGACGACTTCGACATCGCAGCGGGCCACATCGCCAAGGGCACTGCGGCGGCTCTGCGCTTCGAGGTCCAAGGCATCAAGGACGGCGAGGTCGCCGTCGTGCTTGAACACGTCACGCGGCTGCGCGACGACTTGCATCCGGACTGGCCGCAACCCGCCCAGGAGGGCGGTTCCTACCGCATCGAGATCACCGGCGAGCCGTCGTACACGGTCGACCTGTGCCTGAGCAGCCCCAACGGTGACCACAACCATGCGGGGCTGGTCGCGACCGCGGCCCGGGTGGTGAACGCAATTCCGGCGGTCGTGGCGGCCGCGCCGGGCATCTGCACGACGCTCGACTTGCCGCTGATCACGGGTAAGGGGCTGTACGCTGTGCGCCAAGCTCAGGGATAGCTCAGACTCGAGGATGTGTTTATGCGGACCACATTTCGATATCTCGCACCGATGATCGCCGCCGGCGGTGTTGCAGCGGCGCTCGCCGTGGCTCCGTTGGCGGGCGCCGAAGCGGCGAATCCGACACTGCCGCAATGCGTGGACACCGGCGGCGCGGTAGCCCTCGACGGCTCGACCACGGAATGCGTGACGCCCGGGAACGCCTCGATCGACGCGACGCCCGCACAAGAGGAGTTCGTCGGTCCGTGGGGCAGCATGTGGGAAGGCGACGGTTACTTCTTCCCGTGACCGCGGGATCAGCACACCCCCGCGGCCGATCGAGCTAGGTTTCGGCTAACCTAACTTTTCTATTCGCAAATCCGGATAGAGGGTGGGATGGCTGAGCGGATCGAGGGCAAGCTGCGGCCGAGTTGGCTGTTGCTCGGCCCGGCGTTCGTCGCCGCCATCGCCTACGTCGACCCCGGCAACGTCGCCGCCAACGTCAGCGCCGGCGCTCAGTTCGGCTTTCTGCTCGTCTGGGTCATCGTCGCGGCCAACGCCATGGCCTGCGTCGTGCAGTACCTCTCGGCGAAACTCGGTCTGGTCACCGGCATGTCGCTGCCCGAAGCGGTCGGCGGCCGGATGCGTCGAAGCACCCGGGTGGCGTACTGGCTGCAGGCCGAATCAGTCGCGATGGCAACCGATCTCGCCGAAGTAGTCGGCGGCGCCATCGCGCTGTACCTCCTGTTCGACCTGCCGCTACTGACCGGCGGCGTCATCACCGGGGTCGTCTCGCTGCTCGTGCTGCTGGTGAAGGATCGCCGCGGCCAGAGTTCGTTCGAGCGTGTCATCACGGGCCTGCTGTCGGTCATCGCGGTGGGCTTTCTCGCCAGCCTGTTCGTCGCCCCGGTGCCCGTCGAGCAGGCGGCGGCCGGGCTGGTCCCCAAGTTCGCCGGCGCCGAGAGCGTGCTGATCGCCGCGGCGATGCTGGGCGCGACCGTGATGCCGCACGCCGTGTACCTGCACTCCGGGCTGGCGCGGGACCGGCACGG
>NZ_LZKP01000118.1 GCF_001672895.1 Mycobacterium sp. E740
TCTCGAGGCCGTCATCGCGAGTCGCTGACCGGCTCCAGCAGGTGTTCGCCGATCGCGATGTAGCGCGCGAAAGTCACCTTGATGTTGCGCAGTTCGCCCGGGAAGGTCCGCACCTCGAGATCGGTGAACTCCTCGACGCACGACGACGTGTCGGTGCCCTCGAATCGGTGTGACTTTCGCGCGCGACATCGCGATCGCCGAACACCTGCTGGCGCCGGTCAGCGACTCGCGATGACCGCCTCGAGAAACGGCGCGTCGAGGGGCAGGTCGGCGGTGAACGCCTCCGCGTCACCGGCGACGGTGCTGATCGGCATTTCTGACCGGACGGCCTCGAGGGCCTCGTCGAACCCGTCGGCCGACGCGGCGAGTAACCGGGCGAGGTGCTCTGCGGCGAATCCGCGCGGAAACTGCACGGCCTGAAGGGTCGAACGGTCCACCGACGTGACAACCGCGCCGTGCTCGTCGACGGCTTTCACACTGTCGGTGACCGCAAGCACTGGCAACACCACTGGGGCGCCTTGCACCAAACGCTCGACCACCCGGTCGCGAACCTGCGAGGAGGTCAGCGGTTGGCGCACATCGTGCACGAGCACCGGCAGATCCGAAACACCGGGGGCCGCAACGCTTTCGAGCGCGGCAGCCAGGCACTGCGCCCGGGTGGCCGGCTCGGCGGCCACCACGACACCGATGGTGTCCGTTCCGTCGCGGACGAGCAGTTCGCGGACATCGCGGGCGAGCGGCTCAGCGACCGCCACGACGACCCGGCCCGGCTCGGTGACCACTTCCAGGAGGTGACGCACCATTCCCGCAAGGGGCGCGCGGCGCGCGAGTGGGCGCAGGACCGCTGCCGATTGCTCGGTGCGCGGCACCGCAACGATGGCCGAGAGTCGTGGCACCGGGGTCGCCGTCACGGCGGCGACGCTATACCGGGTCGAACGTGTTGATCAGCCAGCGACCGTTGGCTTTGGTCAGACCGACCTTGACCGCGCTCGCGGCGAACGCCCCGTCCGGGTTCTCCTTGCTCACCGTCGTCTGGTTGACGAAAACGAGCACCACCGCCGAGTCGGGATGCATTTCGGCAACGGCCGCCTGCACGACCGCCGCGCTGGTCTTGACCTGCTTCTCCTTGACCGCCGGAGTCACGATCTGCTGGGTGAACTGGGTGTAGTAGTCGAGGAAGTCACCGGTCAGATGCGTCTTCGCGGCGGTGAAGTCGTTGTCCATGGTGTCCGGCGCGTACGACAACAGCGCCACGGTGCCCGTTTCCGCGGCTTCCTTGGCAACCTGCTGTGCATCCCTGTCGGTCTGTTGGTCGATTCGGTACTGGAAGAAGTACAGCCAAGCCGCGACGCCTGCCGAGGCCAGCAGCAGCAGCGTCAGCAGAATGGCGGCGAGGTGTCTGCGCACGAGGGGCAGCCTTCTCGCCTTGGGTTCCGCGGTCGCTTCCGGCGCCGCGTCCTCCACCGCCGTCGACTCCGGTTCGACGGCAGTCGATTCCGGCTCGTCGGGAGCCTCGGTGGCCACCCTCGCCTCTTCGGTGGCGTTGTCGGTGTTGGCTTCGGGGCTCACGGCACGAACTCGACTTTCGACATCTTGATCTGGTCGCCCTCCCGGACCAGGTCCACCATCAGGCGCCACGAGCGCGGCTCCTGATTGGCGCCGGCGGCGTTGGTGACCCGGGAACTGGCCGACACCAGCGCAGTGGCGTTGGTGTCGGTCATCGACTGCACGGCCGCGACGTTGACGGTGACCTCGGTGACCACCTTGGATTCCTTGGCGACGCGGGCGAAGTCCTCGGCCTGGGCTTCGAAGTCCTGCTTGAACTGACCGGTCGAGTTGTCGATGATCCGCTGCACGTCTTCCTTGGCCTTGTTGAAGTCCAGCGACATCAGGGTCACGACGCTCTGGCGGGCGGCGGCGGCGAATTCGGCGGTGCGCTGCTGCTCGGCGACAGCGTGCCGGTGCTGGACGACCATGAAAACGCTGACGGCGATGAAGCCCAGGATGAGAAGGATCGCCAACACCGCCGCGACGATCTTCCACCGGATCCGCGGCATCCGCAGCCGCCGGCGCCGCTTCGGGGCCTCTTCTGCTTCGCCGGTGTCGACCGCGGCGTCTTCGGCTGTGTCTTCAGCGGCCTCTTCGGCTGTCTCTTCGACAGGCTCGTCGGCTTCCGCTGCTGCTTCGTCGGCGGCCTCGGGCGCGGTTTCGGTGACCGGCTCGGATGTCTTGGCTTCGGCGGCCTGCCTGCGTAACCGGATGGCCTTGGCGCGGGCACGTGCGGCGGCGGCAATCGCCTCCGCCTCTGCCGCCTCGGCTTCGGCCTCCTCGGCGAGGGCCAGTGGGTCGTCCGAGTCCGCTGACCGCTGCTCAGGATCATCCTGCGGCGGCTGCGCGACGCGGTCCGCGTCGACCACCGACGCGCGGCGCCTGAAAGACGGCACAGCGACCTCCTTGTCTGCAAATCGCGCTTAAGGTGAGAATGGCGTTATCCAATTTTGAGTATCGCCGCGACGATACCCGCGTCCGCAGCGCCCGGCAAACGCCGTTTTCCTGCGGAAATGCTATTTACACGCTGTGCGGACGCTCAGTCGTGATTGTTCAGAAGGCGGTCCTTCATCACCTTGCCCGTAGCGTTCAACGGCAATCTGTCGAGGAACTCTACCGAGCGCGGCACCTTGAATCCCGCCATCCGCCCCCGGCTCCACGATATGAGGTCGTCCGCGGCAACGCCGTCGTAACCCGGGTTGCGCACGATGAACGCCTTGCCGACCTGGCCCAGCCGGTCGTCCGCCACCCCGATCACCGCGGCTTGCCCGACCGCGGGATGTTCGAGCAGGAACCCTTCGATCTCGGCGGGGTATGCGTTGAAGCCGCCGACGATGAACATGTCCTTCTTGCGGCCCACGATCCGCAACCTGCCCGAGTCGGTGAGCTCGCCGAGATCCCCGGTGTGCAGGAAGCCGTCGGGATCGATGGCCTCGGCCGTCGCGGCCGGGTCGTCCAGGTAGCCCTGCATCACGTTGTAACCGCGCACCAGCACCTCGCCGTCGGTGGCGATGCGGACCTCGACTTCCTCGCACGGCAGGCCCGCCGTGGTCGCGACGTCTTCCGGCGTGTCGCCGGGACGCGACAACGTCACGTTTCCGGCCTCAGTCAGCCCGTAGCCGGTCATCAGGGACTGGAAGGGCAACTCGTCACGGATCCGGCGGATGAGCTCCACCGGGATGTCTGCCGCACCGGTCACCCCCGCCCTCAGGGTGGCGAGCTTGTCCTTGTCGGCGACGGTCAGCAGCGAGTGGTACAGAGTGGGCGGCCCAGGCAGCATCGTGATCTGTTCGCGTTGCACGAGGTCGACGACCTTCTCGACGTCGAACGCGGCTACCGGCAGCATGGTGGCGCCCCGCAGGAACGACGCGATGAGCCCGGCCTTCAGCCCGAACGTGTGGAAGTACGGGTTGATCATCAGGTAGCGGTCGCCCTCGCGCAGATCTGCGAGCGTCGCCCACTCCTCGTAAGCGCGCAACGTCTGGCGGTGGTTCATCATCGCGCCCTTGGGCCGACCGGTGGTGCCCGAGGTGAAGATGACATCGGCGATGTCGGTGCCCGTCAGCGCGCCGACTCGCTCGTCGAACGCTGGACCGGCCGAAAGGAAGCCCGAACTCATATCGATGACCGGCGGCGCTACGCCGGGCCCAGCGAACTGCAGCGAGAAGTCCAGGCCGAGGAAGTCCTTCTGCACCAGCACGGCCTTGGCGCCGCTGCGGCCGATGATGTCGGCCGCCTCCTCCGGCTTGAACCGCGTGTTGACGGGCACGAGCACACCGCCGGCGGTCAGCAGGCCGAACGCCGCGACGATCCAGTCGGCCGAATTGGGCGCCCAGATGGCCACCCGCTCACCCGGCCCGATACCGAACTCGACGAAAGCACCTGCGGCACAACGGATCCGCTGCACCAGCTCGGCGAAAGACAAGCGCAGCGGACCGTCGACGAGAGCTTCCGCGTCGCCGAACCGGTCCGCTGCACTCAAGACCATCTCGGGGATGGTCTCCCAGCGGTCTGTCACACCGTGACGAGACGACCCAGGTTGCCGCCCATGATCTTCGCCTGGTCCTCGACCGAGAGGTGTTCGAGCGCGGTCACGTAGTGCGTCGGCTCCGCCAGGCCCTCCGGGTGCGGCCAGTCAGAGCCGTAGAGCACCTGCTCCACGCCGATCAGGTTGATCAGGTCGTCGATGCCCTCTTCGTAGAACGGGCTGACGAAGATGCGGTTCTTGATCTCTTCGATCGGGTTGCCCAGGAAAGCCTCGGGCGCCTTCTTGTACACCTCTGCCATGGAATCGAGCAGCGGGAACATCCACTTCGAACCCGCCTCGACGATGCCGACCTTAAGCTTCGGGTGCCGGAACAGCGCACCGTGGATCACCCAGGACGCCACCGCATCCTGGATCGGACGCCACTCGTTGAGGATCGACATCGCGTTGGTCTGGAACGGCAACATCTCCTGAGCGACACCGTCCCACTCCGACGTGTAGCGCGAGTAGCCGCTGTCCGACGAGTGCATGCCGACGAACACGTCGTACTCGACGCACTTCTCCCAGAACGGGTCGAACTCGGGCAGTGCGAACGACCGCGGACCGCGGAAGCCGGGCACCGGGGCCGGACGAACGAGGATCGCGCGCGCACCGCGCTTGACCGCCCAGTCGAGCTCTTCGATCGCCTTCTCCACGATCGGCAGCGTGATCACCGGGGTGACGAAGATGCGGTTCTCGTAGTTGAACCCCCACACCTCGTCGAGCCACTGGTTCAGCGAATGGATGATGACGTGGATCGCGACCGGATCGTCGCGCAGCCGCTCCTCGATCAGGCTGGCCAGCGTCGGGAACATCAGCGAGCGGTCGACGCCGAGCTCGTTCATCAGCTCCAGCCGCGGACCCGGCTCGAAGAACGCCGGGATCGACCGCATCGGCTCACCGAACAGCTCCCGCTTGCTCTTGCCGTCGGGGTTGCCGAACTTGAAGTACTCCTCCCACGCGCCCGGCTTGGCTACGTGCGAGAACGTGGGGTTCGGGATGTAGTTGCTGATCTGGCCCTTGATGGCGATCTTGGTGCGCCCGTTGACCTCCACGTACTGGACGACGTCCTGGTACTCCTTCGGCAGGTACTTGGTCATCGCCTCAGGCGGCTCATAGAGGTGGTTGTCCGCATCGAACAGCGGAAACGGTATATCCACCCGGTGTGAAAGTTGTCCCATGGAACACTCCTTTTCCTCTCGGGAGAATCCTATTCTCATTTGTGCCCGCTTGGCAACGGCTTGATGTCCGCCCGCGGCCTATTTCCCGGCGTTGCGACGCACGTCGTCGCGGACGCGGAACTTCTGCACCTTGCCGCTGGCGGTCCGCGGATAGTCCTGTCCTTCCGGGACCCGGTGCAGTTCCTCCGGCCACTTCTGGATCGCGACGCCGGCGGCCTTGAAGTGCGCGCGCACGTCGTCGAGTGTCGGCATCTGATGGCCGTCGCGGATGCGCAGCACCGCGGCCGCCCGCTCCCCCAACCGGTCGTCGGGCGCGGCCACCACGACGGCTTCGGCCACGCTCGGCATGTCCAGCAGTACCTCTTCGACCTCCAGCGCCGAGATGTTCTCTCCGCCACGGATGATCACGTCGGCCTTGCGGTCGGTGATTGTGAGGTAGCCGTCTTCGTCGAGGACGCCTATGTCGCCGGTGTGGTACCAGCCTTCGTCGTCGAATGCTCGCGCGGTCAGCGCGTCGTCGGTGTATCCGAGACACAGATCCGGTCCGCGAGAGAGGATTTCGCCGTCCTCGGTGAGCTTGATCTCCACGCCCGGACGGGGATCGCCGTCGGTGTAGAGCCGCTTGTCCTCCGGCGCCGTGGGCCGAGACCCGGTGATCGACGGATGCTCGGTGCTGCCGTACGACCGGAACACGAAGAACCCCATGTCGGCCAGCCGGCGCGTGACCGCCGCGGGGACGGTGGACCCGCCGAGACCGACGGTGCTGAACTTCGAGCGATGCGCGTCGGTGCAGTCCGGATGGTCGAGCAGGCTGGTGACGAAGTACGGCGGCCCGCCCCCGATCGAAAGGCCCTCGGTCTCCATGAGTTTGAGCACCTTGCCGGGATCCCACACGTCGCACAGATCGATCGTCGCGCCCTCGAGCACCGGGATGAGAAACGCACCGACCATGCCGATGAAGTGGCCGACCGGCGTCGCGGTCAGCTGCCTGCCGCGGTCCTTCGGATAGTTCGCAAGCAGCTGGCGGGTCTCGAAGCTCAGCGTCTGATGGCTGTGCACAACGCCTTTCGGGTTGCTCGTGGTACCCGAGGTGAACGCGTACAGCGCCGGGCCCGCCGGATCGGCCGCCAGCGTGCCCACCATCGGGTCCGCGTCGAAGAGTTCTTCGAAGCTGCCCTCCCCGACCAAGCCGACGATCGGCACGTCAGCCGCCAGATCCGGCTCGAACCTCATGCGGCCGAATTCCCGCGCCGTCAGGAAGGCTTTCGGCCGCGAGGTCGACAGGATGTGCGCGAGTTCCTTGCGGCCGTAGAAATGCACGATCGGCACGACGACGGCTCCCAGGAACGTCGCCGCCCAGAACGCGACCGCGGCCTCCATCCAGTTGGGCAGCTGCAGTGCGACCACGTCGCCGGGTCCGACCCCTCGCCTGTGCAGGCCAGCGGCCAGCCGGCGCGCACTCAGTTCGACATCACCGAACGTGCCGGCGAACGGGCGCAGATCGGAGTGCACCCAGAAACCGGTGTCCGGATGTGCGGCCAGATTGCGGGCCAACAACTCACCGAGCGTCTCGGAGGTCCACCAGCCTTCCTCCGCGTAGCGTCTGGTCAGCTCGACCGGGATCTTGCGCATGGACTCCCCACACTCGGGCGGCAGCTCCGACTCGACGCGATGCTATTCTCTGAATCCGAGAATGCCAATACCGTAATTGGAGAACGTTTGATGGTGGACCTCGAGTGGGACGACGGCTTGGCGGTCATCACCATCGATCGCCCGCAGGCACGCAACGCGATCGCCCCCGAGACCATGGAGCAGCTGCACGACGCGCTCGACAAGGCCGAGGGCGCGGCGGCGCTGGTCCTCAAGGGCGCAGGCGACCGCGCGTTCGTGTCGGGCGGTGACCTCAAACTGCTGGCCGCCCTGCGCACCGAACAGGACGCGGCCAACATGGCGCGGCGCATGCGGTCCGTGTGCGACCGCATCGCGGACTTCCCCGCGCCCACCGTCGCGGTGCTCAACGGGCACGCGCTGGGCGGCGGCGCGGAGTTCGCCGTCGCGGCCGACATCCGCCTGGCCGCCGACGACGTCAGGATCGGCTTCAACCAGGTGGCATTGGAAATCATGCCGGCGTGGGGCGGCGCGGAACGGTTGGTGTCGCTGGTCGGCTACAGCAAGGCGCTGCTGCTGGCCGGCACCGGCACCATTCTGCCGGCCGCCGAGGCCGAGCGGATCGGCTTGATCGACCGGGTGCTGGCTCGCGAGTCGTTCGACGACGACTGGCGCGCGATCGCCCGCACGCTGGCCCACCGCGCCGCCGGCGAGATCAAGCGCGTGATGAGAGGCGCCTCGACCGACGAAGCGGTGGACGCCTTCGCGCGGTTGTGGGTGTCCGACGAGCACTGGGCCGCCGCCGACAAGGCGATGAAAAAGGCTTAGGAAAAAGGGCTAACCCCCCTTTGGCGCGAGCGTGCGTGTTTGTACACGACACGCCGCGCAATTCCAGCATCTTGCGCACCTTCGCGCGCCGCGAGCGCTCGCGAAGTCAGCCGCCGAGCACCCGGATCGGCTCGGCACCGTCCCAGTCCGCCGCAGCTGCGCGGATGAATTCCGCCATCCCACTGGTGATCTCGTTGAGTTCCATGATCTCGATGACTTGGGCGGGACCGCCCGGCACTTCCGCGTAAGCGAAACGCGTGCCGACATCCTCGCCGCCCCGCCACACGATCGGCCAGCCGGCTTGCTCCACCGCATGCAGAGCGACGTCGAAATCCTCCACCCAGTAAGCCAATTGATGGAAGCCCTCACCGCGCGACGACAGGAACTCGGTGAAGACGCTCGGCGTCGCATCTTCTTGTTGGATGACCTCGATCTGCATGTCGCCGCTGTTGGCCAGAGCCAGCGACAGCGTGATCTCGCACGGTTCGCCGCGGTAGCTGACCCGCTGCGGCAGGTTGCGCATGACGAACCACGGGCCCACGCCGAGTTCGAGCCAGCCGGCGACGGCGCTGTCGAGATCGTTGACCACGTAACCGATCTGGCGGATGCGGCCGGGCAGGATCGTCATGACGCGTTCGGGTGGACGACGACTCGCGGGGGCCCCTGCCCTCGCCGCACCTGGTCGATGGCGTCGGGCACCTCGTCGAGGCTGATGGTGCGCCCGATGCTCGGCACCGGGTCGAGACGGCCCTCGACCACCGCGTCGAGCGTGCCGTACCAGTCTTGTGGATGCGGCCCGCCGCCGAACTGGATCGTCACGCCCTTGTGCGTGGCGGCGGTGCAGTCGATCGTTCCGGCGTCGTACCATCCGCCCGCGGCATGAACGCGCGCCAGGAATTCGCAGGAGTCGACGATGGTCTGCATCAAGCCGTTCGCGCCGACGCACTCGAAGATCACCTGAGTGGTCTGAAAGTTGTTCGCTCGGAACGTTTCCTGCCATACCGCATACGGATCACGATCGCGAGGATTGACGAGCACGTCCGCGCCGAACTCGGCGGCGTATGCGAGCCGGTCTTCGCTGTAATCCGACACGACGATGGGGGCGACTCGGCGGGCCTTCAATGCGGCGACGGTGGACAACCCGATCGCACCTCCGCCGATGACCAGCGGCAGCTCGCCCGGTCCGACGCCCGAGCACCGCACGTAGTACTCCCCCACCGCGAACGCGTCCACCAGCGCGACCGCGTCGTCCGGCACACCGTCGGGCACGCGACGGGCCATCATCTCCGACACGACCATCAATCCACCGAACGCGCCCGGCGCATCCGGATGATGCCCGATCACCAGTGGCTCCTGACCCGCGCGGATCAGGATCGGCAGGCTGGTGACGCGGCTGCCCAGCGGGAAGTCACCCGAGCAGCCGCGCCCATGGCCGACGACCTCGCCGACGAACTCGTGACCCATCACGGTGTCGCGGTCGGAATCCCAGACGAACCGCGGCGCGGAGTTCGGGTGGTCCATGTAGTGCACATCGGAGGCACAGATCGCCGCGGACAGCGGCTTGATGAGCAGCTCGCCGGGACCAGGCTGCGGATCGGCGGTCTCCCGGACTTCCAGCTCGCCGTCTCGAAGCACCACGGCTCGCATTGCTCAGCCTTTCCTCTTGGCGGCGAAATCGGTTGAGGCCGCGCTGATCATCTCGACCAACGTGCGCCGGTCCACCGTCCACACCTGCGCCGCCATCGCACGGTTGTTCTCGCCGACGACGTAGGTGGGTCCGTTGCCGATGTTCGCGATGATCTCCGCTGCCACCTGCTCCGAGCGCATCTGCGTCTGCGGGTCGTACTCGACGCCCATCCGGGCGAGCGCCGGCGTGTACGTCATGCCCAGCGGCGTACAGCACACGTCCACGCCATGCGGGCGCAGTTCCGCCCACAACCCTTCGGCGAACGTGTGCTGAAACGCCTTGACCGCCGAATACACGGCAAGCGTCGCCGATCCGGCCAGGCAGGCCAGCGACGCGACGATCACGATGCCGCCGCGGCGGCGCCGCGCCATCGCGGGTCCGAAGTGACGGGCCAGCGCTGTCGGGCCGACACAGTCGAGCGCAATCTGCTCGAGCGAGTACTCGAGTTCGTTCTCCAGGAACTCCGACGTGCGGTCCGAGGCGCCCGCGTTGTAGACCAGCAACCCGATCTCGAGCCCGTCGGTCGCCGCGGCCACCGCTGCGACCACGTCGCGCGCGGTCAGATCCTGCACCAGCGTCTGCGCCTGCACGCCGTGGTTTCGGACCCGCTGGGCGACCTCTTCCAGAAGCGCCCCGTTGCGCGCGATCAGCACGAGATTCACCCCGAGCGAACCCAATTGGTCGGCGATCGCCGCGCCGATGCCCTCGGAGGCCCCGGCTATCACGGCCCAGGGACCGTACCGTGCGGCGACGTCGGCCGTCACTGCGCTACGCCGGCCGCGCTGATCACCCGGGCGATGTTGGTGGTGCGTTTGACGATTCGCCACCCGTCGGCCGTGCGGCTGAGTTCGTCGTCGTAGTGGCCGAGAGCGTCGATCCAGCTGCCGCTGTCACCGGGCACGGCCATCAGCACGGCGTGCACGTAGGACCGCGCCGTCGCCCGGTCGTCGGCGATGTCGACGACGATGTTGGAGATCCGGTGATACGTCTGACCCATGCCGCCGTGGATCTGCTCCATCAGCGTGGTGAAGGCGTCGGCGTCGGTGAACGTACCGAGATCGCCGTAGTCGATGTCGACCTCGTCGGCCCAGCAGGTGCGAAACAGCGCCCAGTCCTTCGCGTCGATCCCGGTCGCGTAGCGGATCAACACCTCGGCGATCTGTGCTTTGTCATCGTCCACAACCGGGAGGCTAACAGGCAGGACGCCGAAATGGCGATATGGTTCTCTCTAGACGAGAACGTCATTTCCGGTTATGGTCGGCGCGTGCCGACACAGCAAGTGGCGCTCGCGCCCGAAATCTCGACCTGGCCCGACGACAATCCGCAGCTGATCGGAAGCCGGTGCGGCGCGTGCGGCGCCACCGCCTTCCCGGTCCAGCAGCGCTGCCCGAGGTGCAGTGCCGGTGACATGTCCGAGCTCAAGCTTCCGCGGCGCGGCACGCTCGTGGCATGGACGACGCAGGGCTTCCCGCCCGGGGCGCCCTACAAGGGACCGACCGGCAGCGACTTCGTCCCGTTCGGCGTCGGCCTCGTCCAACTCGAGGACGTCATCCGCGTCGAGGGCCGGCTCACCGTGAACGACCCCGAGAAGCTGGAGTTCGGCATGGCGGTCGAGCTGACGATGATTCCGTTCACCACCGACGACGACGGCAACGAGGTCGTCACCTTCGCCTTCCAGCCCGTCTAGACACTCAGGAGCTCCGACATGACCAATGACGTGGCGATCATCGGCGTCGGCCTGCACCCGTTCGGCCGATTCCCCAAGACCGCGATGGAGATGGGCGCCGAGGCGATCCAGGCCGCGCTCACCGACGCCGGCGTGGAGTGGAAGGACATCCAGTTCGGGTTCGGCGGCAGCTACGAGGTGTCCAACCCCGACGCGGTGACCCGCCTCGTCGGCCTGACGGGAATCACGTTCACCAACGTGTTCAACGCCTGCGCCACCGCGGCCAGCGCAATACAGCAGACCGCCGACACGATCCGGCTCGGCAAGTACGACATCGGCATTGCGATCGGCCTCGACAAGCATCCGCGCGGCGCGTTCACCGACGACCCGGCCAAGCTCGCACTGCCTCAGTGGTACGCCGAGAACGGCCAGTTCGTCACCACCAAGTTCTTCGGGATGAAAGCCAACCACTATCTGCACCAGCACGGCATCTCGCAGGCCACCCTGGCCAAGGTGGCGGCCAAGAACTTCCGCAACGGCGCGCTGAACCCGAATGCCTTCCGCCGCAAGCCGATCCCCGAAGAGGAGATACTCAACTCGACTGTGCTGAACTACCCGCTGACGCAGTACATGTTCTGCGCACCGGACGAGGGTGCCGCGGCTGTGATCATGTGCCGCGGGGACATCGCACACCGCTTCACCGACAAGCCGGTTTACGTGCGCGCCACCGAGATTCGCACCCGCCGCTTCGGCGCATACGAGGTCCACGCGACGTCGGCCCCGCTGGACGAGGACGCCTCCCCGACCGTGTACGCCGCCAAGGCGGCCTACGAGGCCGCAGGCCTTGGCCCCGAGGACGTCGACGTCGCCCAGTTGCAGGACACGGATGCGGGCGCCGAGGTGATCCACATGGCCGAGACCGGCCTGTGCGCCGACGGAGAGCAGGAGAAGCTGCTCGCCGACGGCGCCACCGAGATCCACGGCTCCATGCCGATCAACACCGACGGCGGGTTGATCGCCAACGGCGAGCCGATCGGGGCCTCCGGCCTGCGCCAGGTGCACGAACTCGTCCGGCAGTTGCGCGGCGAGGCCGGGGATCGCCAGGTGCCGGGTGAGCCCAAAGTCGGTCTGGCCCAGGTGTACGGGGCTCCCGGGACCGCGTCGGCGACGATCCTTGCGGTCTGATGTGGTTGACGATTCGGGACCTGGCCGGCGGCCGTCGTTCTAAAATCCGGAGATGATCTTCATGCGCAGCTCCGGTCGATCGGCCCGTTCCGCTTTGCTGACGGCCGCTGCGGCAACCGCGCTGACGGCCGGTGGCGTGCTGTCGACCAGTGCCCCCGCCGACGCGCAGGGCCCTGCGCCGGCGCCGCCGCTGCACAACGTCAAATACTCGGTCTTCGCCGAACAACCGTTCTACGTCGACATCTACTACCGCGACGTCGATCCGCCCGACTGGGCTGCCTACAGCCACAACCCCTACCAGTTCAGCCCCAAGGTCAAGGCTCAGATCGGCCCGGACCAGCAGTGGAACCTCGACGTGCAACTGGCCGACCCGGACAAATGGGCGATGGTGACCGCGACCAGCGGACCCGGGCAGTCCAAACCGAACATCCACTGCGTGCTGGCGGTGGACGGGGTGGTCGTCGCGACCAATCAGGGACCGAAGGGCGCGCTATGCTCCGTCCGCAACTGGTGAGCTCCCTCGGCGTCCGACTGATTCGCCACTAGCGGCTCTCCCTCGAGCCGCCGAATCCACTTCTCGCAGAACGCATTCGTCTCCGCGTGCCCGGTGGTCATGCCCAGCGCGCGTTCCACGACGAGGGCCTGCGACACGCTGGTCGCGAACACCGTCCACACCACCGGGGGCACCTCGTCGGTCTTGGCTCCGTACCTCTCGAGCACGGCGGCGATCGCCCTGTTCTGCTCCTCGCGGAACCGCTCGGCGTAGTAGATGATCTCGGCCCGCAGCGCCTTGCGGTGGTTGGCCAGGCCCATGAACTCCATCGTCAGCCTGGTGGCCTCCGGTTGGGTGCTGAAGCGCCACAGTGCCCACAGCGGCTGCGGTGACTTGAGCGCCTCGGTGAGCGCTTCCAGCCCCGCCTCTGCCATCCGGCGGAACACCGCCAGGAAGAGGTCTTCCATCGTGCGGAAGTAGTAGTGCACGAGTTGCGGCTTGAGGCCGGCCTTGTCGGCCACCCGCCGCGACGTCACCGCCGCGTACCCCTCTTCGATGAGTAGTTGTTCCGCCGCGTCGAGCAGTACGCCGCGGTTCTTCGCGTCGGGCGCCCCGATCCTTCGTGCGGGCCCTGAAACCGGCGCCGAAGCCCGCCCTGCAGCTGATGTCATCGGATCATTTCTCTTTCCGCCCCTTCCGACACGCCGATCGTAGTGGGAGCCCGCCGCGTGATCTTGACCGTGACCTTAACCACATGCTAAGCAAGTGCTCAGCATATTCAGCCAATGTGTTCCGGCGAGCGGCGGTGTCCGCTCCACCACCACGCGGGTAGGCGTCGACCTTGAAGGGCTTTCGCACCATGACCACCGATTTCGATTCGATCGACTACTTCACCGATCCCTCGCTCGTCCCGGACCCCCACCCGTACTACGACCACATCCGCACGAAGGATCCGGTGTGTTGTCCGATCAACAACGGCGTGCTCGCGGTGACCGGCTGGGAAGCCGCCAACAGCGTCTACAAGGACAGCGAGAACTTCTCCTCCTGCGTCGCGGTGATGGGGCCTTTCACGCCGATGCCGTTCGCCCCGGAGGGCGACGACATCTGCGCCCAGCTCGAGGCACACCGCACCGAGATCCCGATGTTCGAGCACATGGTCACGATGGATCCGCCGCAGCACACCGACGCGCGGTCGATCCTGGCCCGGCTGCTGACACCCAAGCGGTTGAAGGAGAACGAGGATTTCATGTGGCGGCTGGCCGACCGCCACATCGACGAGTTCATCGCCGACGGCAAGTGCGAGTTCCTCGCCGCGTACGCAAAGCCGTTCTCGCTGTTGGTCGTTGCCGACCTGCTCGGCGTTCCCGAGGAGGACCACGAAGCGTTCCGCGAGTCGTTCGGGGCCCAGCGCCCCGGATCGAACATCGGCGGACTGGACCACGAGGTGATCGCGACCAACCCGTTGGAGTGGGCGGACGAGAAGTTCGCGAAGTACATCGAGGAGCGGCGCGAGTCACCGCGCGACGATGTGCTGACTTCCATTGCGACCGCGAAGTATCCGGACGGATCGACGCCCGATGTGGTCGACGTGGTGCGGACCGCGACATTCCTGTTCGCCGCAGGGCAGGAGACGACGGCCAAGCTGCTCGGTGCCGCGATGCGGGTGCTCAGCGACCGGCCCGATATCCAGCAGAAGCTGCGCGATGACCGCAGCCTCATCCCGGTCTTCGTCGAGGAGTGCCTGCGGATGGACAGCCCCGTCAAGAGCGTGTTCCGAATGGCCCGCAAGACAACGACTCTCGGCGACACCCCGGTGCCCGCGGGCACCACGGTCATGGTCAGCCCCGGCGCGGCCAATCGTGACCCCAAGCGGTTCGACAACCCGCACGAGTTTCAGTTGGACCGCAAGAACGTCCGCGAGCACATCGCGTTCAGCCGCGGGATCCACTCCTGCCCCGGTGCGCCGCTGGCGCGCGTCGAGGGCCGGGTCTCGGTCGAGCGCATCCTCGACCGGATGGCTGACATCACGGTCAGCGAGGAGAAGCACGGCCCGATCGATGCGCGCCAGTACGTCTACGAGCCGACGTTCATCCTGCGTGGGCTGACGGAGATCAACATCGAGTTCAAGCCGATCGGCTGACCCGAAGGGGATCAGAGATCCCCGCGTTCCCAGTACGTCCGGCCGTCCTTGGACACGCAGGTGAGGAACAAGCCGTCCGGAGCCTGGGCGACCTCGCCGTCCATCCCGGGGCACAGATCGTTCTCCAGTTTGACGCCGTGCATCTCCGGCGAACGGAACCAGCGGGGCTCGTAGCGTCGCGGAGATCCGCAGAACACCAGCCGGCCCCACGACGTCACGCCGTACGCGTAGTAGGTGGTGTTGTTGCAGTACGAGCCGAGCACGACGTTCGGCTGGATACCGGGCGTGCAGTTGGGTGCGTTGCATTCCGCGCCCGGCGGCGGCAGCGGCGGCAACGCGGGTTGGGCCGCCGCGGGTGCAGCAACGGTCAACAACGCGGGAGTCACCAAGGCAGCCAACACTGCGACGACGGATCGCACTGCGCCATTGTCACATACGGGCGGAACGAAATTCACCCTTTCGGCGAGGATAAGCACTGGCCACGATAGGCTTTCGGCATGCGTGGAGTAGGTCTGGCCGCGGGTGCCGCGGCAATCGCTGTGTTCGGAAGTCTGGCTACCTCGACCCCGGCGCACGCCGATGATTTCGACATCGCGCTCAACGGTACCTACCGCGTGATGTCCGACGGCGAATGGGCGAAGCGGGGCATGACTCCTGGCGGTGCCGACGTCTTCTTCGACCAGAAGACGGTCGTCCAGACGTGGACCATCAGCACCGAATGCGTGAGCCCGATCGAGTGCAGCGGCACGGTGCAGAGCGACCTCGGCTGGACCGGCACCATCCGGCTCAAGGACTTCTGGATCATCGACCACGACATACCCAATTGGCTACCGTGCCCCGACGGCAGCTCCGCACCCGGTCACCAGAAGTTCATCGTCTCCGGTTGGAACCCCGCCAGGAACGAACGAAACGTCAAGATCACCGACTTCCTCATGGGCCGCGACCAGACCAAGGGGCCGAGTGGCGCCTGTGGCACCAATCAGCCCGTCGTGATCGAGATGCCCGTCAAGATGCAGAAGATCTGATTACGGCGCGCACAGGCGCTCACCTGACCGGACTCCGTCTCCGGTCAGGTCGGCAGTAGATCCTTCCACGACTTCGGTTCGCTCGTCGCGAGATTCTTCTGCTGCTGCAACAGACCGTCGGGCGTCATGTACTGACCCGTGCGCGGGTCGTAGTGCGCGACGGCCACCGATGGCCCACCGGAAGCATTGCCGCCGTAGGCACTTGGCGCCACCGGAGTGGCCCCCGTGGCCGCAGGCGCTGCCGGCGCCGGCGGGATCGGCGTCCCGTTCAGCGAGTTGCCCGGTGGTGGCGGCGGCGCCACCGGCGCCGGGATGGGGGCCGGCGCAACGGGTGCGGGCGCCGTCACGCCCGGTACGGACGCACCGGCGACGGGCGGCGGTGGCGGCGGGGCGCCCGGTGGCGTTCCCGACGGAACGGCGCCCGGTGGCAGCGGAGTCCCCTGTACAGGTGCGTAGAGCCGCTCGGAGAAGTCCACCCGGTCGTCGGGCGGGATACCTTGCGCGATCAGGTTCGGGTCGATGGGATATGCGCCCAGCGTGTGCTGGCGCAACGCCAACGGTTGATATCCCTTGGGATCGTTGCACAATTCGACGGTCGGCGCCCGCTTGCCCGGATGGCCCATGCACGGATAGTTGCGCGCACCGCGCACCGCGATCGGCGAATCCTGCGGCAACTTGCAGTACAGCCCGTCCGGGGTGTCGATCGACGTCATGTCCTCCGGCGAACGCCAACTCGACGGCGGCAGGAACCCGACAGTGCACGGCGTCGGGTCGCTGATCGTGAGCGCGAAGTCACCCGAAGGCAGGCCGGTCGGATTGTTCTGCGGAAGCCCGAACGACTGCTCTGCGGCGATGATGCCCGGGAAGATCACCAGAAGCTGTTCCAGCGACGGGTTGTAGGTGAGCAGGATCTGGCCCACGGTGGTGAGATTGGCCAGCAGGATCGGCAGCGTCGGCTTGATCCCGTTCAGCAGCGTCGAGACCTCATGCGCGAAACCGGGCCCCTGCTGCAGCAGCGTCCGGATCTGCGGATCGTTCTGCTGCAGCTGACCCGTCACTCCGGCAAGGCTTTTCGCCCAGGTGCGGATCGAATCGGCGGTCTCGGCCTGCGAATCCAGCAGCGGGCCACTGTCGTCGATCAGCCCGCGGGTCTGATCGGAGACGGTGTTGGCTTCGGCGCTCACCTTGGCCGCCGAGTCCATCAACGACTGGAAGTCTGCGCCGGCACCGTTGAACGCCTTGAACGACTCGTCGAGCAGGTCGGCGATCCGGTCCCCCGGAATGCTGCCGACCAACTTGTTCAAGCCCTCCAGCACCGGACCGACCTCTTGCGGAATTATGGTGTCGGCAGCCGGAATTCGTGACCCGTCCTGCAGATACGGACCGGAGTCGGTGCGCGGCCGCAGATCGACGTACTGCTCGCCGACAGCCGACACGCTGCGTACCTCGGCCTGCAGATCTGCGGGGACTTTGGGTGAAGTGTCCAGTGACAACGTTGCCACCGCACCGTTCTCGGTCAGCGCCACATCAGTGACCTTGCCGATCTGCACACCCCGGTAGGTGACGTTGCTGAAGCGGTAGAGCCCACCGGCGGCGGGCAGCTCCATCTTCACGTTCAGCCGGCCGACACCAAGCAGCGTCGGCACCTGCATGTAGACGAACAGCATCACCGTCACACCGACGATCGACGCGATCGTGAAGATGATCAACTGGTTTCGTACGAAGCGGGTCAGCATCAGCCGCCCCCTCCCGGTGTCGGTTGCGGTTCCGCCGGTACTGCCGGCGCGGCCGGAGCGGGTGGTGGCGGCGCTTCGGCTCCGTACGGTCCCGCGAAGACTCTTGACGACGTGGTGATCGGTTCGTGTGGCAGCCAGGGTGCGGCGGGCGGCGGCGGTGCGACCGGCAGCAGCGGACCTGTCGACGGCACTATCGAAACCACCTTGGGCGCAGACGGCGCACCGTTGGGCTGCGCTGCCGTGGGCGGCGGTGGGGCCACCCCCAGCGACATCGGGCTGTAGGAGTAGTTCAGGAAATACGGGTCGCCCGGTGCCGGTATCAGCTTCGCGTTCTCGTCACCCCACCGCGTGCCGAGCAGCAACGTCTTCTTGAGCCGCGGGTACGTGAGATCGAAGATGGCGTAGAGGTTGATGTAATCACCGCGGGTGATGCGGTCGGCGAAGGTCGGACCGTACGGAAATGCGGTGGCCCACAACAGCGCGAGGTTCAGGTCCGGTCCGATGTCGGCGAGCGCGCCGAGGGCCGGACCGATGTTCTGCAGGTCCTTCACCAGGTCGTCGCCGGCGTCGTTGACCAGGCCGGCGGCGGTGTCACCGAACTGGCCGAGCTTCTGCAGCGCGGTGGTCAGCCGTGGCCGCTCCCTGATCAGCACGTCCAACGCCGGCGGGATCTCCTTGAGTGCGCGGTCGATCGTGTCGCGCTGGTTGGCGAACGTGCCCGCGACGCGGTTGAGCTGCTGGATCGAGGCGATGATGTTGTCGCGCTGCGTGTCGAGTACTCCGACGAAGTTGTCCAGTCGGGTGAGCAGTTCGCGGATCTGCGGTTCCCGCCCGTTGAGCGCCGTGTTGAAGTTGTGGATGACGTCGCCGATCTGGCCGAGGCCGCCACCGTTGACCACGGTTGCCAGCGAGGACAGTGTGCGCTCGGTGGACGGGTAGGTCGACGAGCCGCTCAACGGGATTGTCGCTCCGGGGGCGAGCCGGCCCTCAGGTTTTTCACCCAGGGGTGGGTTCAGCGCCAGGTGCATCGAGCCGAGCAGGCTCGTCTGCCCCACCGTGGCTACCGCGTTGGCCGGCACCGCGACATCGGGTTTGACCGAGATCTCCACATCGGCGTGCCAGTTGTCGACCGTCATGTCGCGGACGCTGCCCACCACCACGTCCGAGATGAGCACCGGCGAATTCGCTTCCAGCGTCGCCACATTCGCGACCTGAACGTGGTACGTCGCAGCATCCGGGCCACGCCCGACCGCGCCGGGCAGCGGCAGGGAGTTGACCCCATGGAATGAGCAGCCTGACAACATCAGCGCCAGAGACGATCCGGCGACGACCCATCGCTTCGCGTGTCCGCGGATCATGCTGGCGGCGTCCCTTCCGCAGGCAACAGAGGTGTGTTGGGCGCTACCGGTGGCGGAGCGGCCGGCGCCGCGGACGGCGGCAGCAGCATCCCCTCGACGGTTTGCGGTTGCGCGGGCACGTTGCTCACCACGTTGGGCGGACCGGGAATCGGCGCGCCCGGGAACAGCGCCGGTGACGGGGTCGCGGGTGCGTCGTTATCGGGCATGTACAAGCCCCGGGGCCCGGGCGGCTTCGGCCCCCAGCCCGGCGGCGGCGGCACATCACCCGCGCCGGTGTAGGCAGACACAGTCGGTGGCGGTTCCGGCGGATCGCCCGGTCCTGCGCCGCCCGGTGCGAGCTTCGGATCGGTGTAGATGATCCGATCCGGGTTGACCGCCGGTCGCAGGTAGGCGTTGATCGGCAGCGGGATGTTGTTGATGTTCAGCAGCCGCAGGGCCGGGCCCAGGTACTGCGCGCACAACTTCGCGGTCTCGGGTGCGGTGACGTTCGCGACCGCGCCGATCATGCCGCAAATCATCTGCACGGGGTTGTTGAAGTTGACCAGCGAGAACGCACCGGTCACCGAACCGCCGTTCGGATAGTAGATGTTCTGGAAGTTCGCGATCGCGTTCGGCGTGATGTGCAGGACGTTCTCGAGCGCCATGCGGTTGTCCACCAGGATCTGGGTGAGATCGGCCAGCCGCGCGATCTGCTCCGTGGTCTGGTCGCGGCTGCCGACGACGAAGCGCTGCACCTCACCGATCGCCACTGAAAGCTTCGAGAGCGCCGCGTCGAGGTCCGACCTGCTGTCGTCGAGGACACTGGACAGGGTCGCCAAGCGGTTTTCGAACATCACAATCTGCTGCTTGCTGTCGCGTAATGCGGAGACGAAGATCTGCAGGTTCTTGATGATGTCGACGATGTTTCCGCTGCCTTCGGCGAAAATCCTTGCCGCGCCGGACAGCTGGGCCAGGGTCTGGCGCAGCTTGTCGCCGTTGCCGCCCATGGCGTTGGCGGCGCTGTCGATGAACCGGGAAACCGAGGTGTCCGACACACCCTTCTTCGGGCCGAGTTCCGTTGACAGCCGCATCAATTGAGTCTTGACCTCGTCCCACTCGACAGGCACGGCGGTGCGGTCACTGGGAATGACGGCGCCGTCCCGCATGGTCGGCCCGTTGTTGTTGCGATAAGCCGGGGTGAGCTGCACATAGCGCGCCGCGACGAGGTTCTGCGCGACGATCACGGCCTTGGCGTCGGCCGGGATCGGTACGCCCCGGTCGACTTTGAGCGTCATCTTCGTCTGGGTACCCTCGGGCGTGATGGCTTCGATGCTGCCGACCTGCACACCGGACACCCGCACCTCGTCGCCGGGGTAGATCGCCGTCGCCGTCGGGAAATAGGCGGTGATGGTGGTCGGCCCGAAGAACATCTGACGCACCAGGAAGGCTGCGCCGGCGACCAGACCGATGGCCAGCAGGATCGCTGTGCTGACCACCAGCCGCTTACGGGTTGCCATCATCGGGAAGGTCTCCTGGCTGCGGAATACCGTTGCGGGGGAAGGGCAGTTCGGCGCGCGGGCCGGCCTGGTCCGGCGGCTGGCCGGCGTTCATGCCGCGGCGGAAGCCGAACGCGTAGTCGAGGAACGGCTGCAGAATCTGGCCGAATATCAGGTTGGGCACCAAGGCGTTGTAGTAGGCGCCGTTGGCCACGATCTCGCCCTGCGTCAAATAGTATTTGGCGGCACCGGGCAGCATCTTCGCCAAGTTGTCGCGGTTCTTCTCCAGCATCGCCACGACGGTGTTCAGCTGCTCCAGGGTCGGGGCCAGCTCCTTCTCGTTGTCGGCCACGACGCCGGTCAGCTCGTCGGATACCGCGGCAGTGGCCCGCAGCAGGCTGGTGATCGCATAGCGACGCTCGTTGAGAACGGCGAGCAGATCGTTCGAGTTGAGGATCAGCTGGTTGACCTGCTTGCTGCGCTCGGAGAAGATCCCCGTGACCTTGCCGGCGGTCCTGAGCAGTTCGGCGAGGCTTTCGTTGCGATTGTTGAGCGACTGCGACAACCGCGACAGACCGTCGAAGGTCGGACCCAGTTGTGGCGCAACCTGATCGAGCGTCGCCGCCAAGGTGTCCAGTGACTGGTTGAGCGTGTCGGTGTTCGTCGCAGCCGTGTTCGCGGTCAGATCGCTGACCGCGTCGGTCAGCGAGTACGGCGACGTCGTCCGCGACGTCGGGATCGGCTGGTTGCGGTCCAACGTGCCACTGCCGCCGGACTCCAATGCCAGCACGCGCTCGCCCAGCAGAGTTCCGGTGCGGATGTGCGCGGTCGTGTCCGAGCCGAGCGCGTACTTCCCGGCGATCGTGAAGCCGACCAGCGCATCGCCGTTCACGAGTTCGACTGACGAGACCGAGCCCACCTTGATACCGGACACCGTCACGTCGTTACCGACGGCGACACCGCCGGCCTCGGTGAACAGTGCCTCGTACCGCAGCGAGGTCGCCCACGATATGAGGCGTTCGGGCTGCAGGCCGACGGTGATCACCAGGATTATGAGGACTACGCCGATCACGCCGGCCCTCATCAGCTGCGCTCCGCGGTACTTGAGCATTACTCGTCCACACACCTTCCGGTCTCTTGCCGGATCCACGGGAACACCACCGTGCGGCCCTCGAGATCACTCGCCCGGAACGTGACACCGCAGATGTAGTACGGGAAGAACGCGCCGTAGGAACCGACGCGCGCCAGCTTGCGATAGATCTCCGGCAGCCGTTGGATCGTGGCGTCGAGTCGCGGGAGGTCGGTATTGACCAGCGGGGCGAGCCGAGCCAGTTGATCGACGGTGTTGTTCAGCGGAGACCGCGCGCGGCCCAGGAGATCGGCCAGCGACGACGTGCCGTTGTCCAGCGACTGGATCGCGGTGCCGATCGGATCGCGATCCTCGGCCAGCCCCTTCGTCAGTTGCTCGAGTTTGTCGATGGCCCCGGAGAAGTCGTCACCGTCTTTGGACAAGGTGTCCAGTGTCTGGCGCAGGCTGTCGATCAGCTGCTCGACGACCTGGTTGTTGTCGGCGAGCGAGTTGGTGAATGACGACGACTTCGACAGCAGCGATTCCAGGGTGCCGCCCTGGCCCTGCAGGATCTGGATCAGCGAGCTGGTCAGACCGTTGACGTCGTCCGGATTGAGGCCCTGGATAACGGGTTTCAGGCCGCCGAGCAGCAGGTCGAGGTCGAGCGCGGGCGCCGTGCGGTTCTCCGGGATCTGAGCGCCGGCGGGCAGGATGCGCGCGGAGCCGGGAGTGTCGATCAGTTCCAGGTAGCGATCGCCGACCAGGTTCAGGTAGCGGATTGCGGCCTTGGTGCCGGTCGTCAGCTTGGTGGCGCGATCGGCGTCGAATTTGATCAACACCTTCCGATCAGCCTGCAGCGACACATCTTTGACGGTGCCGACCCGGATGCCGGCGATCCGCACGCTGTCGCCCGCCTTGAGCCGCGAGGCGTCGTTGAAGACAGCCGAATACCCGTCCGTGGAGCCGGTTCTCGACTCGCTGAACACGACGAACAGGAAGGCGGTCAGCAGCGCCATCACCACCCCGAAGATGGAGAACTTGATCAGCGTGCCTGTCGAGCGCGTCATCCCGGCATCCCGATCTGTGAGGTGTTGCGCGGCGGGCCGTCCAGTGGACCGAACAGCCAGTTCTTCAGTCCCTCGGAGTTCAGCAGGATGCCGGAGTTGCCGTACTGCGACGGATTGGAGCCGACGTCGCCGACGATCATCGGCGGCGCGAACTCCGGCTTCAGCTCCGGGAGGCCCAGTTGGCCGCAGTAGTCTTTCCCGCCGCTCTTTGCGGCGACCTTGGGCAGGTCGTGCGGATAGCGGTAACGCTCCACGCCGAGCGTCAGGCCGGCACTGACGATGATGCCTGAGTACTGCGGCCCCGACTTCGACAGCGGCGCAAGGCCCCCGATGCCGCACGTCAGCGACCTGCGGTAGGTGTTCAGCAGTTCGGCGGTGGGCACCAGCACGTGCGTCACGTCGGTCAGCGCCTGCCGGTTCCCGCCGATGACCTCATTGCCGAGATCGGCCAAACCGATTGCGCTGACCAGGAATTCGTCGAGATTGTCCTGCTGGTCGACGATGGAGTTGCTGACCTGCGTGGTGCTCTGGATCGTCGACACGAGATCCGGCGCGGCATCGCCGTAGGCGTTGAACGTCGGGGCCGCGGCCTCGATGTCGTGCGCGAGGTTCGGCAAGCTCGGTTCGATCTTGGCCAGCAGGGCGTTGAAGTCGACCAGCGTGCGGCCAAACTGGTCGCCGCGGCCGTTGAACGCGGTCGCGATCGCGCCGAGGGTCTGGTTGAGCTTGGCGGGGTCGATTTTGTCGAGCACGCGAACCAGATTCTGGAAGACGGTGTTCACCTCGACGGTGACGTGCTGGCTCTGGATGACCTGCCCGGGACGCAGCCGTTCGGACGACGGGTCCTGCGGTGCCTTCATCTGAACGAACTTCGCACCGAACACCGTCGTCGACGTGATGTCCACGTCGACGTTGCCCGGGATGAGCTTCATCGCGGAGCGATCCATCGCCAGGTGCAGCGCCGCGGTGCCGTCGGGCCGCTCCTCGATCTTCTCGACCTGGCCGACCTGCACGCCGCGCATCTTGACCTTGGCCTCGGGGTTCATCACGAGGCCGGCGCGGTCCGAAATCACCGTGACCGGAACGGTATCGGCCCAATCGCCCCGGAACAGGCTGACGGCCAGGGCGATGATCAAGGCGATGGCCACGATCAAGCCCAAACCCGTCAGCGGGCGAACGACACTGCTCTTCATCGGCGCGACCTTATCCCGACAGGTTGAAGTTGCCGTTGGAACCGTAGATGGACAGTGACACCAGCAGGGTGACCGAGACGACGACG
>NZ_LZKP01000119.1 GCF_001672895.1 Mycobacterium sp. E740
TGCCGTCGATCGAGCAGGGCAACAACGACTCTCATGCGATCGGGCTGGGGCAGATGAATCTGCACGGCTACCTGGCCCGCGAGCGGGTCTTCTACGGGTCCGAAGAGGGCGTCGACTTCACGAACATCTACTTCTACTGCGTCCTGTACCACGCGCTGCGTGCGTCGAATCGGATTGCAATCGAGCGGGGCGCGCACTTCAAGGGGTTCGAGAAGTCGAAGTACGCGTCCGGCGAATTCTTCGACAAGTACACCGAGCAGGTGTGGGAGCCCAAGACCGATCGCGTCAAGCAGCTGTTCGCCGATGCGGACATTCGCATTCCGACGCAAGAGGATTGGTTGCGGTTGAAGGAGTCGGTGCAGCAGCACGGCATCTACAACCAGAACCTGCAGGCGGTGCCTCCGACGGGGTCGATCAGCTACATCAACCACTCGACCAGCTCGATCCACCCGATCGCGAGCAAAGTCGAGATCCGTAAGGAAGGCAAGATCGGCCGCGTCTACTACCCGGCGCCGTACATGACCAACGAGAACCTGGAGTACTTCCAGGACGCGTACGAGATCGGCTACGAGAAGGTCATCGACACCTACGCGGCTGCCACTCAACACGTCGATCAGGGGCTGAGCCTGACACTGTTCTTCAAGGACACCGCGACTACGCGCGACGTTAACAAGGCGCAGATCTACGCCTGGCGCAAGGGCATCAAGACGCTGTACTACATCCGGTTGCGTCAGATGGCCCTGGAGGGCACTGAGGTGGAGGGTTGCGTCAGCTGCATGTTGTGACGACTGGGCGTCGAGTGTCGGGTTGTCCTGCGGCATAGGCAATTTGATGTCGGCTAATCCGACACTCGTCGCCCAGCGCGGCGTTGCGCCCCCGCGCTGAATGTCACCTACCAAGACCGCCTCAAAGGTAAGGCTTGCCTCATTCTGCGTTGCCATCTACATTAACCGGAAAAGTTTCCTTCAAATAAGGAGCCGGTTGTGGCGATGCGAATCAGTGCGCTGGCCGTCGCGTTGAGCTGGGCCGGTCTCACGGCAGTGGTCGCTCCGGCGGCGGATGCCCAGCCCGGCCCCGACCAGGGTTTCGCGATCACCTCCGAGGTGCCCACCTTGGCCGAATTGGATACGCAGATCCGGCTGCTCGTGGCCACGCCGGCCCCGGATGAGGTGAAGGCCGCGCAGTTGGAGGGCGGCAGTCGCGCGGTGGTCGTTCCGAAGATGGTGTACCGCGTCGGATTCTTCCGTCCGCCACGCGGTTCGAGCCAGGTCACCGGCCCTGAAACCCACGACGGCGATACGCACACCGCTGTCATCAACGCGAACCGCCAGGGTTCGCCGACGGTGCAGATCACCGCCGAGTGGCGCCGCATCGACGGACGATGGAAGCTCGCGAGCAAGTCGCTGTGCAACGGCATCAAGACGTTGGGCCTGCCGATCCCGTGCAACTTTCAATAGCCGCCGATGATCGAAGTCTCCAACCTGTCCAAGCGATTTGGTTCATGCCGAGCGATCTCCGACGTCACGGCGAGTTTCCCGTCAGCGTCGGTGACTGCCCTGCTTGGCCTGAACGGCGCGGGTAAGACCACGCTGCTTCGGCTCATCGCCGGCTTGGATCACCCGGACGGCGGCACTGTGACCGTGTGCGGACGTACCCCCCGTGACGAGCCCGAGCCCAGCCGGCTGATCAGCGCGCACCTCGGCCCCGAAGCGATGAATCCGCGACATACCGTCTCGCGGCACCTCGCGTGGCTGGCGGCGCTCGCTGGCATCAGCTCGAAGCGCGTCGAGACGGTGCTGACCGAGGCCGGCCTGTCCGAGCACCGTGACGAGCGAATCGCCAAGCTGTCATTGGGATTTCGACAGCGACTCGCAATCGCCGCGGCCCTGTTGGCGGATCCGGCGGCCATTGTCTTCGACGAACCGCTCAACGGCCTCGACGTGCCGGGCATCGTGTGGCTGCGCACGTTGCTGCGCCGGCTGGCAGCCGACGGCAGGACGATCATCCTCGCCAGCCACTTGTTGAGCGAAGTCGTGTTGACCGCCGACCGGTTGCTCATCCTGGACCGCGGTCGTGTCGCTGAAAGCGGAACCCTCGACGAGTTGGTGCCTGCCGGCGACGATCCGCGGTTGTGGCTCGAACACGCGCTGCTGGCGCGCAGTTCGGTCCTCGAGACGGCGCGACGATGACGGGCGCGGACCTGGTGCGCCGGAGCGTTCACGCCGAAACTGTCCGGACCGCAGGACGTAGTCCGCTCTGGACGGTGCTCGTGCCGGTGGCGGTCGGTGTCCCGTTGGCGATCACATTCGTGATCGCCGCGGTCGCCGAGATGTTCGCGCGCATCCCGGGACAGGTGTCGATTCTCCAGGTCTCCACCTCCAATGCCGCCTACTGGGTGATCGCAGTGACTGTGATCGTCATGGCCGCCGCAGCGGCCGACGGCCAGTCAGCCGAATCGTCTTACCGCACAGCCGATCACATCCGCCTCGCCTTACCGCGGCGGTGGCCCGATCTGGTGGGAAAATGGCTGTTCTACGGCACGTTGAGCGCGACGCTGGCCGTCGCGACGACCGTAGTCGTCCTGCTCGGCCTGCCGATGATCTCCGAGCTGGTCTACGGCGAGGTGTCGCTCACCGATTCCACGGCACGCCGACTGTTGTGGACGGTTCCGGTGTATGCGTTCTTCGCGGCAGGTGCCGGCATCGGAGTCGGGGCGCTTGTGCGGTCGCGGGTGGGCGGCGTCGCCGCGATCCTCATCTGGGCCTACGTCGTCGAGACTGCGGCCGGATATCTGCCGAGCGGAGCATCGCTGCAGCGGTTCATGCCCGTGCTGAACGCGGTGTTCGCCACGGGGCAGGACATCGTGCTGGCGCCGCCGTGGGGCCAGAACGCCGCACTGGCCTACGCCTGCGCCATCTTCAGCGCGATCTTCGCGCTCTCGTTCGTCGGAAGGAGACAACGAAAATGACCGGAAGAGATGACCTTCCCCTCGCCGAGCGGTCTGATGCCGATCTGCCGGGCCAGTGGTTACTCGCGCGGCTGGGCAAACGGGTGCTGCGTCCCGGCGGCCTGGAGTTGACCACTCGGCTGCTGGCGGCGGCAGGAGTACAGGGCGCCGACGT
>NZ_LZKP01000120.1 GCF_001672895.1 Mycobacterium sp. E740
TCACCGCAGGCAATGGAACTCGGGGTCGGAGTCCTGCACCACGTCGCCCAGGCTCTGGTCGGTGCCAATCCAGGTCTCCCGGATGTCGCGCTACACCGGCTTCTTCGGTGCGGATGTCAAGTTCGGCATCTCGCCTGCCGCGCTACGAGTGGAACGCAGGGTGCTCGACGAACGCTTTCTCAGCGCCAACGAGACGATCCGAACGCTTGCGGTGGAATACCTGTCCGGCAAGTACGTCGACCCGAGCGCCACGATGACGTCACGCGTGCGCTCGGCCGTTGCCGAACGCCTCGGATCGTCGGAGCCCGTGATCGGGAGCGTCGCGCGTCTGCTGGCTATGAATCCGCGTACCTTGCAACGCCGGCTGGTTGCCGAGGGCACGTCGTACGCCGCGGTACTCGGGGATCGGGCGCGCGCCGATGGCGGTGAGGGTCGTCGATTCGGCGATTTTCTGGTTCACGATGCAAAGCTCCTCGTTGGGCTGGATACCTCGAGAGTGCCCGCAATCACCGCAAGGTACTTGACCCAACGCGACAAACTTTTAACCCTGCGCGACAGGTGGCCGGCTTCGAAGTACCCGCGGACCAACGCCGAACCACCGGCGTACCGCGCGCGTCAGCGCCGATTGCTCGGAGAACCCGACCAGCGCGGCGACCTGGGTGAACGGCATGTCGGTGGTGGTGATGTAGCGGTAAGCAGCGTCGCGGCGGACGCTGTCGAGTACCGCGGCGTACGACGTGCCCTCGGCAACCAGCCGGCGTTGCAAGGTACGCGGATTCATAGCCAGCAGACGCGCGACGCTCCCGATCACGGGCTCCGACGATCCGAGGCGTTCGGCAACGGCCGAGCGCACGCGTGACGTCATCGTGGCGCTCGGGTCGACGTACTTGCCGGACAGGTATTCCACCGCAAGCGTTCGGATCGTCTCGTTGGCGCTGAGAAAGCGTTCGTCGAGCACCCTGCGTTCCACTCGTAGCGCGGCAGGCGAGATGCCGAACTTGACATCCGCACCGAAGAAGCCGGTGTAGCGCGACATCCGGGAGACCTGGATTGGCACCGACCAGAGCCTGGGCGACGTGGTGCAGGACTCCGACCCCGAGTTCCATTGCCTGCGGTGA
>NZ_LZKP01000121.1 GCF_001672895.1 Mycobacterium sp. E740
ACTGAACCGAGCGGCGGGCATTCTCGCCATGTCGGCAGCTACGGGTCACGGTAGCGCGCTTTGGTACGAGTGGATCGACAATTGCGCAAACTCCGCTTCTTCCCTTACACCCGTTGACAAGACATAGCCCCCGGAGTAGACCGAGACTCAGCGTCGAAATCGACGCCACGAATGTTGGGAGTCCCAGCCCGGCTCCCGGTCGTGAGGGCCCCAGCCCGGCCCCCAGAAAGCTGTGACCTATGCCAACGGAGGCAGCAGTCAAAGCAGAAGAGGCCTTGATCCACGTGCTCTGGATCAACGCCGGATTGAGTTGTGACGGTGATTCGGTGGCGTTGACTGCCGCCACCCAACCCAGCATCGAGGAGATCGCCCTGGGCGCGCTTCCGGGGCTGCCGAAAATCGCCGTCCACTGGCCCCTGATCGATTTCGAGTGCGGACCGAACGGGGGCGCCGACGACTTCCTCGAGTGGTTCTTCAAAGCCGACAGAGGCGAATTGGAACCGTTCGTTTTGGTCGTCGAGGGGTCGATCCCAAACGAGAAGATCAAATCCGAGGGTTACTGGTGCGGGTTCGGCAACGACCCGGCAACCGGCCAACCGATGACGACGAGCGAGTGGCTGGATCGGCTGGCGCCCAAAGCCACTGCCATCGTCGCGGTCGGAACGTGCGCCACCTACGGCGGCATCCATGCGATGGCCGGCAACCCGACCGGAGCCATGGGAGTACCCGATTACCTCGGCTGGGACTGGAAGAGCAAGGCCGGAATACCGATCGTTTGCGTACCGGGTTGTCCGATCCAGCCGGACAACCTCGCCGAGACCCTGACATACCTGCTGTACATGGCCACGGATCAGGCACCGATGATCCCGCTCGACGATGCGTTACGGCCCCAGTGGCTGTTCGGGGCGAGCGTGCACGAAGGCTGTGACCGGGCCGGCTACTACGAACAAGGTGATTTCGCGACGGAGTACGGATCTCCGAAATGCATTGTCAAACTGGGCTGTTGGGGTCCGGTCGTCAAATGCAACGTGCCCAAGCGCGGCTGGATCAACGGAGTCGGCGGCTGCCCGAACGTGGGCGGCATATGCATCGGCTGCACGATGCCGGGATTCCCCGACAAGTTCATGCCGTTCATGGACGAGCCGCCGGGCGGCAAGGTGTCCACTGCCGCATCGGGGCTGTACGGATCGGTCGTCCGCAGCCTGCGCCATGTCACCGGCCGCACCGTCGACAAAGAACCCAAGTGGCGCCACCCCGGCACGCAACTCACGACCGGAGCGACTCGCACCTGGTAGGTGCGGCTCGTCCCAGGGCGCCCAGGCGTGCTTTCGGGTACCGAAACGGCTGTGGCGCTTCTCCTGACGAAGAAAGAGAAGAGTTCGATGACAACCATCATCCCCGAACCGTCACACGTGAAGCGCGACCCCGGCCAACTGGTGGAGATGGCGTGGGACCCGATCACGCGCATCGTCGGCAGCCTCGGCATCTACACCAAGATCGACTTCGACAACCGGGAAGTCGTCGAGTGCCACAGCACCTCGTCGATCTTCCGCGGCTATTCGATCTTCATGAAGGGCAAGGACCCTCGCGACGCCCATTTCATCACCAGCCGGATCTGCGGCATCTGCGGGGACAACCACGCGACGTGCTCGGTCTACACCCAGAACATGGCCTACGGCGTCCGTCCTCCGCACCTCGGTGAGTGGCTGATCAACCTGGGCGAAGCCGCCGAGTACATGTTCGACCACAACATCTTCCAGGAGAACCTGGTCGGCGTCGACTACTGCGAGAAGATGGTCGCCGAGACCAACCCGAGTGTGCTCGCCAAAGCAGAGAACACCCAGGCGCCCCACGCCGATATGCACGGTCATCGCACGATCGCCGACATCATGCGCGCGCTCAATCCGTTCACCGGTGAGTTCTACCGGGAGGCACTGCAGGTCAGCCGCTGGACGCGCGAGATGTTCTGCCTGATGGAAGGCCGGCACGTCCATCCTTCGACGCTCTACCCCGGCGGCATCGGCACGACCGCCACGGTCCAGTTGATGACCGACTACATGACGAGACTGATGCGCTACGTGGAGTTCATGAAGAAGGTCGTGCCCATGCACGACGACCTCTTCGACTTCTTCTACGAAGCGCTTCCCGGCTACGACCAGGTGGGGCTGCGACGCACACTGTTGGGCTGCTGGGGCTCCTTCCAGGATCCCGAGGTGTGCAACTTCGAGTACAAGGACATGGAGCGCTGGGGCGACGCCATGTTCGTCACACCGGGTGTCGTCATCGACGGAAAGCTGCACACCCACTCGTTGGTGGACATCAACCTCGGTATCCGAATCCTGTTGGGCCATTCGTATTACGACGACTGGACCGACCAGGAGATGTTCGTCAAGACCGATCCGCTGGGCAATCCGGTCGACCGCCGGCACCCGTGGAACCAGCACACCAACCCGCGGCCGCAGAAGCGCGACTTCGACGAGAACTACAGCTGGGTGATGTCTCCGCGCTGGTTCGACGGCACGGATCATCTGGCGCTCGACACCGGCGGCGGGCCGCTGGCGAGGCTGTGGTCCACCGCGCTGGCCGGGTTGGTCGACATCGGCTACGTCAAGGCGACCGGTCGCAGCGTGCAGATCAACCTGCCCAAGACCGCTCTCAAAGGTCCGGTCGAATTCGAGTGGAAGATCCCGCAATACGGCAGCAACACACTCGAGCGTAACCGCGCGCGGACGTACTTCCAGGCCTACGCGGCCGCCTGCGCTCTGCACTTCGCCGAGAAGGCGCTGACGGAGATCCGGGCCGGCCGCACCAAGACCTGGGAGAAATTCGACGTGCCCGAAGAGGGCATCGGCTGCGGGTTCACCGAGGCGGTCCGCGGAGTCCTGAGCCACCACATGGTGATTCGCGACGGCAAGATCGCCAACTACCACCCCTATCCGCCGACCCCGTGGAACGCGAACCCACGCGACAGTTACGGCACGCCGGGACCCTACGAGGACGCGGTACAGGGCCAGCCGATCTTCGAGGAGAACGACAGAGAGCACTTCAAGGGCATCGACGTCATGCGCACGGTACGAAGTTTCGATCCGTGTCTGCCGTGCGGAGTGCACATGTACCTGGGGAAGGGAAAGACGCTGGAGATGCTGCACTCCCCGACCCAGTCGCTCACCGGGGAATAGGGTATGGCCCCGCCGATCAAGGACGACGCGCAGTGGCGTATGGCGGGCGAACGAATACAGGGCCTGCTCGACGCGTCCGCCGCGGGGGGCCCCGCCGCCTACGAGCGGGCGGTCCAACTCGTCGGTGAGGTGACCGATCTCTACGGCGCCGGCTTGGAGCGGATGCTACGGATCGCCGTGGGCACCGATGACGAGTTGGCAGACAGGTTCGTCGACGATGATCTCGTTGCGAGTCTGTTGCTGGTGCACGGGCTGCATCCGCACGGCGTCGCCCGGCGGGTCGCGGACGCCTTGGACAGCGTCCGGCCGTACCTCGGCTCACACGGTGGCGACGTGACCTTGCTCGAAATCGTCGACGGCCCCGACGGCGCCACAGTCCGCCTGCAATTCACGGGCAGCTGCAAGAGCTGTCCATCCTCGGCGGTGACCCTGGAGTTGACGGTCGAGGACGCGATCCGGGCGGCGGCCCCCGAGGTCGCGTCGATCGAAGTGGTTGCCGCGGATACTCCCGCGGACGCGGATGTCACCGTGATTCCGGCGGCGGCACTGCTCAGCCGTGTGCACCAGGGCACTCCGGGCTCGTGGCACCCCGTGCCCGAATTCGCCGACCTCGCACCGGGAGAGGTCGGCGGGTTCAGCGTGGCGGGAACCACGGTGCTGGCGTGCCGCATCGGTGATGAGTTGTTCGCCTACCGTGACCGGTGTGGTGTCTGCCGCGGATCGCTGGCCGGCGCGGCGCTGCATCGACCGATGGGCTCCCCCGTCGGCGACGCGGTACTGCGTTGCCCGACGTGCCACGCCCACTTCGACGTCGTCCACGCCGGGGCCTGCGTCGACGAAGACGCCGACGGTCATGCTCACCTGCAACCGATTCCGTTGCTCACGCGTGACGGGGTGCTGTCGATCGCGATCGCGCAGGAACAGACCGTAGCGGGCATGGCATGACTGGCGCATACGACGTTCTCGCGAGAATCCGGGCCGATCGCGGCGTCCCGGTACCCGCCGGAGAGCGCTGCGAGATGTGCGCGGAACAGATCGCCGACCAGCACCAGCATGTCGTGAATGTTCAAGCGCGACAGTTGATGTGCGTATGCCGCGGCTGCTACCTGCTGTTCACCGACACCACCGCCGAACTACGCTTCCGCGCAGTGCCGGACCGCTGGCTGACTTTCGGAGACTTCGGGCTCGGGCGTCGCGACTGGCAACTCCTGCAGATCCCGGTCGGGCTGGCGTTCTTCTTCCGCAACTCGGCGTTGAACCACATGGTGGCCTTCTATCCGGGCCCGGCTGGCGCGACGGAGTCCGAGCTCGACCTGTCCGCGTGGGACGGCGTCAGGGCAACCGACCCGCGGGTGGACCTGATAGCCGACGACACCGAGGCACTCCTCGTGCGAGTGCCCGACGACGAAACTCGACCGCCGGAAGGCTATCTGGTGCCCATCGACGCCTGCTACGAGTTCGTCGGTCGGCTCCGTCAACTCTGGCACGGCTTCGACGGCGGTCAACAGGTTCGCGAGTTCATCGACGACTTCTTCGAACACGTCCGCAACCGCGGAAAGGTGGTGGCGCCGTGCCAGAGCTGACGTTCGCGGTGCTCGACGTGGCCACCGAACCCTACGCGGTGACACCACTGCTCACCGCGCGTGTCGGGATCGCCGCCGACAACGACGAACCCGTGCACGCCATCGCGCTGCGCTGCCAGATCCGCATCGAGCCGTTGCGTCGCGGTTACTCCGACCAAGAGGCAGCCGGACTGCTCGATCTGTTCGGTCCTCGCGCGCGCTGGGGCAGCACCCAACACAATTTCCTCTGGCAGCACAGCAGCACGATGGTGCCGGGGTTCAGCAGTGCCACGCAGGTCGACCTGCCGCTCGAGTGCACTTACGACTTCGAGGTGACGGCGGCCAAGTACTTCCACGCTCTGCGTGACGGCATGATCCCGTTGCAATTCCTCTTCAGCGGAACAGTTTTCACCAAGGGCGACCGCAACTTCGCGGTGCAGCAGGTGCCGTGGGACCGCGAAGACCGCTACGACCTACCGGTATCGACGTGGCGAGACCTCATGCAACTGCACTACCCCAACACCGGGTGGCTGCGGTTGAACCGCGAAACCCTCGACGCGCTGGCGGAGTTCAAGTCGGTACGCGGCCTGCTGGGCTTCGACGATGCCGTCGTCTCACTGCTGGCCGCGCACAGCGCACAGGAGGTGCGATGACGGCAGACTGGGATGATGCTCGCGCCGTCGCCGATGCGGTGCTCTACGAGGGATACCTGCTGTACCCCTACCGTGCGACTTCGACCAAGAACCAATCACGCTGGCAGTTCGGCGTATTGGGTCCGATCGGCGCGATGGAAGCCGGTCTCGGGGAGGACTCCGCGCTGACCGCCCAGGTGCTGGTCGCCTCCCACGGCATTCCGATGGTGACAGGCGTCGTGCGATTCCTGCAGTTGCAGCACCGCGGTGTGGAGCGCCACCTCGGTGATGGCCGTTTCGAACCGGTCCGCGAACTGGCCTCGGGCTCGAACACCTGGGTCAGCTGGGACGAGGCCGTCGAATGTGAGATCGCGATCGAACCCATCCCGCTCATGAGCCTGCCCCGCACGGTGGACATCTCGGTTCCCGCCGGGACCGACGAGGAGTCGGTCGTCGGCGGCAGGCTCCTACGAACTCGCCGCCAGTTGCACGGTCGGCTGGACATTTCCGTCGAGGCAGACGGCGATCTCCATCGGCTCACTCTCGAAGTGCGCAACACGGCTCCCCCGGCCGGCGACAAGGACGAGGCGATCGCCGTATCGATGATCGGCACCCATCTACTGCTCGAGGTCGCCGACGGCGAATTCGTCTCCTTGCTCGAACCGGCCGACTCGGCCGCCGACGCCGTGGCACGCTGCCGGCAGCACCGTTGTTTCCCGGTGCTCGCCGGCCCTTCGACGCAACACGACCTGGTGCTGGTGTCCCCCATCATTCTCTACGACCACCCCGAGATCGCGGAACAGAGCAAGGGTGCGCTCTACGACTCCACCGAGATCGACGAGATCCTCACCTTGCGGATCATGACGATGACCGACGACGAGAAAGCGCAGGCTCGCGCCACCGATCCGCTCGCCGCGGCGATCATCGACCGCTGCGACTCGATGTCGCCCGAGGCGATGCTCGACCTGCACGGTGTACTGCGTAACCCGCATGCGGCAGCCCGGCGACCCGAACTGATACCGGAGATCCCCGCGGGCGTCGAGTGGTGGGAACCGACGGCGGACACCGCAGTGCGCCCGGAGTCGGACGCGGTGCTGGTCAACGACATTCGCGTCACCCGCGGCAGCCGTGTCCGGCTGCGCCCGTCCCGGCGTGCGGACGCTCAGGACCTGTTCTATGCGGACAAGATCGCTCGCGTCACGTCGGTGCACGAAGACGTCGACGGCGACCACCACATCGGCGTGGTGATCGAGGACGATCCCGCGGCGGAGCTGCACGACTGGTACGGCCGCTACCTGTACTTCGCGCCCGACGAGGTGGAACCTGTTGTTGAAGGGAGTTCGAAATGGCCGGAATGGAAGTAGTCGGCTGGATCGCGGTCGGAGCCGTGACGGTCGTCGCTGTGGCGGCGGCTGTGATCGGCATCCGCTCCGTACCCGACATGCAGCGTTACATGAAGATACGGCGGATGTGAGCGCAAGAGAGGTGGCCTCATCTCCAGTTTTACCTCCCGAATCCTGGTAGCCGGACTCGGCAACATCTTTCTCGGGGACGACGGCTTCGGCCCCGAGGTGATGCGCCGCGTGCCGTCCGATCTCGGCGGTCCGCAGGTTCAGGTGAGGGATTACGGCACCGGGGGGATGCATTTGGCGTACGACTTGCTGGACGGCTGCGACGCCCTGGTGCTCGTCGACGCCATCCTCAACCGAGGCGCGCCGGGCACCCTGCACGTGTTCGAGGCCGACCTCGATAACCACTCGGAAACAGCAGGTTTCGATGCGCACGCAATGGACCCGGCCGCAGTATTCGCCAGCCTCAATGCGCTGGGCGGAGTCGCGCCTTACACCGTGGTGATCGGGTGCGAGGTCGACTGCGTCGACGAGGGTATCGGGCTGTCCCAAACCGTCACGGCGGCGGTTCCTGACGCGGTGCGGGCGATCGACGAGGTGGTGGCCGGGTTGCTGGCCCGGGTTGCGGTGGCGGAGGGCTGAACCATGTGTCTGGGGATTCCGGGGCAGGTCGTGTCGATGTTGCCGGGCTACGGCGATCAGCTGGCCCTCGTCGACGTCGCCGGTGAGCACCGCAAGGTCAACGTCGGCATGCTGCCCGAAGAAACCTTTGCGCCGGGCGACTGGGTCATCATCCACATGGGCTTCGTCGTGGACAAGACCGACAAGGCCGGTGCTGACGCCGCGCTGGCCGGGCTGGAGCTGATGGGCCGGGGCGAACCCGTCTCAGGCATCGAGGATCCGCCATGAGCTCGCGGCGCCGGTTGCGCGTCCACGTGCACGGGGTGGTGCAGGGCGTCGGATTCCGGCCGTTCGTGTACACGACGGCGGCCGCGCTTGGCCTGGCGGGCTGTGTCCGCAACGACAGCTCCGGGGCGGTCATCGAGATCGAGGGTGACACGGTCGGCGTTGACGAGTTCCTGACCCGGCTGCGCGATCGCCCCCCACCTCTGGCCGTGATCGAATCGCTTGACACAGAGCACCTTCCGACTGCCGGAGGCACCGAATTCGTCATCGCGGACACGGCGCGGACAGCCGGCGGCCGCACACTGACCTCGCCCGACGTCGCGATGTGCGCCGAATGCGCCGCAGAGCAACGAGATCCAGCCAACCGGCGATACCGACACGCCTTCGTCAACTGCACCAACTGCGGCCCGCGCTTCACGATCATCAGCTCACTGCCCTACGACCGAGATGCCACGACGATGGCGAGGTTCGCGATGTGTGCGGCCTGCGCCCGCGAGTACCGAGACCCCACCGACCGCAGGTTTCACGCCCAGCCCGTCTGTTGCCCCGACTGCGGGCCGACGCTGACGTACCGTGACGGAACGGGCCGGACGACGACGGGTGAAGCCGCGCTGCGAACAGCGCGCCGGCTGTTGAGCGACGGCGGCATCCTCGCGGTCAAGGGCATCGGCGGCTATCACTTGGCGTGTGATGCCGCCGACGAGCGCGCCGTCACCGAGCTGCGCACGCGAAAGCGCCGTGGTGACAAGCCGTTCGCGGTGATGACACCTGATCTCGAGACGGCATCCGAGCTTGTCGAGATCGATGACACGTCGGCGCGGCTGCTGACCGGGCCCCAGCGTCCGATCGTGTTGGCGCCACGACGGGCCGGGTCCCCGGTCGCCGATTCGGTCGCGCCACACAACCCCGACCTCGGCATCCTGCTCGCCTACACACCGCTGCATACGCTGCTGTTCGGTCTGCCGGGCGACGAACTCGGCCCGGAGGCACTGGTGATGACATCGGGAAACCTCGCCGGAGAGCCGATCTGCTTCACCGACGACGCTGCGCTCGAACGGCTTTCGCACTTGGCCGACGGTTGGCTAATGCACGACCGGCAGATTCTGGTGCCCTGCGACGACTCCGTCGTGCGGGTCGTCTCCAAAGCCGAGATGCCGATTCGTCGGTCCCGCGGATACGCGCCGCTGCCCGTCGCGCTCCCGGTGCCGGTGGCGCCGACGCTTGCGGTGGGAGCCGACCTGAAGAACACCATGGCGGTCGCGGACGGCAGATACGCCTGGTTGAGCCAGCACATCGGCGACATGGATGATCTGGCCACGCTGTCCGCCTTCGATTCGGCACAGCGGCACCTGCAGAAGTTGACATCGGTGGCGCCGCAGGTGGTGGTCGCCGACGCGCACCCGATGTACCGCTCCACCACGTGGGCGCATCGCAACGCCGCAGGACGGCCGGTCAGAACCGTCCAGCATCATCACGCCCATGTCGCCGCGGTGATGGCCGAGCACGGCCTCGACGGATCGACCCAGGTGCTCGGGTTCGCCTTCGACGGAACGGGATACGGCCCTGACGGGGCGGTGTGGGGCGGCGAGGTGCTGCTGGCCAACTACAAGGGCTTTCAACGGCTCGCCCACCTGAAGTATGTACCGCTGGCAGGTGGTGATGTCAGCGTGCGGCGGCCCTACCGCATGGCGCTTGCGCATCTGCGGGCGGCGGGGATCGGATGGACTCCCGACCTGCCGCCGGTGGCGGCCTGCCCACCCGACGAGCGAAGGGCGCTGGCCCACCAAATCGAAACCGGCCTCGGTTGCGTCCCGACCTCCAGCATGGGCCGGCTGTTCGACGCCGTTTCCTCACTCGTCGGAGTGCGCCAGGTGGTGGACTACGAAGCGCAGGCGGCGATCGAGTTGGAGGGCCTCTGCCGCGGCATCGACTGCGGGCCAGGCTCTTACGGGTTCGCTCTCGACGGTCACGACGCAACCGTGTTGATCGACCCGGCCCCCGTAGTTCGCGCCGTGGTCCGCGACCTTCGGGACGGTGTGCCGCCGTCGCTGATCGGGGCTCGGTTCCATCGCGCGGTCGCCGACCTGGTCGTCGACCTCGCGTGCGCCCACACCGACCCATCACGGCCCGTCGCACTGTCCGGCGGCGTGTTCCAGAACGGCCTGCTCCTTGACCTGACGCTGAACGCCCTGAATGCCCGGGGGCTTCAAGTGATCACACACCGCGTCGTACCGCCGAACGACGGGGGTATCGCCCTGGGCCAGTTGCTGGTGGGGAGCGCCGAATGACCGACACATCGCCCCGGGGCCGGTCGTTGTTCGGCCGGTACGCCTACCCACCGAACGAGCTCGGTTACTGCGGGCCGACGACAGCAGGCGGCGCTTCCGGGCTCGCCTCGCATGCACGTGAGTTCGACGGCGCCTGGCCGTACCTCTCGGCCATCGCCGAGGCGATCGGCGCCTCGGATGTGCTCGACGAGCAGGTCGTCGGCGGCTACTGGGTCGGCGGGCGAGCATTGGGCAAGGTCGACCCCGACCGACTTCTCACCCGGCTGCGCTCCGCGTTCCGCGGCCAGGTCACCGGATTGCTCGATGCGGTGCCGGCCACCACCGACGTGTTGGCGCATCACAGCTTCCACGTTTTCGTCGTCTATCCCTGGGTGAGGTTCTTGCGCCGCGACGCGACGACCGCGCTCGGCGTCCTGCAGGACTGCCGCATTCGGTGGGGAACCGTCGTGTCCGTCGCCGGTGAGCACACAGAGATCGCCGCACGACCGTTGCAGTACACGAACGGCTGCCTGATGCTCGGCGAGCCGCGCACCGAATGCGTCGGATGGGAAAAGGGCGGCCTCTCGCTGGCGCCACCACCGGAACCCGGGGCGGTCGTTTCCGCCCATTGGGATTGGGTCTGCGGAACACTTACCGAGGAGGAGGGTACCGAGCTCGAGGCGGCCACGCAGACAACGCTTGACCTCGTGAATGCCGTTCTCGGACAGGAGCAGTCGATATGACTACTGTTGAACGACCTTACGTCGACGACGAACTGGCCGCAGATCTCGCTGCCGCCGCGCTGGATCTCGCCCGCCGGTTCCACCACGGCGCCACACTGTGGGTGATCTCGCCGCAGTGGGAACCACACGCCCACCACATCGCCGTCGAGTTCGTGCATCCGGTGATCATGGGTAAGCGGGCACTGCCGTCGGTCGCGCTGGTCGAACCGGACCCCGTCGCCCAGGCGAGGGTGGCGAGCCGGCCCGGCGATCTGCTGATCGCGGTGGCATCGGCGGCCGAACCCGCGGTCATCGACACCATGCGTCGCGCGCAGGCGTGGGGGGTGCTGACGCTGTGGATCGGATCGGGCCCGCGCCCTGCGCCCGGAGCGGCGAACCACATTCTCTGGGTCGACACGGATGACCCGATGGTGCCCGCCACCGGGGCGTTCGTGCTGATGTACCACCTGCTGTGGGAACTCACCCACGTCTGCTTCGAACACCAGGGGCTGCTGGTCGAGCCGGTGGGCTGCGCCGACGACGTATGCGTGACGTGCTCCGACGAGGGCCGGCTCGGCGAAGTCGTCCTGGAACCGGTCGACGCCACGAGTTCGGCGCTGGTGCGCACTGCCGGGGGCGAGGAGTGGGTCGACGTCACGCTCGTCGGCGCCGTCGCACCCAACGACCTGGTGCTCGTGCACGCGGGCGCCGCCATCGCCCGTGTCGAGCCCGAGGAGGTGCACCGGTGACCGACTCCGATGCCACCAGTTTCCTGTATCCGTTCATCGAATCCGAGGAGACCGACGCGCCGAGTCTGCTCAGCGACCTGGCGGCCTCCGCACGAGGCAAGGCCGCCGAAAGCGCACGGCTGCAGCGGGAATCGCTCGACGAGTACGGCGATGCGTTGAGTGCGGCCGGAGAGCAGATGGCCGAACGGTTCCGTCGGGCCGGTCGGCTCTACACGTTCGGCAACGGCGGCAGCTCCACCGATGCCGCGACGTTGGCCTCGCTGTTCAGCCGGCCGGCGCGCGGGCGCCCTGTTGCCGCGTGGTCGCTTGCCGCCGACAACGCGGTGGTGACCGCACTGGGCAACGACGTCGGGTTCGAGCTGATCTTCAAGCGCCAGATCATCGCGCACGCCCGCGACCGCGACGTCGCCATCGCGCTGTCCACCTCCGGCAACTCCGACGATCTGATGACGGCGATCACGGAGGCCAAGCAACGCGGACTACTGACTATCGGCTTCTCCGGCCACGACGGCGGCCGGATGGCGGCCGCCGATGACCTCGACTTCTGTTTCACCGTCCACTCTCAAAGCATCCACCGCATCCAGGAAAGCCACGCGATGCTCGGCTACCGGCTGTGGTCCGTCGTTCAAACGCAGATGACCCGCGCACGGAACGGAGCACACGCGACATGACACAGACAGCGAGCGCGGCCGAACGCGAGGACCGCGTGCTCGAACGCATCGACAAGTTCCGCCAGCGTCGACCGCGTCTGCTCGACGACGTGGTGACGCTGGCGCACGGCGCCGGGGGTAAGTCGTCGGCCGCACTCGTCGACGCGGTGTTCCTCGAGGCCTTTCGCAACGACGAACTCGAATTACTCGGTGACGCTGCGGCACTTCGGATCCCGTCAGGTGAACGGCTGGCATTCTCCACCGACTCGTACGTCGTATCCCCGCGGCGGTTTCCCGGCGGATCCATCGGCCACGTCGCAGTGCACGGCACCATCAACGACCTGGCGGTCTCGGGTGCGCGCCCGCAGTGGCTCTCCGCGGCGTTCGTGATCGAGGAAGGCTTCCCGATCGCCGAACTGCGCGAGATCGTCGCCGACATGGGCGAAGCGGCGTTGAACGCAGGCGTGCAGATCGTCACGGGCGATACCAAGGTCGTCGGCAAGGGCGCCGCCGACGGCGTCTACATCTGCACCGCCGGCGTGGGGTTGATCCCCGAGGACAGGAGGCTGTCCCGTGAACTCGTGCAACCCGGCGACAAGGTGGTGCTGTCCGGAACCATCGGTGAGCACGGGATGGCGGTCATGCTCGCCCGCGGCGACCTGGCCATCGACGCCGACATCGCCTCCGACACCGCGCCGGTGCACGAACTGGTCGAAATCCTGCTGGGCGCCGCACCTTCGACGCGATGGATGCGCGACGCGACGCGCGGCGGCGTCGGCACGGTGGCCAACGAACTCGTCAAGGACGCGCCGTTCGCGCTGATTCTCGACGAGGACAAGCTTCCCGTTCAACCGCAAGTGCTCGGGGCGTGCGACATGCTCGGCATCGACCCGCTGTACGTGGCGAACGAGGGCAAGTTCGTCGCGATCGTGCCCGGGGCCGAGGCCGACGCCGCAGTCACGGCGTTACGCACCCATCCGCGGGGAATGCAGGCCGCGGTCGTCGGCGAGATCGTACCGGACCCCCATGGAATCGTCGCGTTACGAACATCTTTCGGTGGCAGCCGGATCGTCGACATGCTCGTCGGCGACCCGCTGCCGCGAATCTGCTGAGAGGAGACCGACGATGTGTCTTGGCATTCCCGGTCAGGTGGTCGACATCGTCGACGCCGAAGAGTCGCTGGCCAAGGTCGACGTCAACGGCGTCCGACGAACCATCAGTGTGCGCCTGCTGGCCGACGAGAACCTCCAGGTCGGTGACTGGGTCCTGGTTCACGTCGGCTTCGCCATGGCCAAGATCGACGAACACGAGGCCACACTGACACTCGACCAGGTGCAGAAGATGGGCGCCGACTATGCGGCCGAGATCGAAGCTTTCAACTCCTCCGAAATCGCTTGAGAGGCTTGCTATGAAGTTCGTCGACGAATTCCGCGATCCGGCGGCCGCGCGCGCACTCGTGCGATCGATCACCGAGCTCGCCAGTGGCGATGAGTTCAAGTTCATGGAGGTGTGCGGCGGCCACACCCACACCATCTACCGGCACGGTATCGAGCATCTGCTACCGGAGACGGTCGAATTGGTGCACGGGCCCGGATGCCCGGTGTGCGTGATCCCGATGGGCCGCGTCGACGACGCGATGTGGCTGGCCGAACAACCCAACGTCATCTTCACGACGTTCGGCGACATGATGCGGGTACCCGGGTCCCGGGGCAACCTCATCGAAGCCAAGGCACGCGGAGCCGACGTGCGGTTCGTCTACTCCCCGCTCGATGCGCTCAAGATCGCGCTCGACAGTCCGGACAAGCATGTCGTGTTCTTCGCGGTCGGCTTCGAGACGACAGCGCCGTCCACCGCGGTGACACTCGTTCGTGCCCGCGCGCTCGGCGTGCAGAACTTCAGCGTGTACTGCAACCACGTGACGATCGTGCCGCCGATCAAGGCGATTCTGGAATCACCCGACCTGCGGTTGTCCGGCTTCCTGGGGCCCGGCCACGTGTCGACCGTCGTCGGTTTGCGGCCATACCGGTTCGTGCCCGACGTGTACGGGAAGCCGTTGGTGGTAGCGGGTTTCGAGCCGCTGGACATTCTCGCTTCGGTGCACATGCTGCTACAGCAGATCCGAGGCGGCCGCTGCGAGGTCGAGAACCAGTACAGACGTGTGGTCCGTCCAGAAGGCAATACCCAGGCACTCAAGCTGATGGCCCAGACGTTCGAGTTGCGACCGCATTTCGAATGGCGGGGACTGGGATTCATCTCGCAGAGCGCGCTGAGGATCCACCCCGACTACGCGGAGTTCGACGCGGAACGCACGTTCGCCATGCCCGGCGTGCGGGTGGCCGACCCGAAAGCGTGTCAGTGCGGCGAGGTGCTCAAGGGCGTCATCAAGCCCTGGGAGTGCAAGGTGTTCGGTACCGCGTGCACACCGGAGACACCCATCGGAACGTGCATGGTCTCGCCCGAAGGCGCCTGCGCGGCGTACTACAACTTCGGCCGGTTGCACCGCGAGACGGCGCTGGTGCTGGGTCAGCGTGCCTAGCTGTATCCCGTCGATTGCGTCGCCGCAGTCCATGCGGCGAAAGTGAGGAGTAGTAGTCATGACAGAGCCGGAAGAACGGGGAAAGCGCGGTACCGGATCAGATCAACCGTCGGGCGGCCCGACCGACCGGCCGTCGGGCGCCTATGAGGGCGACGAATCCGTTCCCGAACACGACGACGGCGGGAAGCCCGACTTCGAGACGGGCTTCACCAACGAGCCGCCGAAGGACGTCAAGCCCGCGGTACCGCCTTATGAAGGGCGCCAAACCTCGGCCAAGCCGGCCGGCGGCGCAGACGAAGGCGGCGAACGAACCGCCGGCGCGGTGAAACCTGTCACGGATGCAGACAGCAAGGGCTCGTCGAAGGGTGACGGTGGCACCGCGTCTCCGGCCGACGAACAGCCTGCCGCACGGATGCCGGAGTCCGACCGCGACGACGACCGGGTAGGCCCGTCACACACCGCGGGAACCGGTCGCGGCGAGGACAAACGCTAACGCGTCACCACTGATCACGCGGGACGTCGAAGTCCGAGCACAATGCCCGCCAGACATCCCGCGGATAGACGCCGTCCTCGATGGCCTGTTCGGCGGTGCGCCCGCCGAACGCGCTCAGCACGTGGTCGACGAGCAGCGACGCGCCGCGCACCGAGCCGAACTGTTCCTCGACGAGTTCATGGAATTCCGTCAACCGCACAGGGCCAAAACTACGCCGAGGATGCTCGTGCCTCGTGGCACACCCGCACCGGATCTCCGACGTCGGCGACCGTCGCGGCGGCCCGCCGCGCCGCGGCCCGATAGCTGGGTTCGGCCAGCACCTCGCGCACCGCCGTCGCCAGGGCGTCCGGGTCGAGAGGACGCAGCAGCTGCGCACTGCCCTGTCGCACAAGACGATTCGCGATCTCCCACTGATCGCCGCCGCCGGGCACCACCACCATCGGAACCCCTGCCAGCAGCGTCTTGGCCACCATGCCGTGTCCCCCGCCGCAGATCACCAGGTCGGCGTGCGACAACAGCTCGTCCTGTCTGCCCAGTCCGACGACCGCCCACGGTGGCGCCGCCACCTCCGTGCCACCAAGGCGTGACACCACCACCCGCGATCCCGGCGGCAACACCGGTCCGGGCGTGAGCGCCTCCAAAGCGACCTCGGCCAGGCCGCGGGTCCCGGTGGTGGCGGTGGACGGCGCGACGACCACCACCGGACCGCTCCCCTCCGGAATGGCCAACGTCGCCGACGTCGGCTCGAAGTGCAGCGGGCCCACCACGACGGCTTCGGTAGGCCAGTCCGGCCGTGGCACCTCCAGAGCAGGCAGGGTGGCGATCAACCGTCGACGCGGCCCGGGATCGGCTGCAGGCAACCCGATCTGCTCCCGCGCGGCCGCGCGCTGGCGGACGCCTGCGCGCCACGACCGGGCGGTCAGCGCACGCATGATCGCGTCGCGCAGCCGACCGCGGACACCCACGCCTGGCGACAGCCCACTGCCGATCGGCGGCAGCCCCTTCGACGGCCGGTACAGCGGGTGCGGGCTCAGCTCGACCCACGGCAGCCCGAGCAGTTCTGCGCTGAGCCCACCCGCCGTGGTGATGACATCGGAGACCACCAGGTCCAGCTTCAGGTCTCCCATCTGCGGCGCGTTGAGCACGGCCATCCGGGCGCCACGCTGGTGGACCTTCGCGCCGGCGTCGGCATCGTCGTCCGCGTCCGTCGGGTCGAGGCCGAGGAGTTCGACGGCGGGTACCCCGGCGTCGCGAGCCGTGTCGAGCCATTGTCTGCCGGTGAGCAGCGTCGGCGAATCTCCGTTGGCCAGAAAGCGGAGGCAGAGCGCGATCGCCGGAAAGGCGTGCCCCGGATCCGGTCCCGCAACGACCGCGACGCGCATTGGCCTACCCTGCCACAGGGGCTCAGCACTAGGCTGGGCCGCATGACCGACCAGGCTTCCGGACCGAGAACCGACGTCGACAACATCCGGGCGGTGGAGACGTTCCTCTACGCCCTGCAAGACGAGGATTTCGACACCGTCGAATCGTTGATGGCCGACAACATCCTCTACCAGAACTACGGCTACACGACGATGCGCGGCAGGCATCGGGTTATGAAGTTGTTCCGGCGAAATCCGGGCTGGATCGGCTTCGAGGTGAAGTTCCATCGGATTGCCGCCGACGGCAATGCGGTGCTGACCGAACGGACCGATGCGCTGGTCTTCGGCCCAGTGCGCACGCAATTCTGGGTGTGTGGTGTGTTCGACGTGCACGGTGGCCGAATCACCTTGTGGCGGGATTACATCGACCTGTACGACATCTTGAAGGGAACGATTCGCGGGCTCGCGGGCGCCGTGTTCCCGTCGCTGCGCCCGACTATGTGACTACGCGCCCCGGGCGTGGCCGAGTTGGTCGAACGCGTACGCCCAGCCGATCAGGCGGTCGGTGGCGTTGGACAACTCGTCGCGGTAGCGCTGTTGCCACATCGGTGAGGTGGACGTCGGGCCGGTGTTCGCCGCCGACACCAGTTGCGCTGCGGCGTTGACCATTTCGCTGTACTGCCGCGCGCCCTGATCTAGTTGTGCCGTGAACGCCGCGATGGTGGGCACCAGATGAGCACGGGACTGCGGCGCCGAGCGGATCGCCCGTTCCATGGACACCACTTCGTTCGCGGTCGCGGCCATGGTGACGGCAGTCTGATCGGCTGCGGCAGTCAACTCGCGAAGCTCGTCGGCGGGCAGCATCCGTCCCCGGTCCATCACACCGAGCAGCGAGAACAGCCCGCGCTCAGACGCCGCGAGCGCCGCCATCGGAGCGCGTGCGGCCGATCCCATCGGCGGCAGCCGGCGAGCGACGCGCGATCGCGGCGGAGGCAGCGGCTCGCGTCGCAGCCAGCGGTAGCGCAGGAACGTCAGCGTGGCGAGAAAGGCCGCACCCACCGCAATCGGAGACGGGATGAGCAGCGCCCAGGCGGGCGTATCCCACGCCGCCAGCAGACCGGTCACGCCGATCCAGAACACGCAGGACAGCGTGAACAAGACTGTGAGACGCAGCGCCCAGCGCCGCTTACGCAGCAGCTTCGCGCGTGGATCCGCCGCGGCGTTCAGTTTGTCGGCCAGCACGTCGGACCACTCGGCGGCGGTGTCTAATCCGTTCTGGAAACCCCGCTGCACCAGCGAGCGCCACGGCGCCGGTCGACTCGTTCGCGAACTCACTGGCTGTCCTTGATCATTGAGACAACGGGTTTTCCGGCGTCGCCTGTTGCGGATTGGCCGCCGGGGCCGCGGGCTGCGCCGCGGCATTACCACCGGCAGGCAACTGCTCCCCGCGCATCGACGCGCGGATCTGCTCGAGCCGCGAATGCCCTGCCATCTGGACGCTGGCCTGCTGGACCTCCAGCATGCGGCCCTGCACCGAGTTCTGCGCCAGCTCGGCCTCGCCCATGGCGTTGGCGTACCGGCGCTCGATCTTCTGGCGCACCTCGTCGAGGCTGGGCGTGGTGCCCGGTGCGGCCAACTCGCTCATCGACCGCAGCGACGAGCTGACCTGCTCCTGCATCTTGGCCTGTTCGAGCTGGGACAGCAGCTTGGTGCGCTCGGCGATCTTCTGCTGCAGCATCATCGCGTTCTGCTCGACGGCCTTCTTGGCCTGGCCTGCCGCGTTGAGCGCCTGATCGTGCAGGGCCTTGAGATCCTCCACACTCTGTTCGGCGGTGACCAACTGCGCGGCGAACGCCTCGGCGGCGTTGTTGTACTCGGTCGCCTTGGCGGCGTCACCGGCGGCCACGGCCTGATCGGCCAGTGTCAGCGCCTGCCGAACGTTGACCTGCAGCTTTTCGATGTCCGCGAGTTGGCGGTTGAGCCGCATCTCCAGCTGTCGCTGGTTTCCGATCACCTGGGCAGCCTGCTGCGTCAGCGCTTGATGCTGGCGCTGCGCTTCCTCGATGGCCTGCTGAATCTGCACTTTCGGGTCGGCGTATTCGTCGACCTTGGAGCTGAACAGCGCCATGAGGTACTTCCACGCCTTGACGAACGGATTGGCCATTTGAGTTCACTCCGCCTTCATGTCGTTGTCTCGGACTCGCCGGCCCGGCTACCGTGCTGCCCAATCTATCGGGTCGGCGTCTATCGCCACACCCAACTCGAGGGTCAGGCGACCGCCATCGAGACGACCTGCGGAATGACCACCTTGGTACTGGCGTCGATGTTGGCCGCCCCCGCAAAGGCCGCATGCTCCGCGCGTTCCATCTCCTGGCCGGCGTCCGAGAGCACCCTGGACAACGGAACGTCGAGTGCGCCGCAGATCGCGTTGAGCAGTTCGCTGGAGGCCTCCTTGCGGCCGCGTTCGACCTCGGAGAGGTAGCCCAGGCTGACGCGCGCGGTATCGGAGACCTCGCGCAAGGTCCGTCCCTGGTCGACGCGGGCCCGACGCAGCACGTCGCCGACCACCTCGCGCAGCAATGCCGTCATCGTGGTCTTCCTCTCGAGTCAAGGTTCCATGGACCGGTAAACGGGGCGTTGTATTAGGGCAACGCTGACAGCGGGCTGGTTGGTTCCCGGATAGCGCAGATCACTGCTGGGCAGTGGCCGGCCTCACCGATCCACGGGACGTGCGCGGGAGTCCCTGATCGCGGAGACGATGTAATCGACACCGGTGAGCACCGTCAGAACGAGCGCCACCCACATGATCATCCACGCCGCGGACAGCCACGCCCCCGACAGCGGAAGCACGAACAGGCCGATCGCCACGGCTTGCACCAGGGTCTTGAGCTTGCCGCCCCTGCTGGCGGGTATCACGCCGTGGCGCAACACCGCGAACCGCAGCACCGTGATGCCGATTTCGCGGACCAGGATCACCGCGGTGATCCACGCCGGCAGATCGCCCAACACCGAAAGCCCGATCAGCGCAGCGCCGATGAGCGCTTTGTCGGCGATCGGATCGGCGAGCGTGCCGAATTCGGTCACCATGCCGTAACTGCGAGCCAGCGCGCCGTCGAAGCGATCCGTGATGACCGCGACGCTGAACACGACGAATGCCGCTACCCGCCAGAACGTTTCATGACCGCCGCCGACGAAGAGAAAGATCAGGAAAACCGGAACCAACGCCATCCGCACGCCGGTGAGCACATTCGCGACGTTCGCTACCCGGGCGCGCGGAACCAGCGGATCGGTATGTGGTTGGCCCGACACCGCCACAGAATATCGGTTGCTCGAACGGATACCCTCCACCTGTGAGCGCAGAATCCGGCGAGGTCGTCGTGCGGCGCGCGCGAACCTCCGATGTCCCCGCGATCAAAGCCTTGGTCGACATCTATTCCGGCAAGATCCTGCTGGAGAAGAATCTGGTGACGCTCTACGAGGCCGTTCAGGAGTTCTGGGTGGCCGAGCAGGACGGCGAACTGCTGGGCTGTGGGGCGCTGCACGTGCTGTGGTCCGACCTGGGCGAGGTGCGCACGGTTGCGGTGCACCCGAAGGTCAGGGGCCATGGCGTCGGGCATGCGATCGTCGAGCGGTTGCTCGACGTGGCCCGCGAGTTGCGCCTCGAGCGCATCTTCGTGCTCACCTTCGAAGTCGAGTTCTTCAGCAGGCACGGGTTCCGGGAGATCGACGGCACCCCGGTGACCGCCGAGGTCTACGAGGAGATGTGCCGCTCGTATGATACCGGCGTCGCCGAGTTCCTCGACCTGTCCTTCGTAAAACCCAACATCCTCGGCAACACCCGAATGTTGCTCACCCTCTAGCGGTTTCGAATCACTCTTCCGAGTCGTCGGCGCCGGTTGCGTCAGAGCCACCGCGGATAAGCGCCAACGTGCCGGCCAGCTCGTCGGGTTTGACAAGAACCTCGCGTGCCTTGGAACCCTCGCTGGGCCCGACGATGTTGCGGGTCTCCATCAGGTCCATCAACCGGCCCGCCTTGGCGAACCCGACCCGCAGTTTGCGCTGCAGCATCGAAGTGGACCCGAACTGGCTGGACACCACCAGCTCGACCGCCTGCAGGAAGACGTCCATGTCGTCGCCGATGTCGGGATCCACATCGGTTCGCTCGCTGGTCGTTTTCGCGGTGGTGACGCCCTCGGTGTATTCCGGTTCGGCCTGCGCCTTGGTCGCCTCGACGACGGCGTGGATCTCCTCGTCGGTGATGAAGGCGCCCTGCAACCGGATCGGCTTGTTCGCGCCCATGGGGAGGAACAGTCCGTCGCCCATGCCGATCAGCTTCTCGGCGCCCTGCTGGTCGAGGATGACGCGGCTGTCGGTCAACGACGAGGTGGCGAACGCCAGGCGCGACGGGACGTTGGTCTTGATCAGCCCGGTGACGACGTCCACCGACGGCCGCTGTGTGGCCAGCACCAGATGGATGCCCGCCGCGCGTGCCTTCTGCGTGATGCGCACGATCGCGTCTTCGACGTCACGGGGGGCGGTCATCATCAGGTCGGCCAACTCGTCGACGATCGCGACGACGTACGGATAGGGCTTGTACTCGCGCTGGCTGCCCAGCGGTGCGGTGATCTCACCGGAGCGCACCTTCTTGTTGAAGTCGTCGATGTGGCGCACCCGCGACGCCTGCATGTCCTGGTAGCGCTGCTCCATCTCCTCGACCAGCCACGCCAGCGCGGCGGCGGCCTTCTTGGGCTGGGTGATGATCGGGGTGATCAGGTGCGGAATGCCCTCGTACGGCGTCAGTTCCACCATCTTGGGGTCGATCAGGATCATCCTGACCTCCTCCGGCGTGGCGCGCACCAGCAGCGAAACCAGCATCGAGTTCACGAAACTCGACTTGCCCGAACCGGTCGAACCGGCCACGAGCAGATGCGGCATCTTGGCGAGGTTGGCCGAGATGTACTCGCCTTCAATGTCTTTACCCAGACCGATGACCAGCGGATGGTGATCGCCGCGGGTGACCGGATTTGTCAGCACGTCAGCCAGCCGGACCATTTCACGGTCGACGTTGGGAACCTCGATGCCGACCGCCGACTTGCCGGGAATCGGCGCGAGCATCCGGACGCTCTCCGTGGCGACCGCATAGGCGATATTCCGTTGCAGCGCAGTTATTTTCTCGACCTTCACGCCGGGACCGAGTTCGACTTCATACCGGGTGACGGTCGGGCCGCGGGTGCAGCCGGTGACCGACGCGTTGACCTTGAACTGGTCCAGCACCTCGGTGATCGCTTCGATCATCCGGTCATTGCCCGCGCTGCGGCGCTTCGGCGGGTCACCGGGGATCAGCAGGTCGAGCGACGGCAACGCGTACGGCCCGTCGACCACGCGGTCCAACGACAGCGCCTGCTGTTTGGCCGGCTTCTTCTTGCGCGATTTCGAGGTCGGCTCGGGAACCGTCGGCGCCTCATCCTCGATGGGATAGTTCTCCATCGGGGAGCCCGTCGGCCATGCCTGCGCCGCGTCGTCGCCCGACGGGTCGTCGTAGTAGCCGTCTGAGAAGTCCTCCGGTTCGCTGATGACGGCGGTGTCCTCGTCGTCGTACTCGTCGAAGTCGTCGTAGCCGTATGCCCGCGTGGAGAACATCGCCCGCACCGCCGCCGGCACTTCACGGATTGTCGTGCCCGTCACCAGGAGCACGCCGAACAGCACGCCGATGAACAGCAGCGGCGCGGCGATCCACGCTGTCAGCCCGTCTGAGAGCGGGCCGCCGATCGCGAACCCGAAGAAGCCGGCGGCGTGCTGGCGGGCCACCGGTTCCTGCGGCGAGCCGGCCCACAAATGCCACAACCCGAGCGCGGGCAGCCCGATCATCGTCGAGCCGAGGATCAGCCTCGGCCTGGCGTCGGGATCCGGTTCGGTGCGCATGAGCGCGATACCGACGGCGGCCAGCGCCAGCGGTACGAGCACGACACCGCCGCCGATCAACGTGCGCAGGAAGGTGTCGAGCCAGCCGCCCACCGGGCGCGCGGCGCCGAACCACGAACTCGCCGCCACGACAACGGCCAAGCCGAGCAGGGCCAGCGCGATTCCGTCGCGGCGGTGTCCCGGTTCGAGATCGCGGGCGCGGCCGACCGAACGCGCCGTGGTCCCAGCGCCCTTGGCCAGCATCAGCCAGCCCGCCCGCATGCCGCGGCCCACCGATGCGCCGGCCGACGAAATCGGCGACGCGGTCCGGCGCGGCGGCGCGGGCTTACGTCGCGGCGCCGTGCGGCCGCCCGATCGTGAACCGGCCTTTGACCTGCTTGAACGGGCCCCGGAGCGGGCGGCGGTCTTACTCGGCATGCCTCTAAGCCTAGTCTCTCGAGCCCCAAATTCACCATCAGCCACACTGGTAACAGATGCGTATCGATTGCTGCCGCTTCGCGACCCGGCAGTAGGCTGTGCACTCGTCCAGCAGCACTCACCGAGGAGTCATCCGCACATGCCTGTTGTCGTCGTCGCCACCATGACCGCCAAGCCCGAATCCGTTGACACGGTTCGCGAAGCGTGCAAGCAGGCCATCGAGGCGGTGCATCAGGAACCCGGGTGCGAGCTGTACGCACTGCACGAGTCGAACGGGACCTTCGTGTTCGTCGAGCAGTGGGCAGACGAAGAGGCGTTGAAGACCCACAGCACCGCTCCCGCCATCGGCACCCTGTTCGGCACCGTCGGCGAGCATCTCGACGGAGCGCCCGATATCAAGATGCTGCAGCCGGTGGTCGCGGGCGATCCCAGTAAGGGCGCACTGCGGTCCTGATGTCCGGGCTCGCGGGCAAGGTCGCGTTCATCACCGGCGCCGCGCGGGGCCAGGGCCGCGCGGAAGCCGTGAAGCTGGCGAGCGACGGCGCAGACATCATCGCGGTCGACATCTGCGATCAGATCGCGTCAGTGCCCTATCCCTTGGCGACGGCCGACGACTTGGCTGAGACCGTCAAACTCGTCGAGGACGCCGGCGCGCGAATCGTGGCGCAGGAGGCCGACGTTCGCGATCAGTCCGCGCTCGAATCGGCGCTGCGTGCGGGTCTCGAAGAGTTCGGCCGGCTCGACATCGTCGTCGCCAACGCCGGTATCGCCCCGATGCGGTCGGGTGCCGACGGGTGGCGGGACGTGATCGACGTGAACCTCACCGGCGTGCACCACACGGTCGAGGTCTCGAAGGAACCGTTGATCGCCCACGGCGACGGTGGCTCGATCGTGCTCACCAGTTCGGTGGTGGGTCTTGTCGGGATGGGTAGCGACGACCCCGGTGCGATCGGTTACGTCGCCGCAAAGCACGGCATCGTCGGGCTGATGCGTTTGTATGCCAATCTGCTTGCCCAACACAGCATCCGCGTGAACTCGGTGCACCCCGCCGGCGTCGACACCCCGATGATCAACAACGAGGCCACGCGCGAGTGGCTGGGCAGTATCGCCGACAAGTCCGCGCAGGACATGGGCAACGCGTTGCCGGTGCAAGTGTTGCAGCCCGAAGACATCGCAAACGCGGTGGCGTGGTTGGTCTCCGACGCCGCGCGCTACATCACCGGAGTGGCGCTTCCAGTGGACGCCGGGTCGGTCAACAAGCGCTGAGGAAGCGCCGAACGAGAAGCCATGGCTGCGATCAACGCGAATCCGCGACCAGGAATGCTATTTCGCGGCGAAGTTACGGGCGGCGCTCAGATCTCGATCACCGTCGGCACGATCATCGGCTGACGGCGGTAGGTTTCGCCCACCCACTTGCCGACGGCCCGGCGAGTGGCCTGGGCGATGCGGTTGATGTCGGTCACCCGTTCGGCGGCAAGGGCTTCGAGGGCCTCGTCCACCTTGCGACCGGCCGGTTCCAGCGCTTTCGGGTCCTCGGAGAACCCGCGCGAATGCAGGTGCGGCGACGCCGCAGGCTTGCCGGTGCCCCGTTGGACGACGACGGTGACACCGATGAATCCCGAAGAGAGCGTGAGGCGCTCGCCGACCACCGCATCTCCCACGTCTCCACCGACCAGTCCGTCGACGAACATCTTGCCCGTCGGCACCGCTCCGGCGATCGACGCCCGGCCCGCCACCAGGTCGACGCTGACCCCGTTCTCGGCCAGCACGATGTTCTCCTCCGGCACCCCGGTGCGGGCCGCAAGCCCCGCGTTGGCCCGCAGCATCCGCCACGTGCCGTGCACCGGCATCACATTGCGTGGCCGCACACCGTTGTAGAGGAACAGCAGCTCGCCGGCGTACGCATGACCGGAAACATGAACGCGTACATGCGCGTTCGTCACGACACGCGCACCGATCTTGGCCAACGCGTCGAGCACGCCGAAGATCGCTTCCTCGTTGCCCGGTATCTGCGACGACGACATGATGATGAGATCACCCGGCGTCAGCGTGATGCTGCGATGCTCACCGCGCGACATCCGCGACAGCGCCGCCATCGGCTCGCCCTGCGTTCCGGTGGTGACCAGCACGACCCGCTCGGGAGCCATCATCTCGGCGGCGCCGATGTCGATGATGTCGTCGTCATTGACCAACGTCAGGTAGCCGAGCTCCTTGGCAATGCCCATGTTTCGCACCATGGACCGGCCGACGAACGCCACCTTGCGGCCTAGCGCCACGGATGCGTCGATGATCTGTTGCACGCGGCCGACATTCGACGCGAAGCAGGCCACGATGACCCGGCCTTGAGCACCGCGGATCAGCCGGTGCATGTTCGGTCCGATCTCGCTCTCGGACGGTCCGACGCCGGGGATCTCGGCGTTGGTCGAGTCGCACAGGAACAGGTCCACCCCGGCGTCGCCGAGTCGCGACATCCCGGGCAGGTCGGTGGGTTTGCCGTCGGGCGGTGACTGATCCAGCTTGATGTCACCGGTGTGCAGCACCGTGCCGGCGCCGGTGTGTATCGCGATCGCCAGGCAACCGGGTATCGAGTGGTTGACCGCGAAGTACTCGCATTCGAACACGCCGTGTCTCGAACTCTGGTTCTCGTCGACTTCCACGAAGACCGGCTTGATCCGGTGCTCACGGCATTTCTCGGCCACGAGCGCGAGCGTGAATTTCGAGCCGACGACCGGGATGTCGTGTCGCAGCTTCAGCAGGTACGGGATCGCGCCGATGTGGTCCTCGTGCGCGTGGGTGAGCACCAGGGCCTCTACGTCGTCCAGGCGGTCTTCGACGAGGCGCAGGTCCGGCAGAATCAGGTCGACGCCGGGCTCGTCGTGCGTCGGGAACAGCACTCCGCAGTCGACGATCAGCAGTCTGCCGAGATGCTCGAAAACGGTCATGTTGCGGCCGATTTCGCTGATCCCACCCAGCGCGGTGACCCGCAGTCCACCAGGGGCCAGCGGCCCCGGCGGGGTGAGTTCTTCGTTCACTACCGCAGCACCGCGGCCGCTCGCATATCCCCGGCCAGCGCGTCGAGTTGTTCTGCGGTGGCGGGGATCTGAGGCAGCCTAGGCTCACCAGTCTCGAAGCCCTGCAGCCGCAGCCCCGCCTTCGACAGCGTCACGCCACCGAGACGGTCCTGAGCGTTGCTCAACGGTCCCAGCGTGGCGTTGATCTTGCGGGCGGTCGCGACATCGCCGGACTGGAACGCCGACAACATGTCCCGGAGTTGGCCGGCGGCCAGATGGCCCCAGACACTGACGAACCCGACGGCGCCCATCGCGAGCCACGGCAGGTTCAGCGCGTCGTCGCCCGAGTAGTACGCCAACCCGGTCTCGGCGATGATCTGGCCGCCGCCGTGCAGATCGCCCTTCGCGTCCTTCACGGCCACGATGTTGGGGTGCTCGGCCAGCGTGCGGATGGTGTCCCATTCGATTGCGATGACTGACCGTGGCGGGATGTCGTAGAGCATGACCGGCAGGTCCGTCGCATCGGCGATCGCGTTGAAGTGTGCGACCAGGCCGGCTTGCGGCGGCCGCGAGTAATACGGCGTCACAGCCAGCAGCCCGTGGGCGCCCTCGGCGGCGGCGGCCTTGGCCCCCTGCACACTGTGGGCGGTGTCGTAGGTGCCGACACCGGCGATGACCCGCGCCCGGTCGCCGACCGCCTCCAGCACCGCGCGCAGCAGCGCGATCTTCTCGTCGTCGGTGGTTGTCGGGGACTCCCCCGTCGTGCCCGACAGCACCAGGCCGTCACAACCGGCGTCAACGAGCCGGTTCGCCAATCGGCCCGCGGCGTCGGCGTCGAGCGAGCCGTCCGGCTTGAACGGAGTAACCATCGCGGTCAGCACGGTGCCCAACTGGGCCGTCACGTCGATTCCGCTGGTACTCACGGGGCTCAGATTACTCGCTCGGGCTCACGCTTCCGTGGCCAGAGGGGACGTGGCCACCTCGGTGCCGTCAGCCAGCGTCGAGATCTCGAAGTCGCCGAACACCTGCGGCGCGGTATCGACCAGTCGGCGCAGGCATTCGATGGCCAACCGGCGGATTTCCACGTCGGCGTGCTCACTGGCGCGCATCGCGATGAAGTGCCGCCACGCCCGGTAGTTGCCGGTGACGACGATTCGGGTCTCGGTGGCGTTCGGCAACACCGCCCGCGCCGCCTGACGGGCCTGCTTGCGGCGGAGCACAGCGTTCGGTTGATCGGCGAACTTGGCCTCGAGCCGGTCGAGTAGCTCTGAGTAGACCACCCGGCTGGCGTCGGCGGCGGCGGCGAAGATGTCGGTGAGCTCGGGGTCATCCTCGATGCCCGGCGGGACGACCACCTGGGCGTCGTGTTCGGGTACGTAGCGCTGCGACAGCTGCGAATAGGAGAAGTGGCGGTGCCGAATCAGTTCGTGCGTGCACGACCGCGAGATCCCGGTGATGTAGAACGAGACCGACGCGTGCTCGAGCACCGAGAAATGCCCGACGTCGATGATGTGGCGGATGTAGGCGGCGTTGGTGGCGGTGCGGGGATTCGGCTTCGACCAACTCTGGTAGCACGCGCGGCCGGCGAACTCGACCAGAGCGGGGCCGCCGTCAGCGTCGGTGCTCCACGGCACGTCGGGCGGCGGCATGAACTCCGTCTTGGCGATCAGTTGGACGCGCAGCGGCGTGGTCTCGGCCACGGCTCACCCTAACGTGAGCGGCACTTGTCGAAGGCCGCTGCAACCAGGTTTCAACGGTGCATCCGCAGGGAACAAAGCGAATCTCCATCGGCGTTACTCAGGGACCGATCTCGAGAGGGAGTGTGATTGATGGCTACCGATTACGACGCACCCCGCGTCAAGGAAAGCGACGAGGCGGTCGACGAGTCACTCGAGGCGATCGCTACGCGCCGTCGCGGGCAGGCCGACGTGGCGGTGCTCGACGTCGACGACGGCGACCCGGTCGATTCGATCGACCTTCCGGACGTCGACCTGTCGGGTGAGGAACTCACTGTGCGGGTCATCCCGAAGCAGGCCGACGAGTTCACCTGCTCGAGCTGCTTTTTGGTGCAGCACCACAGCCGGCTAGCCCTGCAGTCCGGCGACCGGATGGTCTGCGCCGACTGCATTTGAGCGACGGCGGCGGCTGAGCGACGACGCGCCGAGCGTGCAGCTATCGCGAAGATTCCACCGCTTTTTCGCAGTGAGCGCACGCTCGGCGCTACGGGCCTCAGACGGCGGCGCGGAGTGCACGCGCCAAATCGCCATTGTCGGCGACCGCCACATCTGCAAGTCCGAGCCACGACGCCATCGAGCGCAACTCACTCGCCAACGCCTGCGCCACTCGCGACGGCTGTCGACCGGGCTCGGCGAACGCGCCGATGACGTGCAATACGCCCGCCGACCGATCTGCCTTCAGATCGACCCGGCCCACCAATTCCCCGTCGAGCAGGAACGGCCAGACGTAATACCCGTACCGTCGCTTGTCCGCAGGCACGTAGATCTCAATGCGGTAGTGGAAATCGAACAACCGCTCCACCCGCGGCCGGAAGAAGATCAGCGGATCGAACGGACACAACAGCGCCGTCCCGCGGTCCTGCCGCGGCACGATCTGGCCGGCCCGCAGATACGCCGGCGCCGCCCAACCGTCGACCTCCACCGGTTCGAGTTCCCCGTCGGCGACCAGCTTCGCGATCGCCGGCTTGGCCTGTCCGGGCGACAACCGGAAATAGTCGCGGATGTCCGGCTCGGTCCCGACACCGAGAGCGCCGGCCGCGCGCAGCACCAGCTCGCGCACCGCCTCCTCGTCGTCGACCTCGCGCGCCAACACCTCGGCCGGCAGCACCCGCTCGGCGAGGTCGTAATACCGGGCGAAACCGACCCGGGTGGCCGTCGCGAACACTCCCGACGACCACAACGCCTCGGTCACCCACTTCGTGTCGCTGCGGTTCCACCACGGCCCCTTCTGACCGCGCTGCTCAGCGCCGAGGTGCGCCGCGATCTGCCCGGCCGTTGACGGCCCCAACTCACCCACGGCGGCGACGATGTCGTCGGCCAACTTCGCGTTCTTCTGGACGATCGCCCTGCCCCACCGGCCGTGCGTGTACTCGCGCATCCGCCAGCGCAGCAGCGGCCAGTCCTCGACGGCCATCAGCGCCGCCTCGTGCGCCCAGTACTCGACCAGCAGCCGCGGGGACCGCGCGGAATGGCTCCACGCCGCCCGGTCGAGCACCTCGCGGTCGTACGGCCCGAACCGGCTGAACACGGGCGCATAGTGCGCGCGCACCGAGACCGACACCGAGTCCAGCTGCAGCACCTGGATCCGCGAGATCAGCCTGCGCAGGTGCGCCCGCGTGACGGGCCCAGTCGGCTTCGCCTCGGCGAAGCCCTGCGCCGCGACGGCGACCCGTCGCGCTTGAACGGCCGTGAGTTTCGTCGGCACCCTGCCATCGTGCCCGACACGACCGACACCACTCAGGCGCGCCGGTACCCGCCGCGCCGCCAGCACACGACAACATGTCTCTCGCTATTCACACCAATCAACGTTTTGCAGGCAAAGTACGAGTGAAGGTCTGCAAAAGGTCGATAGATGTGACTGCCGTTGCGGATTTCAGGCGCGCCGGTAGCTGTAGAACCGGTAGCGCAACCCCGAGACGCTGGTGAGCCAGTCCCCCGCCGCGCCGATCCAGCTTTCGTCGAGCACCGGCGCCATCACGTCGTCGTCCTGCCGCGGCAGGTCCATCTCGACCTCGGTGACCTCGCATCGGGTGGCGAGCGGCATGGCGGCCGCGTAGACCTGCGCCCCGCCGATCACCCATGTCGGGTCATCGGTCAGCGCGCCGTCGAGCGCCTCCAGAACCTCTGCTCCCTCGGCCGTGAAATCCGGTCGGCGGGTGAGCACGATGTTGCGCCGTCCCGGGAGCGGGCGCACCTTGGCCGGCAGCGACTCCCACGTCAGCCGGCCCATCACCACCGCATGGCCCATCGTGAGTTCCTTGAACCGCGCCTGATCCTCCGGGAGCCGCCACGGGATGCCGCCGTCGCGGCCGATGATCCCGGAGCTCGACTGGGCCCAGATCAGCCCGACGCTCATACCGCGACAGGCGCTTTGATCGCCGGATGCGGATCGTAGTTGAGGATCGCGATGTCTTCGTACGTGTAGTCGAAAATCGAATCCCTCGGCGCCAGAACGAGTTCCGGATACGGGCGCGGATCGCGGCTGAGTTGTTCGGCGACCTGTTCGACGTGGTTGTCGTAGATGTGGCAGTCGCCGCCGGTCCAGATGAACTCGCCGACGTCGAGCCCGGCCTGGGCGGCCATCATATGGGTGAGCAACGCGTAGCTGGCGATGTTGAACGGCACCCCGAGGAACAGATCGGCGCTTCGCTGGTAGAGCTGACACGAGAGCCTGCCGTCGGCCACATAGAACTGGAAGAACGCATGGCACGGCGGCAGCGCCATCTGCGGGATCTCGCCGACGTTCCACGCCGAGACGATGTTGCGCCGCGAGTCCGGGTCCGACTTCAGCAGCTCCACCGCCGCACTGATCTGGTCGATGTGTCCGCCCGACGGCGTCGGCCACGACCGCCACTGCACCCCGTAAACCGGGCCGAGATCGCCTGTCTCACTTGCCCATTCGTCCCAGATGGTCACGCCGTGCTCCTGCAGCCAGCGCACGTTCGAGTCGCCGCGCAGGAACCACAGCAGCTCGTAGACGATCGACTTGGTGTGCACCTTCTTGGTGGTGATCAGCGGGAAACCGGCCGCGAGGTCGTAGCGCATCTGGTGGCCGAACAAGCTGCGGGTGCCGGTTCCGGTGCGGTCCGATTTCGGCGTCCCCCGCTCCGTCACCATCCGCAGGAGATCCTCGTAGGGCGTGGCGATCGGCACGCCGCCAAGCTTACGTCCAGAGCCGGCGAGTAGAACGGAAGCCATGCCGAGCATCTCCGCGACCGTCACCACCGCCGACGGCACCTGCCCCGTCACCCTGCACACCCCGAACGGCACCGGGCCGTGGACCGGCGTCGTGATGTACGTCGACGCCGGCGGGGTGCGCGACACCTTCCAGGAGATGGCGGCCCGACTTGCCGGGTTCGGCCACGCCGTGCTCCTTCCGGACGTGTACTACCGCCACGGCGACTGGCAACCGTTCGACATGAAGACCGCCTTCACCGACGCCACGGAGCGCAAGCGGCTGTTCGGGATGATCTCCTCCATCACCCCCGACATGATGGCCGGCGACGCCGCCGCGTTCTTCGACTTCCTCGCCGGCCGGCCCGAGGTAAAGGGCGACGCGTTCGGCGTGTGCGGCTACTGCATGGGCGGCCGGACCTCGGTCATCGTGTCCGGCCGGGTACCCGACCGAGTTGCCGCGGCGGGCTCGTTCCACGCGAGCGGACTCGTCACCGACGATCCGAGCAGCCCACACCTGCTCGCCGAGCACATCAAGGCCACCGTGTACGTCGCGGGCGCCAAGAACGACCACGGCTTCACGCGTGCAGACGCCGAAACTCTCGACAAGGCGCTGACCGCGGCCGACGTCGCCCACACCGTGGAGTTCTATCCCGCCGGGCACGGGTTCGCGGTGCCCGACAACGCGCCGTACGACGAAGAGGCCGCCGAACGGCACTGGATCGCACTCCAGGAGCTGTTCGAGTCCGCACTGCCGAATTGACGGCGCACCCCCCACATACGCGACGATGAACCGATGTACGACATAGACACCGGCGACGAGAGCGACTCCGACGAGGCCGGTTTCCGCATCGATCCCGTGCTCGCCCGCAGCTGGCTGCTGGTCAACGGCGCGCAGTACGAGCGCTTCGCCCCGGCGGTGCGCTCGCGCGCCGACATCGTCGTACTCGACATCGAGGACGCGGTCGCTCCGAAGGACAAGGTCGCCGCCCGTGACAACGTGGTGCGCTGGCTGGACGAGGGCCATACCGACTGGGTCCGCGTGAACGGATTCGGCACGGCATGGTGGGCCGATGATCTCGACGCGCTCGCCAAGACTTCCGTCGGCGGAGTGATGCTGGCGATGGTCGAGTCCGTCGACCACGTCACCGAGACCGCCAAACGGCTGCCGAACATCCCCATCGTCGCCTTGGTTGAGACGGCCAGAGGCCTGGAGCGCATCACCGAAATCGCCGCTGCCAAAGGGACTTTCCGGCTGGCGTTCGGTATCGGCGACTTCCGGCGTGACACCGGCTTCGGCGAGAACCCGACCACCCTGGCCTACGCGCGCTCACGATTCACGATCGCGGCGAAGGCCGCCCACCTGCCCAGTGCCATCGACGGTCCGACAGTCGGGTCGAGCGCGCGCAAGCTCAGCGAGGCCACCGAGGTGTCGGCGGAGTTCGGGATGACCGGCAAGATCTGCCTGACGCCCGAGCAGTGCGGCACCGTGAACGAGGGACTGTCTCCGTCACCCGAGGAAATCGCCTGGGCCAAGGAGTTTTTCACCGAGTTCGAACGTGACGGCGGCGAGATCCGCAACGGCTCGGACCTGCCCCGCATCGCGCGGGCGAACAAGATCCTCGAACTGGCGCGCGCATACGGCATCGAGGTGTCGGAGTTCGACGACGTCGACGATCCGGCGCACATCCCGGCGCCCTCGGACACCTACCACTACTGAGCGTTACGACGCCTGTGCAGCAGCATCTGCAGTGACCGCAGCAATCCGCGCGCGGCGTAGATGCCGGCGACCACGGTCGCGAGGATCATCACGATGAACATCAGCAGCCAGTTCGTCCTGCTGTGGTCGACGTTCCACCACACGATGGTGAACAGGATCGCGCAGATGAACACCACGATGTCGCGCCAGTTCCCGCGATAAGACAGCGCCGCCAGTCGCAGGTCGCGACTGCGCTCCGCGGCGCTGACCATGTCTTCGATGCGGTGGTCGATGCTCTCCTTGAGCCTCGCCCTGAGCTCGGGTTGGTCGTCGGGGATACGGTCCAGCAGGTCCATGTCCTTGGCGATCATCCCGCGGAGGTCAGGTCCGCGCACATTGCCTGCGGCGATCCCGAGTAGTGCCCCGCCAGCGAGTGGCGCGGCCCCCAAGGCAACTTCGGCGATTCCTGGCATCAGTCCTCCTTCAGTGTCGCGGCCAGCAGCTTTTGTACCGCATTGACGGCGCCGGCGGAAGCGGCCGGCCAACCGCGCGGTCGTGGCGCTATTGCGCCAGGAATCCGCCGTCGACGGGCAATACCGCGCCGGTGACGAACGACGCTTCGTCGGAGGCCAGAAAAGCGATGGCGCTGGCGACCTCAGCCGGTTCACCAAGGCGGCCCATCGGGTGCATGCGCTGGATGTCAGCGAGGTACTCCGAGCCGCCCGGCTCCTCCGGAAGCCGGTTGACCCGCTCTGTTCGAATCGTCCCCGGCGCAACGGCGTTCACCCTGATGCCGCGGTCAGCCCACTCGACCGCCAGGTGCTTGGTCAGTCCGGTAGCGACGAACTTGGCCGGTCCGTAGGCTGCCTGACGCTTTTGGCCGGCCAGTCCCGAGATCGAAGAGAGGCACACGATGGCACCACCACCTGTCGACACCATCGCTTCGATGGCGAATTTGCAGGTGAGGAACATGCCGCGGCCATCGATCGCCATGACTTCGTCCCAGCCGGCGGCCGTCACCTCCATCGCGTCGCCGAGCGGGATGATGCCGGCGTTGGCGACGAGCACGTCGAGCCGTCCGAAACGATCGACTGCGCTCGCAATCATCCGCTGCGCATCCTCTTCGACCGAGACATCGCCGACGACTGTCTCGACTTCGGCACCGCTGCGCCGCAACTCCTCAGCCAGCCCAAGCAGCGGTTCACGTTGAACGTCGGTCACGATGAGACGTGCACCCTCGCGGGCAAAGACCTCGGCGGTCGCCCTCCCGATGCCCATCGCCGCCCCGGTGATCACCGCCGACTTGCCGAGGAGACGTCCACATCCTTGGGTCACAGCTTTCTCCGAATCCGCCGCAGGAACGGGTTCGCCACAGGCGGGCACCCTCGTCGACCTCGAACAGTGCCAGGGATACAGCGCTTCGGCCGCGATAATCGGCTGATTGGTGTGGAGCGTCGTGGACCCGGGCTATCCCATCAGCCGAGCGGCGACCGTTGCGCCGAGGTTCCAGCACCCTTCGACATCGGCTTTGGTCGGTTTGCCTGACACGACCACGGTCTGCGCGACACGCTCCCACCCCAACCCTGCGGTGATTCCGTCGAGGGCACGCTCGGCACCTTCGGTGCCCTGGTTGCCGTGCAAATAGACGCCGAACGGTCGGCCGGCGGCGGTATCGAGCAGCTGATAGTACGACTGATCGAACGCGTGTTTGAGAGCGCCCGAGATGTACCCGAGGTTCACCGGGGTGCCCAACACGTAGCCGTCGGCCTCCAGCATCTCGACCGGCGAGACGATGAGTGCCGGGCGGCGGATGACCTCCACGCCTTCGATCTCCGGATCGGTCGCACCGGCCACCACCGCCTCGAACATCTCCTGGCAATGCGGCGACGGGGTGTGGTGCACGACGAGCAGTGTCTTGCTCATGGCCGGCGCTCCTGGATCTCGACGGCCTTCTTCATCGTCTCCCGCGCTCGGCTGCGGTCTCCGGCGTAGTCGTAGGCGCGTGCCAGCCGGTACCAGCGCAGCCAGTTGTCCGGGTCGTTCTCCAATTCCTCGCGCACGGTGACGAACAGCGCGTCGGCGGCGTCGCGATCGATGCGACCGGATGGTCTGCGAGGCAACGCGCTGACGTCGAGTTCCATCCCCTGTTCGCCGGCGATGCGCGCGAGGCGCTGGTGGGCCAAACCGGCGCGGAGCGTGCTGACCATCGCCCAGGCCCCGATCATCGGCAGGACCATCAGCGCAAGCCCGAGGCCCACCGCCGCCGGCTCTTTCGTGCCGATGAACGCCATCGCGAGGCGGCCGAGCAGCACGAAGTAGACGACCAGCGCGACGCACATGAAGCCGATCAGCAGTTGGATGCGTAGCGCACCCCGGCTGTCGGCCATTACAGGTCGAGCAGCGGCTCGATGCCCACGGTGAGCCCCGGCCGCTCGGCCACTCGCCGCACCGCGAGCAGGACGCCGGGGACGAAGGACGTGCGGTCGATGCTGTCGTGCCGAATCGTCAGCGTCTCCCCTTGCGTCCCGAACAGCACCTCCTGATGAGCGACGAGCCCCGCCAGCCGGACCGAATGGACCGGGATGCCGTCCACGTCGGCGCCCCGGGCCCCTTCGAGGCCGGTGCTGGTGGCATCGGGGTTGGGCGGCATGTCTTTTCGAGCTTCGGCGATGAGTCGCGCGGTGCGAGCCGCGGTGCCGCTTGGCGCATCAGCTTTGTGCGGATGGTGAAGTTCGATGACTTCGACGGACTCGAAGTAGCGCGCGGCCTGCTGCGCGAAATGCATCGACAGCACGGCTCCGATCGCGAAGTTCGGCGCGATGAGAACGGCTGACTCTGGCTTGGCGTCGAGCCATTGCCGAACCTGGTCCAGGCGCTCGTCGGTGAACCCGGTGGTGCCGACGACGGCGTGTATTCCGTTGTCGATGAGGAACTCGAGATTGTCCATGACCACGCCCGGGTGGGTGAAGTCGATGACGACCTCTGTGTCGGTTTCCACCAGTCGGCTCAACGGGTCGTCGGCGTCGACCCCGGCGGTGAACGTGAGATCTTCGGCCGCCTCGACCGCGTCGACCATCGTCCTGCCGACCTTGCCCTTGGCGCCCAGAACTCCGACTCGCATGGCGTCACCTTATCCGTGCGCCGGACTTGTCGGTGGTTCGAACTAATGTTCGAAGTATGGAGATATCGGACCGCGAAGCCATCGAGTCGACCTTCGCGCGGCTGCGGTCCGTCCTCGACGACGTCGGTCGCCTCAAGTTCCACGCGCTCACCGCGCCAGAACGCCTCGCGCTGCTCGACGAGCTTGAATTCGAGCGGCGGCGCCAGCCTGCGGTGGAACACCAGCTCATTCACGGTCTGGTGAGCGAAAGCACGCCTGGAGCGGTCGGCGCAACGAGCTGGAGCGACGCCTTGCAGCAGCGCTTGCGGATCAGCGCCGCGGAGGCCAAGCGGCGCCTGAACGACGCGGCCGATCTCGGCCCGCGCACGGCGTTGACCGGGGAAGCGCTCGAACCGAAGCTCGGCCACCTCGCGAAGCGACAGGCCGGTGGCGAGGTGGGCGCAGAGCACATCCGCATCATCCGGAAGTTCTTCGATGATCTGCCTGCCGCCGTCGACTATCAGACGCGGGAGTGCTGCGAGGAGACGTTGGCTCGGCTCGCGGCCGAACACACTCCTGAGGCGCTGCGCAAAGCCGCCGACCGGCTGGCGGCCTACCTCAACCCCGACGGCGATTTTTCCGACGTGGACCGCGCGCAGAAGCGCGGGTTCA
>NZ_LZKP01000122.1 GCF_001672895.1 Mycobacterium sp. E740
CCGGAACGACCAGGACCCGCTGACCACGTGCCCGTCGGTCGACGTCGCGCGGTAGTTCACCGTGTAGGTGCCCGACGGCCCGAGTGGGCGCACGCCGACACTGAGAACGGCGCCGTCGACGTGGGGTTCACCGGTCGACCACAGATTGCCGTCGGGTCCGACGACGGTCATCGCCGCGAACTGGGGCTGCATCTCTTCGTTGAACGTCGCCGACACCGACGTCGGGCTCTGCGTCAGCGTGGCGTTCTCCGCCGGGTCCGAGGCGATCCGGGTGGCGTGGGCGGCGGCGGTACCGGCACCCGAGAGTGCCCCGGTGATCAGACCGAGCATCAGGACAACGCAGGCGGCGACGGATCTCATGGACGGCTTTCCGGTTCGAGGGCTCAGCTCACGCCGAGCCGGGCCATCAGGTCGGCGTCGATACCGTCGAGCTGGCTTTCGATCGCGGCGTGTGCCGAGCGGCGCCGTGGGGTCGGCATGTGTTCGGCCGCGGCGATCGCGGCGGACAGTTCGCCGAGCCGCTCGGTGATCGCCGTGACGAAGCGCTTGGTCTCGCCGTCCTTCGGCTTCTTCTCGGCGACCAGGCGCAACGACTGCTCTGCGCCGGCGATCCGGGCCGACAGCTGCGCACCGTGACCGTTGTACTGGCCGACCTGGCTGAGCGGCACGCCGAGGCGGTCGGCGCGACGCTGGTCGAGGTAGCCGCGCGCGGTGATGGAGGCGCGGTAGGCGACGGGCACCACGATCGGGGCCAGCAGGCGCGTCACGGTGAGCAGACGGCGAATCCGCGTGGGCGAGAACAGCTTTCCCTCACGGGCGGCCTTCAGCTGAGTTTCGGCGACTTTGAGTGCCGCCCTGTCACTGTCGCGCTGTGCCTTGAGCTGAGCCTTGAGAGAGTTCGTCTCGGCGCGGTGCGCGGCCTTGATGCGGCGAGCCTCGTTCCTGGCTGCCAACCTGGCTTCGAGTTTGGCCTTCGCCTTGATCGCACGGGCCTCGGCCCTGCGGGTGGCGCGGGTTTTGCGTCGCTTGAACGGGCTCATCCCGGCTGCCTTCCGGTGTGGTTCTCGAGTTGTCGGTGCAGCCCAACCCTATCGTCCGGTGCCCCCGGCCGACGGGGTGCGTCCGGGCCGTCCCAGTTCGGTCGGCCACCGGATGGCAGCCCGCTTCTGTGCGAGAATCGACGGGTCGTCGAAAGGGGGGTTTCCGATGCCAGCCAACCGCCGCGTCACCCGTGCGGTCGGCGCTGTGATCGAACTCGCCCCTCGGCGCGGTGAGGTGTCGCTGACCAGGCTCGTCGAGGCTGTCAGCAAGGACCGAAGCCGGCCCATCGACCTGAAGATGGCGGACCTGCCTCCCGGAGTCTGCGGCCAGTGGCGCCAGTACGCCGATCGTGACGAGTTCCTGATCCAGAAGGGACTGCCCGCCTGGGACCGAACGCTGGCTCACGAACTCGGTCACCTCGTGCTCGGGCATGACGGGATCCCCGTCGTCCAGGCGGCTCGGGAGAGCACCGAGATCGCCAGCTCCGATCTGATCGGCTACATGCTCAATCAGCGGACCGGATGCATGGGTCCTGCCGGTGAAGAGGCCGAGCAGGAGGCCGAGGATTTCGCGGCCCTGCTCCTGTACCGGCTGGGCAGGCTGCCGTCGGACCGTTCGTCCATCGTCCAGGTGCGCCTCGGAGAGGCGTTTGGTTGATCATCTGGGTGATCGCCGGTCTGCTCGGACTGGCCACGGGCCTGCGAATCGGCTGGGCACTGGTCAACAAGCAGAGCCTGGTGAGCACCGCGATGATCCTCGCCCTCGGCAGCCTCGGCTTGATCGCCGCGCTGAACTGGGAACCGGTCACGCTGCTGATCGACAGGCTGCTGCGGTGGCCCAACATCGCGATGGGCCTGTCACAGGTGGCGCTGGTCGCGTGCGCGGCGGGCAGTTGCGTGATGATCACGACGGTCTCCTCGGCGCGAAAGCCCGCGACCATCCGAAAGATCGCGATCGTGCAGTACAGCGTCGCGGCGGTGATCGCGCTGGTGAGCGTGGTGAACTTCTTCGCCGCGGGCCGGCAGCCCGAGATGTCGCCCGAGGAGTACCTGCGACGCAACCTGACCGACGGCGGCTACTCGCTGCCGTGGCTGCTGCCGCTGCTCTACGTGTTGCTGGCGCTGTCTCTGGTGTCGTGGGCGGGCCTTCGTTATTCGAACCGCACTCGCCGCGGCCGGGCGTTGTTCGTGTTCACGATCGGCATCGCGTTGATCGTGGCGGCGTCCGCCTTCTTCTTCCTGCGGGCCGTCGGCCGTAACGGCCCGGTGGGCGTCGGAGCCGCGGTGACGCTGCTGAGTTGCGCGATGCTGGTCGTCGCCGCGGGCTCGCTGCTGCCTAGCGTCGAGGACTGGTTCGGCGCCCGCCGCGAACTGCGGGTGATTGCGCCGATACTGGCCGAACTCGGTCGCAGGCACCCCGACATCGGCATCGGGGTACGTCCGCGGGGCCCTCTGGTGTTCAGGGTCGCCGAGCGGATGTCGCTGATCTCTGACGCGCTGTTTCTGGAAGCCAACGCCGCGGATCACCGGCGCAGGCTTCGGGTCGATTCGGCCGGCTCGCTCTCCGAATCAGCGTCCGACGAGACCGAACTCGAGTCGCCGCCGGTGCCGCCGAGGCAGCAAGCCCGCGCGATCGCGGAGTGGATTCATGCCGGAAGCGAAGCCACTGCGGAGGTCGGGCAAGCGGAGTTTCCGGGTCTGTCCTGGCTGCGCCAGCCCGATGACTATTCAGACCGGGAGTGGATCCTGGAGATCGCCGAGCAGTATCGCGCGCTGACCCGGCGTGGGGAGGTCACGGGGCAGACTGCGTAGCTGTTGGCTGCGTGCTGATTCGCCGGATACGGCGTTTTGCGCTATGCCGGGCTAATCGTCGAGATGCTCGCGGCGGCGCAGCTCGTCGACCTTCTGGACGATGTCCTGCTGGGCCTCCGGCGACAGGCCGACGGTCCGCGCGGCAATACGGCGCACACCCTCGTCGCGCATGCTCGCCAGCCAGGTCAGCTCCCTGTCGAGCTTCTCGTAGTACTCGTCGTCGGTGAAGTACGCCGGCTTGATCCGGAAGAAGTTGGCAAGAGCGGCCATGGTGGCCGCCGAGGGGTTGGTTCGGTTGCCCGAGCGCAGCTGCGACAGGTACGGCGCGGACATGGTGACACCCTCGGCCTTGAGCGCCGCGATCACCTCAGCAGAGGTGTGCGGACCGCGTCCCGGCGGGTAGACCGTGTCGAACAGCCGATTCAGTCGAGCGGCGAACGTCGTGCTCATCGATATGACCTCCACATGCAATAGACGAGCGATGAATAAGCGGCGTATTTGCTGATCATCGTAGCGAGTGTGGTGGCGACAACCAAGTGCAAACCGTGGAAAAGTTAACCCGCACCCTCGATCGCCGCCGTCGCCGTCGGCGACGGGGAAGTGCTCGGCGTGTGCCGATGCAACTGCCTTACGGTATGACGAAGCAAATATTGACGCCTGTGTCGAGCCTATTTTGCCGACGGCGTGTGCAGCATCGCCGCTGACCAGTGTCCGGGCGCCGCGGGCAACACCGAATTCGAGCGTCGTGGCTGGAATCCATGTTTGCTCAATACCGAACGTGGCGTCGCGGAAAGACCGGGGTCAAGACGACTGTCGGGACGATTCGCGCGTTTCCGGTCGCGCGGTCGCGGTACGGAGGCGGACCAGCCAGAAAACCAGCGCCGCGACTGCGACCGAGCCGACGACGGCGACGGCGGCCCACCGCAGGCCCAGGGCGCTGTCGAACAGCAGCCACAGCCCGAACAGGAGGAACAGGACGCTGGCCAGGCCGTGCAGGAAGCGTTCCGGCAGCCGCTTGTGCAGCAGTCTGCCGGCGGCGATGGCCGCACCGTCGGCGAGCACCATGCCGGCCGTCGCGCCGATCCAGACACCGGCCCAGTTGCGCTCGCTGGCCAGTGCGACGGTGGCGAGCATCGTCTTGTCACCGAGTTCTGCGAGCACGAATGACGAGACGATCGCCGGAACGACGAAGCGCGGTTCGGCGACCCGCACCTGATCCCCGTCGGCGCCGCCTTCGCGCCACGTCCACAGTGCGAACAACAGGAATGCGATGGCCGCGACGAATGCGATCGGCCGCTCGGGCAGCGTCAGTCCGAGGAAGTGCCCGATGGCCACCGACAGCCCGTGCACGATCATCGCGGCGATGCCGACGCCGGAGAGCACCACCCACCAGCGGTGCCGCAGCGAGTACGTCATGGTGATCAGCTGCGATTTGTCGCCGAGTTCGGCGACGAAGACCACGGCGAGACTGACCAGGATGGCGGCGAGCATTCGGGCGACCCTTTCGACGCGTCGCCGACGGATCGATGCTCACGCCCGTCGGCTTCGGTCGAAGGTCTCGCCCACCACACTTGGTCGGGTGCGGTTCGCCGGCCGGGCTTGCGCCAGTATGTCGACACGACGATTGGGGGCTACTCCCCTTCGCTTACTCCATCGACCATAGCTGCGGTCACGTGAACGCGCCAGCTTCAGCCGGTTTTCGGGCAGCCGAATCCACCGTTCAGGTGAGTGAATCGAGAGCTTCGAAAGCCTCTATGCCGCAAGGAGCATCGCGAGGATGGCGGTATCCGGATGACTGATCGGGTCGACGCCGACGCGGCTCACCATCGACGTGACCGTGCCGTCCGCTTCGGCTTCCACCCAGGCGGCACGATGTTCGAGGCCGAGATGGGGGAGGCCGGGCAGCAACACGCAACCCGAAGCGGCGCCGGTGCACTCGGGCAGTGATGGCGTGGTCTCCGACGGCGGGTGCAACATCAGCAGCGCCGGCGGCTGGTGCTCGGCGAAATATCCTGGCGGGACGGCGGATTCGCCGACCACGGTGCCTTCGGCGACGACCAGGCCGACGGTGTTCGGCTCGGGTTCGTCGGGCAGCTCTTCGCGTGCCCCGAATATCGTTGTGGTGGAGAGCAATCCAGGGAGCGAGGCGACCCGCACGGCGACCATCAGCAATTGGGCCCACTCCTTGGTCGAGTCCGGCCACCGGCCCGAGATCACGAACCCCTTGAGTGCACCGCGTGAATGGAACGGGGCGATCTCGATCGCCCGGCCAGACTCTCTGTCCATATCGCCTCCGCGCCACCGTGTTCGGACGATTGGCTCAGAATGCGGCAGAACTTGCTGGCACGCAAGGGGACACGACTGCTAGCGGCCGGAATCGGCTCTCGAGGTCCACACCACGCGATAGGACCGGGCCGCCGAGATCCAGCCGAACTCGTGGGAGTCGACTGCTCCCGGGGCGCCCGGGTTGTCCGAGCGTGCTTCGAAGATCACGCCTCGGCCGGTGCCGTAGACGTCGCCGACGCGCTTGACGAGCCATCGAGTCGAACGCCGTGGATCCGGGAAGACCCGTAACTGGCCGCGCCGAATGCGCCCGCAGCGCATGGCCAATAGTCCGTCACCCGGGCCGAGCGCCGGGCGCATCGACTCGTCGACGACCCGGAAAAGGCGCACCGGCCTGCGTCGCGGTGTCTGGTTGCGGCGCACCCCCAAAGGGTAAGTTAAGACACATGCTGCATCGAATGTTCACCAACGCCACCGAAGCCCATGCCCATTGCGATCTGTACTGCGGTGTCTATGACCCCGCGCAGGCCAAGATCGAGGCGCTGTCGTGCCTCAAGACGATCCAGAAGTATCACGACTCCGACGACGAGCACTTCCGCCAGCGCTGCGTCATCATCAAGGAGCGTCAGGCCGAGGAGGTCAAGCACCACCTGATGGTGCTGTGGGCCGATTTCTTCGCCAAGGATCACTTCGAGCAGTTCCCGAACCTGCACCAGTTGTTCTGGGACGGCGTGCACGGCGCCGGTGAGGTCAAGAAGTCGCTCGACGCGGCCGTCGCCGAGAAGCTGCTCAAGACCATCGACGAGATCGCCGACATCTTCTGGCAGACCGACAAGGGCAAGCAGATGGGCGTCTACCCGCCGGCCTGAGCAACCACGTCCGTACACCGAAGAGCCGCCGAGTCGATGACCGGCGGCTCTTCGCGTGGAGTCGAAGGTCAGAACAGGACGATGAGGGCCAGCACGCCGAGCAGCAGGAGTGCGATCACGCCGGCGCGCAGGAACGCCATCGACTGATTGCGGGCGTAGCCGTACGTCGACGACTGCCACTCCGTGGGCGGCATCGCCGGGCCCGAACCCGTCGAAGATGTCATGCACCCCTCCTGCACTTTTGACGCGTCTCCCCCGTGAGATCTGTCACAACATCGAACTGTGACGCTGATCATAACCCCTGTTGGCCGCCCGGAAAAATCGGCGGCTCGGCCGGCTGACGGTGTGGCGCACGCCGAGAGACGCTGCGGTGACGCGCGGTTAGCCGGACTACAAATTTCGCTCGACGGCCGCCGCCCTGTTGATGATCACGCGCCGAATTGACCGGGATATCCACAGCAACCTCCAGACAAGCCACAGATTCAGCGGCTCACGGCTGGTTTGCGCTGGTATGTGCCTGTGGAAGAACCTGTGGAATCTGTGGATAGCTCGGCATTGCTGACGGCGGTGGCCGGCCGCGCGGCGCCCGCCTGCGACGGCTCGTCGCTACGCTGGTCGAGTGGTCGGCAGAGGAGCGAAATGATCCAGACGTGTTCCGTGTGCGGAACCCGGTGGAACGTGCGCGACCGGCAACGGGTCTGGTGCCCGCGCTGCAATGGAACCCTGCTGCCGCCGTCGGCCGCGCCGGCGCCCACCGGCGCGGCTCCGCAGTGGAGTGCCCGCCCCGGGGTCGCGCCGACGCCCACCGCATCGACGCTTCCGCCCGCCGGCTATCGCTGGGTCGCGGTCCGGCCCGGCGCCGCGCCGCCGCCGCGGCGTCCCCGGCGCGCACTCGGCCCCACCCCGCGCTACGCCGCCATCCCGCGGTGGGGTCTGATCGACAACGTTGCCGTCCTAGACCCTGCGCAGGAGGCGCCGCGAAGAGGTCCGTCGGCCGGCATGCTGCAGGGCACACTGCTGCTGACGATGGCTGTGCTCGGTGCCGCCGCGCTGATCCACCTGGCCCGCTACACGCTGCTGATCGTCAACCGGTCGGTGCTGCTGCACCCCTGGATAGCCGCAGGCGCGACGTGGTTCGGCGTCGCGCTGAGCGTCGCGGCCGCGTTCATGGTGCTGGCCAGCTTCGTCGTGCTGACCAACTGGCTCGTCGCCCGCCGGGCCGCCGCGTACGCGCACCGCGGCGCCACCGACCCGCGAGCCGGTTGGCACCTGCAGGCCGGCTGTCTGATCCCGTTCGTCAACCTGTTCTGGGCGCCGGTGTTCGTCCTCGAGCTGGCCGGGGTCGAGGAGCGGCTGCGCTGGTTGCGCCGCCCGATCGCGGCGTGGTGGCTGGTGTGGCTGGCCAGCTATACGGTGTCGATCTGGTCGATCGCGACGAGTTTCGCCGCCGACGCCCAGGGGATCGCGGACAACACCATGACCACGACCGTCGCATACCTGCTGGCGCTGGCGGCCGTGTTGCTCGCCGCCAAGGTCGTCCACGGCTTCGAGCGCCAGCCGGTCGAGCGGCCGAGCAAGCGCTGGGTGATCGTCGGGAACGATCAACCAGGGGAGCCGGAGCCGGAAATTGACGTTCCGGTTGAGCCCGACGGGCAGAACCCGGCAGCATAGGTTCCATGACTGGCGACGCGGTCGGCGGCCATCCGTTCGTCGTGGCGCACCGCGGCGCATCGGCGGACCGTCCCGAGCACACAATCGCGGCGTACGAACTTGCGCTGCAGGAGGGTGCCGACGGTGTCGAATGCGACGTGCGGCTGACGCGCGACGGGCACCTGGTGTGCGTGCATGACCGCAAGGTCGACCGGACGTCGAACGGGACCGGCCTCGTCAGCGACATGACCCTGGCTCAGTTACGCGAATTCGATTACGGCGCTTGGCATCCCAGTCGTCACGGTGATCGCGCTCAGGGCGACACGGGGTTGCTGACCCTCGAAGAGTTGGTGACGTTGGTCCTGGACTGGAACCGGCCGGTCAAGCTGTTCGTCGAAACAAAGCACCCGGTCCGGTTCGGCGCGTTGGTGGAGAACAAGGTACTCGCGGTGCTGCACCGGTTTGGTATCGCCGCCCCCGCGTCCGCGGATCTGTCACGCGCGGTGGTGATGTCGTTCTCCGCGGCCGCGGTGTGGCGGATCCGGCGCGCGGCGCCGATGTTGCCGACGGTGTTGCTCGGCGAGACGTCGCGGTATCTCGGCGGCAGTGCCGCAACGACCGTCGGCGCCACCGCGGTTGGGCCTTCGATCGCGACGCTGCGCGAGCATCCCGAACTCGTGGACCGGGCCGCTGCTCAGGGCCGCGCGATGTACTGCTGGACCGTCGACCATTTCGAGGATGTGCAGTACTGCCGCGAGTTGGGCGTCGCATGGGTGGCGACCAATCATCCGGGCCGGACGAAGGACTGGCTGCAGAACGGGTTGGCCGGGGCCGGCCGGGATTAGTTCTCAGGGTTGGGCGTCGAGCACATCCGCGGGTACCGGCGCGTCGGTGCGCAGGGCCTGGAACAACTCAGCTGCGGCGTTCTCGTCCCAGACCACCACCGAACCCGAGTCCCCGCCGGTGAACTCCCCGATCGGAACCGTCGCCGTCAGGACGTCGCCGCGCATCGCCCACACCAGCCTCGCGAGGTCCCAGACGTGGTCGTCCTCGTTGACCGCGACGGCTCCGCCGGCGGCCTGCGCCATCGGGTACCAGCGCAGCGGGTTCAGCAGTACGCCCGGGCTGGCGGCGCGGTGCAACAGCGCGGACATGAACTCGCGCTGGTGGACCATGCGGTCGAGGTCCGCGCGCGGCGTGGCCCTGGTCCGGACGAACCCGAGCGCGTTGCGGCCGTCGAGCTTCTGGCACCCGGCCGGCAGGTCGATGCCCGCCAGCGGGTCGCTGATCGGTTCGGTCGGACACATCGTGACACCGCCGACGGCGTCGACCATCCTGGCGAACCCGTCGAATCCGATCTCGGCGTAGTGGTCCACCCGGACGCCGGTGGCCTGTTCGACGGTCTGCACGAGCAGTGGGGCGCCGCCCATCGAGAACGCGGCGTTGATCTTGTCGCTGCCGTAGCCCGGGATCGACACGTAGGAGTCGCGGGGAATCGAGACCATCGTCGTGCGGGTGCTCGAGAAGAGGCCGGGAATGTGCACGAGCAGGATCGTGTCGGTGCGGCCGTTGCCGATGTCACCCCCCGTCGCCAGCTGCGCTTGTTCCTCGGGCGTCAGGTTCTGCCGACTGTCGGAGCCGACCAGCAGCCAAGTGGTGCCCGCACCCGGCGCGGGCCGGTCGGGGTAGTCGGTCAACGCCGGGATGCGCTGCAGCGACGAGTCGATCCATACGCCGGCGGCGACCGCGGCCACAGCGAACACCAACAGGACGGCCAGCAGGATCCGGCCCCAATGCCGTTTGCGCCGAGGCGGTTTCGGCGTCGCCGTCGGCTTCCCCGGTGGCTGTGCCGGGGGCTGCTGCCGGGGTGGTCCTGTCGTCACGCCTGCGGGCGGCCTGCGGGGCGGCTGTCGCGGCGGTGGCGGTGCGGGCCGTGGCGGTGGTGGCCTTCGTTGCGGTGGCGGCAGGCGCGGCGGTGGCGCCGCCGGTGTGCCGGGGTTGGGCGGCCACTGGGGAGGCGGGCGGTAGTGGGGATCGCGGCGAATCACCTGTGACGGCTCCCGGCGCGGCCGCGGCGGCGGGTTGAACCCGCGGGGCGGCTGCCGGTTGTCGGTCATCTGATGAATCTACGTCGCACGGCCGCATGTTCACCGTAACCAGCCCAGGTGCCCGGCGGCCAGGGCGTAGCCGACGAACGCGACGGCGTCGATCAGCGCATGTGCGACGATCAGCGGCCAGAGCCGGCCCGTGCGCACATAGACGCATCCGAACACCACGCCCATCGCCAGGTTGCCGAGCCCCGCGCCGAAGCCCTGATAGAGGTGGTAGAGGCCACGCAGCACGCTGGAGGCGATCACAGCGGCCACGGGGTTCACGCGCAGTTGGCGCAGCCGGGTGATCAGGAAGCCGACGACGATCACCTCCTCGGCCCAGCCGTTCGCCAGCGCCGTCAGCAGCAGCACCGGTATGCGCCACCAGGTGTCGTACAACTCGGCGGGTTCGATGTCGGCGTTCATCCCCAGAATCCGGGCGAGCTGGTAGAGCGCCAGGCCGGGCACGCCGATGAGCGCGGCCAGTCCGAGTCCGCCGAGCAGGTCGGCCCGCCACCGGGGCCGGCCCAGGCCGATCGCCACCGGACCGAAACCGCTGCGCCACAACAGGTACAAGGCCAGCGCGCCCCATGCCGAAAGCTGGAAGACCCAGACCAGGTTGAGCCCCAGGTCGATCAGGTCGAAGGGGGAACGCCGAGGATTGAGCGCCACCACCTGGCCGGAGAGGCCGAGAAGCACGGACTCCACGAGGCTCAGCAGCGAGCTGTAGGCCGACAGCCCGAACGTCACCGCAAGGACCACGGCGAGTTCGATGCGCAGCGCCCGGCGGCGAGGGTCGGTCAGCTCGTCGGAGGCGCCGGTCACCGGAGCTACGGTAGTGGCGTCACAACTTGCGTGCGCGCAGCCCGTTGAGGAACGGGCAACCCAGCAGCACGCGGATCGCCTGGCTGAGCCCGGTGACGTCGTCCACCGGCTTGGTGAACGGCAGCCGCACGTCGTGATCGCCGTCGTCGGTCTCCACCCGCAGCCGTACGCCGTAGCGGTCCAGACCCAACGGCCGAACGCGGCCCCGTCGCAAGGACATCGGCAGTCGGCTCGCGAGCCGCTCGACGACGTCGCGGTGCGCCGATTCCATGTGCTGCAGCCAGCAGGACTCCATCGCGCAGAACGGGTCCGGCCGGGCTCCGAGAAGCGTGCCCACCCCGACCGACTCGGCGCCGGTGGAGTCGGCGACGACCACAGAGTCGATCTCCAGCCGGAGCAGCGCGTGGGCACTGTCGGAGGAGTTCACCTGCAGCAGAGCGGGATTGGGATCCTCCGACGCCACCAGGTCGAGCAGGGCGGCGACCTCGCCTGCGGCCACGTCGTGCAGGCGGCCGCGGATCCACACCAGCGACCGCACCGGCTCGCGCAGCGGCAACGGCGCGTAGTCGGTCATCTCCAGCACCGCCTGCACTCCGGCGGCGCCTGCTGTCGCGGCCTTGACCGCCACGGCGCTGTCGAGCGGGACGGTGATCGCGAACGAGCCGTCGCCGAGCAGATGGTGCACGGGCGTCTCGGTGGGTTCGAGGCCTTCGACCGCGAGCATCGCGCCGCCGGCCCGCGCGCAGGCACTGCGGATCCGCTCGGCCGTCGTGGGTGCCGTGCTCGTCATCGTCGTCATGCCGCCTCCATTTTGTAAGGTGAGCCTAACTTAACTAACAGCCATCGGACCGCGCAAGGGCTTCCTGCAGCGGAACGGCATTACCGCGGCGACCCGATAATGTTGAGCCGTGCCGCGCATCGCTTACCTGGGGCCTCAGGGAACCTTCACCGAGCTGGCGCTGCTCAAGATGGCCGCCGACGGCATGCTGCCGGGCGGATCGGCTGCCGGTGAGGTGAGCGCGCTCCCGTTCGACAGCACCACCGGCGCCCTCGCCGCCGTCCGCAGCCAAGACGCCGACTTCGCGTGTGTGCCCATCGAGAACTCGATCGAGGGATCGGTGTCGCCGACATTGGACGGCCTCGCCACCGGGACGCCGGTGCAGATCTTCGCCGAACTGACGCTCGACGTGTCGTTCACGATCGTGGTGCGCGACGGCATGCGGGCCGGCGACGTGAAGACCATCGCCGCCTTTCCGGTCGCCGCCGCCCAGGTGCGGAACTGGCTCGGCGAACATCTGCCGTCGGCCCGAATGGTGCCCGCCAACTCCAACGCCGCAGCGGCCAACGACGTCGCCGAAGGCCGCGCCGACGCGGGAGTGAGCACCGCGTTGGCCGCGCAGCGCTACGGGCTGACCGCGCTGGCCTCCGACATCGTCGACGAACCCAACGCGCGCACCAGGTTCGTGCTCGTGGGAGCGCCCGCGCCGCCACCACCACGCACCGGCGCCGACCGCACCTCGGTGGTGCTGCGGCTCGACAACGTGCCGGGCGCGCTGGTGGCTGCGATGACCGAACTCGCGGTGCGCGACATCGACCTGACACGGATCGAATCTCGGCCCACGCGAACGGGATTGGGCACCTACATGTTCTTCCTGGACTGCGTCGGCCACATCGACGACGATGCGGTCGCCGAGGCGCTCAAGGCCCTGCACCGGCGTTGCGCGGATGTGCGATTCCTCGGATCGTGGCCGACCGGCGCAGCCGCGGGCGCGGCGCCTCCCGAGTTGGACGAAGCGGCTCGCTGGCTGGCCCGACTGAGGGAGGACAAGCCGTGACCGGGCGACTGGTGTTGGTTCGCCACGGGCAGTCGCTCGCCAATGTGCAGCGCCGTCTCGACACCCGCCCGCCCGGCGCGGAGCTGACCGACCTGGGCCGCGATCAGGCGCGCGCCTTCGCCAGTGGCCTGTCGCGCCCGCCCGCGATCTTGGCGCACTCGGTGGCGCATCGCGCCCGCCAGACGGCCGAGGAGATCGCGGGCACCCTGCGGCTGCCGCCCGTGCAACTCGAGGGCATCCACGAGGTGCAGGTGGGCGATCTCGAAGACCGCAACGACGACGAGGCGATCGCCACGTTCGAGGGGGTTTATCAGAGATGGCACGACGGCGACCTCGACGCCGCGATGCCCAACGGCGAGACCGGTAACGAGGTGCTGGACCGGTACGTGCCGACCATCACCGCGCTGCGGATGCGGCACCTCGACGACGACGCCTGGCACGGTGACATCGTGGTGGTCAGCCACGGCGCGGCGATCCGGCTGGTCTCGTCGGTGCTCGCGGGCGTGGAGCGCAGTTTCGCGCTCGACCATCACCTCAGCAACACCGAGGCTGTCGTGCTGTCGCCGATCACCGACGGCCGGTGGAGCTGCGTGCAGTGGGGGACGATGACGCCGCCGTTCTATCCCGAGCCCGACGTGCACCCGGTCGAAGACGCCCTGCAGTCAGCCGACCCGATGGGCTGACAGCTCGACCGCGCAAACACAGCCGATCGCCTCGCAGTCCAGCACGAACGTGTGCACCACCTCGGGGGTCACACAGT
>NZ_LZKP01000123.1 GCF_001672895.1 Mycobacterium sp. E740
AACAGGATCCGGCTGGGCAGGATGCAGCTCTGCCCCGACATCACGCATGCCATCATCGCCGCCATCGGCAGCGCCGAGTTCAGGTCGGCGTCGTCGAGCACGATGTGCGCGGACTTGCCGCCCAACTCCAGCAGCGTCTTCTTCACCGTCGGCGCGCCGGCGGCCAGGATCGCCCGGCCGGTTGCGGTCGAACCGGTGAACGTGATCATGTCCACCCGCGGGTCGGCCGCCAGCGCAGCCCCGACCTCGTTGGCGTTCGAGACGACCACGTTGAACACCCCGGGCGGGATGTCGGTCTCCTCGGCCACGATCCGCCCGTACTCGCTGCCCGACCACGGCGTCAGCTGAGCCGGTTTGAGCACGACCGTGTTACCGGCCATTAACGCGGGCACGGTCTCGGCGACGTTGAGATAGAACGGCACGTTCCACGGCGTGATCGCACCGACCACGCCAACCGGCTCGTACCAGATCTTGCGCCGGGCCGGACCCAGCGGCGTCTCGTGCACGCCGTTGTCGACCAGGTAGTCGAACGCGCGGCCGTGTTCGGCCCAGTGCCTGACTTCCTCGATCGGGCTCTCGATCTGGCTGCCGCTCACCGACACCGGACAGCCCACCTCGGTGATCAGGATGCGGCGCAGCCGTTCCTTGTTGCGCTCGAACGCGTCGTGCAACTGCGTCAGGCAGTGGTAGCGGAACTCCAGGTCGCGCGACCAGTCGGTCTCGTCGAACGCCCGCCGCGCCGCGCCGACCGCGCGGGCCATGTCGTCGACCGTCCCGTCGGTGGCGCGTCCGGCCACCTGTTCGCTGGCCGGATGGATCACGTCGAACGTCGCGCCGCTTCCAGTGGTCTGCAATTCGCCGTCGATCAGCATCCGCTCGTCGCCGGCCAGCACGCCGGTCTCTGCCTGTACCTGGGTCATGCCGACAGCTTTACAAATTTTTGCGCGAGTGTCAGCCGTTCGCCTTGATCCCGGCGGCGTGCCGCAGCTGTGCCAGGAACTGGCCGTCGTCGTCGCTGCGGACGATGTAGTGCGAGATCGCGACCCGAATTGCGGTGGCCGCCTTGACTCCTGCGTTCGAACCGCTCAGCAGCTTCTGCAGCCGCGCCCGCATCACGGGGATGATCTTGGTCAGCTGGGCGATGACCACCTCGGGTTCGATGTCGACCAACCGCACACCTGAATACGAATGTTGGTACTCGACGATGAACCGCAGCGCGGCGTCGAGCTTCTCGGTGCCCCGCAAACCGGCTGTTGCCTTGCTGATGCCGTTGTCGAAGAGGTCGCGCTCGTAGATACCGAACGCGTCGAGCAGCTCGCCTTTGGAGGCGAACCAGCGGTATAGGGTGGGCCGCGAGACCCCGGCTTGCAGCGCGACCTCCGAGAGGCTGAGCTTGGTCTGCCCGCTGCGAGCGAGCACCTCCGCTGTCGCGACGAGAATCCGATGGCGCGTCGAGGTGTCCTCGAGCCCGGATGTGTCGCGCAGCGGTTCGTTCACGTGGCAACCTCAATCGTCGGTGGGTACCGAGGCGATCGTAGAACGTCGGTCACATGGAGTTCTGTAGGACGGCGACTGTGTCGAGATCTTCGAGCGCCGCGACGCCCCGGCGCAGACCTTCCAGTGCGATGCTCTCGGCCTGCATGCCTCCGAGCCCGGCGGTGATCAGCGCCGCGACGTACGCGTACAGCGCGCCTTGGCGGTACCGGTGCCACAGCTCGTCGCGGTCCAGTTGCGGTCCACCGCAGGCCGTCAGCGTCTGCCGGTACAGGTCGAGCAGGTCGCGTTGATGTGTCCGGCGGTCTTCGGGCGTCATGCTGGTGACCAGTGTGTAGGCCAGTTCCCGGCTGGGATGCCCGCGCCGCACCGCCTGCCAGTCCAGCAGCCCGGCCACGTCGCCCCGGAAGTAGACGTTGCCGGGGTGGGCGTCACCGTGCATGACGGTGTGCGGTGGCTCGTCGATGAGCCGGGCCACCGCGCGGTAGTTGTCGTCGATGAACCGGCCGGTGCCGACGGCGATGTCCGTGCGATCGGCGATTCGCCGCGACGACGTCTTCAACAGCCGGCCGGTCAGCAGGGAAGCGGTATCGCCCGAGGCTGTGTAGAGCCAGCCCGGCACCCGCTCCCAGAACGTCGCGTGCAGCCGCGCGAGCAACTCGACGACGAGCGCGGCGCGATCCGCGTCGAGCGGATGCAGAGTGTCGGGGAACTCGCACGAATCCGCGGCGAGGTCCTCGAGGACGAGGACGAAACGGCCCGTCGTGCCGTCGAAGACGGAGCCGTAGGACACGGGCACACCGGCCCCACCCTCCCAGGCCGGCGCCAGCTCGCGGTAGAAGCGGGTCTCGGTCGCGGCGAGCCGGCCGAGTTCGCCCATCAGCCGGGTCGCGGCGGTCTCGGCGGCCATCTTGACGAAGACGGTCCTCGGGACGTCGTCGCCCTCGAGTGCGAGCCGGGCGCGCGACGACGTACCCGCGTCACCGCCGAGCGACACCACCGCGGTGACGCGGCGGTTCATGATGCGCGACAACGTCTCCGCGTCCAACTGCGACACCGTGCGCGGAAGGGACCGGATGCGGCCGAACACCGCGTCGGTGGCGATACGTTGTACCCCGCGGCCGAGGTGCGCGGCCAAGCCGACGGCCGAGGGAGCGCGACTCACCTCGCCAGTTTACGAATACGCGTCTGAATGTAAAGAAGGTGGGGATGGCGGGACCGTTGGACGGTGTGCGGGTCGTCGAACTCGGCGTGTGGGTGGCGGGCCCGGCGGCCGGTGGGATCCTCGCCGACTGGGGCGCGGACGTCGTCAAGATCGAACCACCGGCGGGTGATCCCGGACGGATGTTCGGCCGGATGCTCGGCGTCGAAAACGACGTCAGCCCGCCGTTCGAGATGGACAACCGCGGCAAGCGCAGCGTCGTACTCGACGTGACGCTCGAGCAGGACCGTGCTACCGCGCTCGAATTGGTCTGCGACGCAGACGTTTTCCTGACTAACGTGCGTCCGGCGGCACTGAGCAGATTGGGCTTGGACTTCGAGGCGGTGTCGACGCGCAACCCGAGGTTGGTCTACGGCTTGATCACCGGATACGGGCAGACCGGACCCGACGCCGACCGCGCGGCCTATGACGTCGCCGCGTTCTGGGCGCGGTCCGGTCTCGCGCATCTGCTCACCCGGCCCGGTGAGACGCCGCCGTTCCAACGCGGCGGGATGGGCGACCACATGGCAGGTATGACACTCGCCGCAGCCGTGTGTGCGGCACTGGTCGCGCGGAACCGCACCGGGAAAGGCCAGCTGGTCAGCACGTCGCTCTACCGCCAAGGCGCCTACACCGTGAGCTTCGACCTGAACACCTTCCTGCTCACCGGGCAGGAGATCGCGATCGGCCAGCGAGAGGCCATGGGCAACCCGTGCATGAACAACTACGTCGCCGGAGACGGACGGCGGTTCTGGATCGTCGGCCTGCAGGCCGGCAGGCACTGGCCCCCGCTCTGCCGCGCGGTCGGACATCCTGAATGGTCGACCGATCCACGATTCGACACCGCGGCGAAGCGCGCCGCAAACGCCGTGGCGCTGATCACCGCACTCGACGAGATCTTTGCGACCCGACCGCTCGACGACTGGGCCGAAACATTTGCCGCAGAACCGGATCTGTTCTGGGCGCCGATCAACACGTTGGAAGACGTCGTGGGCGACGAGCAGTTCCACGCGGGCGGCGGCATCGTCTACGTGCCGGACGGCGACGCGACGGTGCCGATGGTCGCGTCGCCGGCCGACTTTCACGGCACACCGTGGGCGCCCCGCTCGGTGGCGCCAAAGCTTGGCGAACACACCGAGGAGGTGCTCGCCGAACTCAGGGCGCGTGGTGCCTGACCCGCGCGGCGTAGCGGAGCTGGGCGAGGAAGTCTTCGTCGTCGTCGCTGCGCACCAGATAGTGCGACACGGCGACACGTACCGCCGTCGCCACCGCGAGAGCAGCGTCCGGCCCGGTCGCGAGCCGTTCCAGCCGCTGCCTCATCAACGGGATGACCCGGGACAGTCGCTTGATGACCTGCTCCGGTTCGATGTCGATCATGCGAAGCCCCGGATAAGACTGTTGGTACTCGACGATCACCCGCAGCGCGGCGTCGAGGCGTTCGTCCACCGGCAGGTCCGCGGTCGCCTGGGCCACGGCGCGTTCGTAGTACTGGCGCTCCCAGATCACGAAAGCGTCGAGCAGGTCGCGTTTGGACGCGAACCAGCGGTACAGGGTGGGTCGGGAAACCTGCGCCTGCGTGGCGACTTCGGAGAGGCTGAGTTTGGTCATGCCGTGGCGGCCGAGCACCTCCGCGGTCGCGGCGAGGATGCGTTCGCGCGTCGGAGAGTCCGCGTCGGCGACTGGCATCGTCATAGCTTTACAAACTTTTGACGAAGTGTCACGCTGATTCCGTGACATCAGCCCGTGAGCACAGCGCGGTCGACATCACGTCGGAGCAGTTCTGGCGGCAGCCCTTCGCCGTTCGTGACCAGACGTTCGCACGGCTGCGGGCCGCCGACGGGTTGTCCTGGCACCCGCCTATGCCGTCGATGTTCCCGATGGAGGAGCCCGGGTTCTGGGCGCTGACGCGGCGCGCCGACATCGTCTTCGTCAGCCAGCACCCCGAACTGTTCACCTCGGCCGACGGCGTGGCGCTCAACCCCATGCCTGCCGAGATCCAGCGGTTCGCGTCGTTCTTCCTGACCATGGACCCGCCTCAGCACACGGTGTACCGACGACTGATCAGCTCGGCTTTCACCCCGCGCAACGTGCGACTGATCGAGGAGCAGATCCACAAGAACGCGGTCACCATCGTCGAGAACCTGGTCGGGGCCGGTGAAATCGATTTCGTGTCAGCGTGTTCGGCGAAGCTGCCGATGCTGACGATCATGGACATGCTCGGCGTGCCGGGCGCGGACCAGCCGGCGGTGGCCTACGCCGCGGAGAAGCTCTTCGGCATGAGCGACGACGAGTACGCCACGGAGGAGGAGCGCGCCGGCGACCCGATCGCCCAGATCACGCTCCTGTCGAACACAGGCGTCGAACTGGCGAAGTACCGGCGCACCCATCCCGGCGACGACCTGATGACCGCCATCGTCAACGCCGAGGTCGACGGCCACCGATTGACCGACGAGGAGATCGGTGCCTTCCTGATCCTGCTCGCGTCGGCGGGCAACGACACCACCAAGCAGGCCACCACGCACGCGATGATGGCGCTCGTCGCCAATCCCGCCCAGCGCGACTGGTTGACGGCCGACTACGACGCGCGGATCGGTTCGGCCATCGAGGAATTCGTCCGCTGGTCGTCACCGGTGCTGCAGTTCGCGCGGTTCGCCACCGAGGACACCGAGATCAACGGTCAGCCGGTCGAGGCCGGCGACAAGGTGGGGCTGTTCTACTGTTCGGCGAACCGCGACGAGAGCGTCTTCGACGAGCCAGATGCATTCGACCTCACCCGCTCGCCCAACCCGCACCTCGGGTTCGGCGGCGGCGGTCCACACTTCTGCCTGGGCAGTCAACTGGCGAAGGCCGAGCTGCGAATCCTGTTCCGCGAGCTGCTGACTCGGCTGACGACGATCGAGTTCGGCGAGCCCGACCTGCTGTACAGCAGCTTCGTGCACGGCGTCAAACGGCTGCCTGCCGTCGTTCGATAGGAGAGTGACATGCGGGTCGAAGTCGACCTCGACAGGTGCACCGGACACGGCATCTGCGAATCGATCGCCGAGGACGTGTTCGAGGTGCAGGACGACGGCACCGTGCTGATCCACACGCCCGAGCGCCCGGAGTCCGACCGCGACCGGATGCAGCAGGCGGTGACGCAGTGTCCCGTCGCGGCTCTGCGACTGGTTGACTGACTGCCACCGAAACGCGGCCCGGGGCCGCTATCGTTTCGGCAATGAGGCGCAGAGGACTCGCGGTCGGCGTGACCGCGATGGTGCTGTCGATCGGACTACCCGGCTGCGGACCGGTGCGGGAAACCGCCGAGGACATCACCGAGGTGGCGGTCGAATCGACCGTCGAGGCGCCCGATGCCGCGCTGGCAGGCAATGCCGTCGTCGCCCAGGCCGCCCGCAGCGTCGTCAAGATCCACACCGTGGCCGAGTCGTGCCAGAAGACGCTCGACGGCAGCGGTGTCGTCATCGCGCCGAACAAGGTCATGTCGGCTGCCCACGCGGTTGCGGGCGCGGACACCGTCAGCGTGTGGGTCGGTGACACGGAACGACCGGCCAGGGTGGTGGTCTTCGACCCCAAGATGGACATCTCGGTGCTCGACGTGCCCGACCTGCGGGTGCCGCCGCTGCCCCTGGACCAGCAGACGGCCATGACGGGCGCGGACGCGTTGGTGCTCGGCTACCCCGGCGGCGGCCCCTTCGTGGCGACGCCCGCGCGCGTGCGCAAGGTCATCGAGCTTCTCGTTCCCGACATCTACCACACCACGACGGTGAACCGTGAGGTGTACGTCATCAGAGGGCCGATCCGGCACGGCGGGTCGGGCGGTCCGCTCATCGACCTCAACGGCCGCGTGCTCGGCATCAGTTTCGGTGCCGCCGTGGACGATCCGGACACCGGGTTCGTCGTCACCGCCAGGGAGGTCTTCAAGCTGCTGGCCGCCGGTGTGGGCGCTCCAGCGCCCGTCGCGCCCGGTGTTTGCGTCCCCTGATCAACGAGTGGGCATAGGTCGTACGAGCACGGACTGCTGTATCGCGCCGACCGGTCCGGTCTCGTCGAACAGGGTGCCCAGCGTGGTGCCGACGCCGTCGGGACCGTAGTTGGTCTCGGCGCGGATGCCGATCCACTCGCCCTCCGGGATGCGGTGCACGTGCACGGCGAGGTCGGTGTTCATGAAGGTCCACTTGCGGATGTCCAGCTTGGTCCCGATGCCGTTGGCGTCGTCGGCGACGGCGAACAGTCGCTGCAGCGGCGTCATCGTTTCGCCGCTGACCAGGTCCGCCTCGGGCCTGAGCCACGACTCTCCCGGGCCCTGGCTCATCGGCTTGGTCAGCCACCGCCAATCCAGGCTGTGCACGTAGTTGCGGTCCCAGTCCTTCTTCATGTCGCGGCTCCTGGCTTCGGCGAGCGGACGCAGCGGCGGCTCCGGTGCGTGCACCAGGGCCCGGGTGTCGATGGTCTTGAGCCGCCAGCCGCTGGCCTTCGCGACTGGTCGCGGTTCACCGTCGGGGCCAGGGGCAAGCATCTCCGCGGCGACCAGTTCAATCTGCTTGCCGGAGCGCTCGATTCGCGAACGGACCCACAGGTCCCCTTCGGCGGGGACGCCGCCGAGCAGGTCGATCAGCACCCGGCTTAGCCGCGTGTCGTCGCGGGCGTCGCACCGTTCCAGCGCGCGTACCAGCAGTGCCGACACCGGCGCACCGTGCTGGATCGCCGCGGACCACGTGCTGCGCACCAGATCGGTCGCCCGGAACCGCTCGCCGAGCGGGTCGGCCGCGTCGAGCAGTTCGTAGTAGGAGTCGCTCATGGCAGCCCTGCTCCCGGTATGTCGACGGTGGTCGCATCGACGAGCGACAGCCGGGTGCCGACCAGTCGCTGCGGATACGCGTCGGTGCTGGACAACAAGAACAGCGTGCGCCGCTCAGGGCCGCCGAGCGCGCACGCGATCGCGATGCGCTCACCGATGTCGATGCGCTCGGAGACGTTGCCCCCGTGAGTGATTCGCTCGAACTTGTGCGCGAGCGTCATTGCCGTCCAGACGCCACCTCCGGCATCGAGGCAGATGCCGTCCGGTGGCCCGTCGAGCCCGTCGGCGAATATCCGCCGGTCCTTCAGCGAACCGTCCGAGCTGACGGAATACGCGGTCAACCGCCGAGCGGTCGACTCCGCGACGATCAGCGTATCTCCCTCGGGTGTGATCACCATGCCGTTGGGGAAGTCGAGTTCGTCCGCCACGACGGTGCGGGTGCCGTCGGGATCGACTCGCACGATCACGCCGCCTTCGCGCGCCTGTGAGCCGACGTAGGCGCGACCGTCGGCGTCGACGACCATGTCGCCGAGGTCGGCGGGGACGATGTCGGAGAGATCGGCCACGGCCGTGACGATCTCGCCGTCATAGCTCAGCACCTGGCGGGTCTCGGTCGAGGAGATCAACAGCGACCCGTCGGGGCGGAAGCCGAGACCGCTCGGGGCGTGGCCGGCAAGTGGCAGGGTGGTCAGGTCACCGTCCAGGTCGACCGTGTGCACCGCTTGGCCGAGCATGTCGGAGAACCAGAGCAGACCTTCGAACCAGCGTGGGCCCTCGCCGAAGCAGAAGCCGTTCGCCAGCGGCGTCAGCGTCATCCGGCAGGGCCGCTCGCTGCTTTACAAAACACGCGACAAGTGTCACGCTCACAGGGTGTCACTGTCAACTGGGTGCGGGTCATGAAGAAGTTCTACGGTCACACGCTGCTGTATCTGCACGAGACCATCGCGCTCGGCTCGGGGCGTTCCGACCGGTTCACCGAGCTGTTCTCCGACGTCTACCACCCGATGATGACCGAGCTGGGCGCGCGACTGTTCGCGATCTGGGAGACCACTCCGTACAACGGTCACTGGCCGCAGGTCACGGTCATCTGGGAGATCGACACGTTCGCCGACTACGCGCGCATCGGCAAGGCGCAGGCCAGAGGCGGCAGCCACGAAGCGGTGGCCGGGAAATGGGCCACGTTCCTCGCCGAGATCGGCGCGACGGGCGAGGGCCGCATCATGTACGCGGGCAAGTACAACCGAACGCTCGCGCAGCTGCGGGAGGCGAACTTCGGTGCGGGACTGGTGATCCAGGAGATCATGCAGACCAAGCCCGGCCGCCAGGACGACTACATCCGGGAACTGGAGCGGCTCTACGTGCCGTGGTCCGAAAGCACCGGGAAGCGTTGGCTCGGTTCGTTCATCACCACTTTCCGCTTCAACGAGGTCATCCACTACTGGGCGCTGGACGGCGACTGGGACTGCTTCGCCAACCACTACCCGTCATGGAAAGACAGCCCACCCGCTGAGATCGTCACCTGGATGAGCGTCGCACCCGCTTTGCGCGACGGCTGGGAGGACTCCATCCTGCAGGCCCTACCGCCCTCGCCGCTGCAATGAGCACTCACCAGTCCCAAGTGCTGCAGGGCTTTTCGTACGACCCATTCGACCCGGCGGTGATGGCCGACCCGTTCCCGTACTACCGGACACTGCGCGATCACCATCCGTTGTACTACATCGACAAGTGGGACACCTACGCCCTGTCGCGTTTCGACGACATCTGGAAAGTGTTGTCGATCGACGACGGAACGCTCGTCGCCTCAGAGGGAACCCTGCCCGCGGCAGGGGTTTTGGCCATCCGCAACGACGGACCCGTACCCGACCCGCCGCTGCACCCGATGCCGTTCCACGCGAACTTCGACACGCCGATCTACGACACCGTGCGCCGCTGCACCTCGGCGCCGTTGCGGCCCAAACCGATCGCCGCGCTGGCCGAGCGCATCCGCGTCCTGGCCAACGAACGCCTCGACACGCTTCTGCCGCTCGGTCGTGTCGACCTGACTCAGGACTACGGGGGGATCGTCGCCGCATCCGTGGTCTGTGAACTTCTCGGTCTACCAACCGATCTCGCCGCAGACGTACTGGCCACCGTCAACACCGGCAGCCTGGCCCAGCCCGGCAGCGGGGTGGAGGTGGCCAACGCGCGGCCCGGCTATCTGGAGTACCTCATTCCGCTCATCCAGCGCAGCCGGGCCGGCGCGGGGGACAACCCGATCGCCGACAACCTGATCGCCTATCGCCTGCCGGACGGGTCGGCATTTGACGACGTCGAAGCCGCCACCCAGCTGCTCGGAATCTTCATCGGCGGAACCGAAACGGTGCCGAAGATCGTCGCGCACGGGTTGTGGGAGCTGGGCCGGCGGCCCGATCAGCTGGCTGCGGTGCGTGCCGACCCAGACGCCAACGTGCCGGTGGCCCGCGAGGAGATGATCCGATACTGCGCGCCGGCCCAGTGGTTCGCGCGCACCGTCCGCAAGCCGTTCACACTGCACGACACCACGATCGCGCCCGGCCAACGGATCATCACCTTGCTCGCTTCGGCCGGCCGGGACGAGCGCGAGTACCCCGACCCCGACGAGTTCCTCTGGAACCGGCGAATCGAGCGCTTGCTGGCTTTCGGTCGCGGACAACACTTCTGCCTCGGAGTCCACCTCGCTCGCCTGGAAATCGGCATCCTGGTGGGTGAATGGCTGAAGCGCGTCACCGACTGGCGGATCGACGCCGCGGCCGCCGCTCGCCCACCGTCGAGTTTCCAGTGGGGCTTCAACAGCGTCCCGGTGGAGGTGTGAGATGTGGGCCTACCGGCTGACCGCGCCCTACACGTTCGAGCGGACCGAGATTGCCGACCGGACCGCGGAGTCGCTCGGCGACCGCCAGGTGCTGTTGCGCTTCCGTGCCGCGGGTGTCTGCGGCAGCGACCTGCCGCCGTTTCGCGGCGTGCGCGGCAAGATCGCCGGTGACCGTGGGCTCAGTGCCGCCGAGATGTCGGGCTTTCCGATCCACGAGGTGGTCGGCGAGGTGATCGCCAGCCGCCACCGCAGCCACGGGGTGGGGGACCGGGTCGTCGGCTGGGCGTCCGGCTTCGACGGGTTGATGGAACTCGTGATCGCCGACGGCGACGGCCTTGCCGCCTACGACCACAAGCTGAGCCCGCAGCATGCCGTCGCGTTACAGCCGCTGGCCTGCGTGCTCTATGCGGTCGAACAGTTGCCCGCACTGAAGGGTCTGCACGTCGCGGTGATCGGCCAGGGCTCGATCGGCCTGCTGTTCTCCTATGCGGCAAAGGCATTCGGTGCGCGGCGGGTGACCGGTGTCGACCCCGTCGACCGCGATGCGGTCGCCAAGGAGTTCGGTGTCGACACGATCGTGCGCGCCACCAGCGACCGGTGGGTGAGCCACCTGGAACCGGGCGATCGCCCCGATGTGGTGATCGAGGCCGTCGGCCACCAGGTCGCCACGCTGGGCCACGCGATCGAAGCGGCCGCCCCGGGCGGCACCGTCTTCTATTTCGGAGTGCCCGACGACGACAGTTACCCCATCAGCATCCGCACCATGTTGCGGAACAACCTGACCCTGAAGTCGGGTGTCACGCTCGAGCGGCGACGCGTGCTGAGTGCGGCCGATGACTTCGCCCGGCAGCACCCTGAACTCCTACCCGCCTACGTGACACACACATTCGGAGTCGGCGACACCCAGGCGGCGTTCGAACTCGCCTGCCGGCCTGCGCCCGACCGGGTCAAGATCGCGATCGTGGAATGACCGCGAGCAGACTGCAGGGCGCGCTGAGCGCCAAAGCGCGGATCTGGGGCGGCTGGGTCGTCGGCCCCACGATCATCGGCCCGGAGGAGTTCGCCGCCGCCGGCTACGACTACGTCGGATTCGACATCCAGCATGGCTATCTCGACGACGCCGACGTCGCGTTGCTGCTGCGGCGCCTCGAACACGTGCCGATCGCCACCGCGGTGCGGGTGCCGTCGGCCGATCCGGCGCCGATCGGCAGGGTGCTCGACGCGGGCGCAGACGCCGTGATCGTCGCGATGGTCGAATCCGCCGCGCAGGCCGCCGCGGCCGTCGCCGCGTGCCGCTACGCGCCCGCGGGAGTGCGCAGTTACGGCCCGCTGCGGGCCGACATCGGCCGCGACCCCGCCGAACACGAAGCGCGAGTCAGTGTTTTCGTGATGATCGAAAGCGCGCCGGGTCTGGCCGCACTCGACGAGATCTGCGCTGTGCCGGGTCTCACCGGAATCTACGTGGGCCCGGCCGATCTGGCGATCTCGCTCGGGCACAGCCCGGCCGAAGCGTGGACCGCGGCCGCCGTCGGGGACGCCATTGCGCGGATCGGGGCCGCGGCCACCGACGCGGGGCTGGTCGCGGGCATCCACGCCGGTGCCTCAGAATCTGCGAAAGCAATGGCCGCGTTGAGTTTTCGGATGCTGACGCTGGCCTCGGAGTCGCAGGCGCTGCGTCGCGGCGCAACCGACATCCTGCGGGAGGTGCAATGACATTTGAGGGCCGCGTCGCCCTGGTGACGGGCGCGGCGCGCGGGCAGGGCGCGGCCATCGTGAAGCGTCTGCGGCAGGACGGAGTTCAGGTCGGCGCGTGCGACGTGCGGATGGACGAGTTGCAGGCGAATGTCGAAGCGCTCGGCGACGACGGCGTCATCGCCGTACCGCTGGACGTGACGTCAGCCGGACAGTGGGCTCAAGCCGTGAACTCCGTCGTCGACCGCTTCGGCGCGCTGAGCACCTTGATCAACAACGCCGGTGTGCTGCACCGCGCACCGCTGGCCGAGGAGACGCCTGACGGCTTCGAGGGCAGCTGGCGATTCAACTGTCTGGGCCCCTTCCTGGGAATCCAGGCCGCACTCGACCATCTGCGTCAGGCCGCCGGCGCCGCGATCGTCAACACCGTCAGCACCGGTGCCATCCGCCCGTTCCCGAACCACGCCGCGTACGGCTCGTCGAAATGGGCGCTGCGTGGGCTCACGCAGATCGCCGCGGCCGAGCTCGCACCGACCGGGATCCGGGTCAACGCGGTGTTCCCCGGCCCGATCGCGACACCGATGCTCGACGACACTACCCAGAGCAGGCTGACCGACACGTTCGGGCGCCTCGGAGAACCGGTGGAGGTGGCCAACGTCGTCGCGTTCCTGGTGTCGGACCATGCATCGTTCATGACCGGCGCCGAGTTGGTGGTGGACGGAGGACAGTGCCTTCGAATCGGATGAGGATCGGGATCATCGGCGCAGGGCCCGGCGGCCTCGCGTTGGGAATCCTGCTCCGCAATGCCGGGTTTCGCGACTTCACGATCTTCGACCGGGAGGACGGGGTCGGTGGGACGTGGCGGATCAACACCTATCCGGGCCTGGCGTGCGACGTGAAGTCACACCTGTACTCGTACTCGTTCGATCTGAATGCGGAGTGGTCGCGGCTGTGGTCGGGTCAGCCCGAGATCCTCGCCTACTTCGAACGGTGCGCGCGCCGTCACCGACTCGAACCCCATTTGAGGCTGAACACCGAGATCAACTCGGCGCGCTGGACGGGCGACTGTTGGCAGCTGAGTTCGGCCACCGGCGAACAGCACACATTCGACATCGTGGTCTCGGCGATCGGCTTGTTCACGCGTCCGGTGATGCCCGACCTGATCGAGGAGGAGCCGTTCACCGGCGCCCTGATGCACACCGCGCGATGGGACCACTCCGTCGACCTGAGCGGCAAGCGGGTCGCGGTACTCGGCACGGGATCGACTGCGGCGCAGCTTGTTCCCGAGGTCGCCAAGGTGGCCGAGAAGGTCTACTCGGTGCAGCGCTCGCCGACGTGGATCCTGCCGAAGCCGGACCGCCCGTACACCGAGCGGGAGAGGTGGCTGTTTCGCCACGTCCCGTTCGCGAAGAAGCTCTACCGAGCGCGCTTGTGGCTGCGCAGCGAGTCCAACATCTCGGTCATCGAGCACGGCAGCGACAAAACGCAAGAGTTCAAGAGCATTGCGCTGCGGACACTGGAGGCCACCGTCGCCGACGAGGAACTGCGTCGCAAGCTCACCCCCGACCATCCCCTGGGCTGCAAGCGGTTGGTATTCGCGACCGACTACCTGAACACACTCACGCAGTCGCATGTCGAGGTGATCGACAGCCCGGCAACCCGATTGCGGTCACGCACCCTGGTGACAGCGGACGGCACCGAGCTCGACGTCGACGCGGTGTTGTGCGCGACCGGCTACGCCGCCGCCGACTATCTCGGCCAGATCGACGTCGTCGGTGAGAACGGCGTTTCGTTGCGCGAGACGTGGGTTGACGGCGCCCACGCCTACCTGGGGATGGCCGTGCCCGGTTATCCCAACTTCTTCATGCTCTACGGGCCCAACACCAACGTCGGGTCCAACAGCGTGATCTTCATGCTCGAAGCGCAGGCGCACTACATCGTGCGCGCGCTGAAGTACCTACGGCGCCGCGGCAGGTCGTACATCGCGGTCCGGCCGCAGGCGATGGCTGAGTTCCTCACCAAGATCGACCGCTGGATGAGCGGCACCGTCTGGCTCACCCGGTGCAGCAACTACTTTCGTGCCGCCAATGGTCGCGTCGTCACCCAGTGGCCGCGCAGCGCACGCGCGTTCTGGCACATGACGCGGCGCTTCAAGGCTTCCGACTTCGCATTCGAGCCGCCGGCCCGGTCACCGGCAGGGGCCTCCGAGACCCAGACCGCGGCGAGACGTTGAGACTGTGACGTTCGCTGACCGACTCGATCCCGCGCTGCGTCACCTCGCAGAGGCGCGCACCGACCTCTCGCCCGCGCTGCTCGGCGTCGTTCGCGACTCGCTGAACCAGCGGCGCGCCGAAACGACCAGGGTGGTCAACGACATCGGCGTCGAGATCGAGAACCGCGTCGCACACTCGGTTCCGGTGCGCATCTACCGCGGGGCGCCGGCACCGGCGCCTGCGGTGATCTACTGCCACGCGGGCGCTTTCGTGTTGGGCAACCTCGACACCGACCACCTGCAGTGCGTCGAGTTCGCCAGGCGCGGGCGTTGCACGGTGATCTCGGTCGACTATCGGCTCGCGCCCGAACATCCGTACCCGGCGGCCTTCGACGACACACTTACCGTGCTGAACTGGGCTTGTGAGTGTGCGACCGAACTGGGTATCGACGCCGCGCGACTGGCGGTCGCGGGCAGCAGTGCGGGTGGTGCGCTGGCCGCGGGACTCGCGCAGCAATCGGCGGCGCGGTTGGTGTTCCAACTGCTGCACCAGCCGGTGCTCGACGACCGGCCGACCGATTCGAAGCGCGAGTTCGACGCGACGCCCGGCTTCGACGGTCCGGCCGCCGAGATGATGTGGCGGCACTACCTGGCGGACACGAATCCGAGTGCCCCTGCGGTGCCGGGACGCGCCGCCGAGTTGACGGGTGTGCCAGCCACTTTCATCAGCTGCTCGGACATGGACCCGCTGCGCGACGAGGCGCTGGACTATGCGACGCGGCTGATGCGCGCCGGCATCCCGACAGAACTGCACGTGTTCGCGGGCACCTGCCACGGATTCGACTCGCTGCTGCCCGAGTGGTCGACCAGTGTGCAGTTGTTCGAGCTGCAGGGTGCGGCGTTGCGTCGCGCGTTGCACGGCGCCGGGTGCTGAGCGCATTTTGCGCACTGTCGCAAGCTGCTGAGCGTGCGCGGAGTGCCGAGTTTGCGCGGGGTGTCGTGTGCCAACACGCACGCTCGCGCCAACAGGCTTTACAACTAAGCGCAATAGTGTCACGGTGTCTGGATGGACTTCTCCTGCGTGGTGCTCAACGACGACGACCGCGCGTTTCGCGACGAGCTCCGCAGCTTCCTGCGCTCGTTGGTGACCGAGGAGGTCATCGAGCGGGATCGCCGGACCGGTGAAAATTACGACGAGGGGGTGCATCTCGCGCTCGGCGCCGCGGGATATCTGGCCGCTGACTTCCGACCGGAAGCCGAGGGCGGGTTCAGCGCGGTGCGCCGGCGGATCTGGGAACTCGAGATCGGCCGAGCGCACACCCCGTGGTTCCACTGGGGCACGACAGCCATGGTGGCGCGCTGCGTCGAGCAGTTCGGCTCGCCGCGACTGCGCGACGAGATCCTGCCGCAGGTCCTCTCGGGGCACTACCGGCTGTGCCTCGGATACACCGAACCCGAGGGCGGCTCGGACGTCGCGACGTGCAAGACCCGCGCGGTGCGGGACGGATCTTCCTGGTTGATCAATGGCTCCAAGATGTTCACCTCCAATGCGCAGAACGCGCAGTTCGTCTTCCTGATCACCAACACCGACCCCGAGGCGCCCAAGCACCAGAGCCTGACCATGTTCCTGGTGCCGCTCGACTCTCCCGGCGTCGCGATCCAGCCGATCCGCACGGTCGACGGCGACCGCACCAACATCACCTACTACAGCGACGTGCGGGTCGACGACAAGTACCGCGTCGGCGAGGTCAACGGCGGCTGGTCGGTGTTGCGCGAGGCGCTCAACGCCGAGCACGGCACCGTCGACCGCGACGCCGAGGGGTTGCAGAAGCTGGCGGCGATGAGCGAACACCTTCTGTTGCTGGGCGAGGCGGTCGACCGCGTCGCAGCGGTGGCGGGTGACGAGGACTCGGCGAGGTACCGCCTCGGACGCGCGGTCGCCCGGATGGAGGCGGCGGCCAGCGCTCCGGAGATGTTCGGCCGGGTGGCGATCGCGCAGACGATGCGCGACGTCGCACCGGATCTGATGGATCTGCTCGGGACCGCGGCGAGCCTGCCGGTCGGCGCGAACGGCGCAGCCGATGACGGGGCGGCCGAGGCCGAGGGCATGCTGGGCGATCATGTTGCGGAACACCTCCAGCGTGCCGCCGTAGATCCCGGTCGGTCCGGCCAACCGGAAGATGTATTCGGCCGCCGCGCGTCGTCTGCGCCGTCCGCGCCTATCGCCACGATCGCCGCGGTCGCGAGCAGATCCACCCGAGC
>NZ_LZKP01000124.1 GCF_001672895.1 Mycobacterium sp. E740
ATCGACACCCGCGCGCTACCGGCACCGGAATACAGCGACGCCGAACGCTACCGCGCCCCAGTGACCGCGATCGAAGAAATCCTGGCCGGCATCTACGCCCAAGTCCTCGGCGTCGACCGCGTCAGCGTCGACGACTCCTTCTTCGAACTCGGCGGCGACAGCATCTTGTCGATGCAGGTGGTGGCCCGGGCGCGGGCTGCCGGTGTGTTGTGCCGCCCGCGCGACATCTTCGTGGAGAAGACGGTGGCCCGGTTGGCGCGGGTGGCGCGAGTGGCCGAGGGCGGCTCCGGTCCCGTCGACGAGGGTGTCGGCCCGGTGGTGGCGACGCCGATCATGCGCTGGCTGCAGGGCATGACGGGTCCGGTCGAGCAGTTCAACCAGACCATGGTGGTCCAGGCTCCCGCCGACGTCGCCGAGGCGGACGTGGTTGCGGTGCTGCAGGCACTGTTGGACCGGCATCCCATGCTGCGCTGCCGCGTCGACGACGACGGCGCCGGTGGCTGGGCGCTGCAGGTGCCCGAGGCGGGCGCGGTGAACGCCCGCGACTGCCTGCACGTCACCGACGCATTGTCCGACGACGTGCTCGTGGCGGCCACGCGTCGGCTGGATCCGGCCTCGGGTGCGATGGTCAGCGCGCTGTGGACCACCTCGACGAGCGAACTGGTGCTGATCGTCCATCACCTGGCCGTCGACGGTGTCTCGTGGCGAATCCTGTTGGAGGACTTGAACATCGCGTGGGCGCAACACCGTAACGGCCAACCTGTGGAGTTGCCGGCGCCCGGTACGTCGTTCGCGCGGTGGTCCTCGCTGCTGGCCGAGCACGCGCGCACCGCAGATGTCGTGGAGCAGGCCGACGCGTGGCGAGAGGTGACCGCGACCCCGGCGTCGTTGCCGGCCGTGCAACCAGATCTCGACACGTTCGCCACCGCGGGCCACCTCTCGGTCGCGCTGGACTCCGAGACCACCGCCTCGCTGCTGGGTGAGGTGCCGGCCGCCTTCCACGCCGGGGTCAACGACATCTTGCTGATCGCGTTCGGGCTTGCCGTTGCGGAGTTCCTCGGCAGCGGCGAGGCGCCCGTCGCCATCGACGTGGAGGGCCATGGCCGCCACGAAGAACTGGCCGGCGACGTCGACCTGTCGCGCACGGTGGGTTGGTTCACCACCATGTACCCGGTCGCGCTGGCGGGCGGCGGCCTGGACTGGGCGCAGGTGGTCGCCGGCGACGCAGCGCTGGGCACCGCGGTCAAGAGCGCCAAGGAACAGCTGCGCGCCCTGCCCGACGGCCTGACGTACGGCCTGCTGCGCTACCTGAACCCCGACGTCGGAATGGCCGGGTCCGAACCCGCGATCGGGTTCAACTACCTGGGCCGGCTGGGCAGCGCCGCGGCCGAACTGTCCGGCGAGTTCTGGCGGATCAGCGAGGAAGGCCTGGCGCTGACCGGGGCAACCGCGGCGTTGCCGATGCCGTTGGCGCACACCGTCGAACTCAACGCCGTCACCACCGACGCCGACACCGGCCCGCAGCTGCACGCCAACTGGCGGTGGGCGCCCTCAGCCCTGGACCAGGCGCAGGTCGAGAGGCTGAGCCGGCTGTGGTTCGAGGCGCTGGCCGGCATCCGCGCACACGTGCGCAGCGGCGGCGGCGGCCTGACGCCCTCGGACATCGCCCCCGCCCGGCTGAGCCAGCAGGAGATCGACGAGCTGGCACAGCAGCACCGCGTCGCCGATGTCCTTCCGCTGACCGCCCTGCAGCTCGGCCTGTTCTTCCACACCAGCACGGCGCAGGGCCACGACGACGATGTCTACGCCGTGCAGCTGGACATCACGATCAGTGGGGCCCTCGACGCCGCCCGGCTTCGCGACGCCCTGCAGACGGTGGTGAACCGGCACCCGAACCTGGCGGCCCGATTCTCCGACCAGTTCGGCGAGCCCGTCCAGGTCATCCCGGTGGACCCGGTGGTGCCCTGGCGGTACGTCGACCTCGAGGGTGTCGACGACGTCGACGAGCAGGTGCGGCAGCTGTGCGCAGCCGAACGTGCGGCGGTCTGCGACCTGGCCGACGAGTCGGTGTTCCGGGCGGAGCTCATCCGCACCGCGGCAGATGAGCATCGGTTCGTGCTGACCAACCACCACATCGTGATGGACGGCTGGTCGACGTCGATCCTGCTGCGGGAGACGATCGCGAGCTACTACGGCCAGCATCTGCCGGCGCCCCCGTCCTACCGCAGCTTCGTCAGCTGGCTGTTCGACCGCGACCGCGCCGCCGCCCAGGAGGCCTGGCGCCAGGTGCTCGCCGGATTCGAGACCCCGACGCTGGTGAGCCCCCCGGGGCGGTCGAGCCTGGGCCGGCGAGACGTCGCCTCGTTCCAGGTGGCCGAGGACACCACGCGGGCGTTGACCGAGCTGGCCCGCTCCCACGGGACGACCGTCAGCACCGTGCTGCAGGCCGCGTGGGTGCAGCTGCTGATGTGGCTGACCGGCCAGCCCGACGTCGCCTTCGGCACCGCCGTCTCAGGGCGGCCCACCGAGGTGCCCGGCGCGGACTCGATGGTCGGCCTGTTGATCAACACCGTGCCGGTGCGCGCGACGATCACCCCGACGACCACCGTCGCCAGCCTGCTCGACCAGCTCCAGCAGGTCTACAACGACACCCTCGAGCACCAGCACGTCGGCCTCGGTGACATCCACCGCATTGCCGGCCACGACCAGTTGTTCGACACCCTCTTCATCTACGAGAACTACCCGATCGACACCTCCGCACCATCAGGAGCCCAAGAGTTGGCCATCACCGACGTCAAACCCCGCGAATACAACCACTATCCGCTGTCGGTGCAGGCCGCCCCCGGACGTGAACTGGACGTCCGGATCGAGTTCGACACCGACGTGTTCGACAGCGCCCGGATCGCGGCGCTCATCAAGCGGTTCAAGCGGGTGCTCGTGGCGATGACCGCCGACTCGGGCCAACAGTCATGACCGCGGACACCTCACGGCGGTTGCTGTCCCTCGACCTGCTCGACGAGGACGAACACGCCGAACTGGACGACTGGGGTAACCGGGCGGCGTTGACGTCGCCGAAGACCGTCTCGGCGTCGGTGCCTGCGCTGTTCGCCGAGCAGGTGGCCCGCACGCCGGAGGCGGCGGCGCTCACCGACGGGCAGCGGTCGTGGACGTACCGCGAACTCGACGACGCCGCCAACCGGATGGCCCATCATCTGGCCGGCCTCGGCGCCCGGCCGGGACAGTCTGTGGCGCTGGTGTTCTCGCGGTCGGCTGAGGCGATCGTGTCGATCCTCGCGGTGCTGAAGACGGGCGCGGCGTATCTGCCGATCGACCCGGCGCTGCCGACGACACGGATCGAGTTCATGGTGTCCGACGCCGCACCGGTCGCCGCAGTCACGACCGCCGCGTCCGCCGATCGGCTGGCCGGGTGCGATGTGCGCGTCGTCGACGCCGAGGATCCGCACATCCAGACCGGCCCGGACCGGCCGTTGTGCGCGCCGACTGCCGGCGACATCGCTTACTTCATCTACACCTCAGGCACCACCGGGGTGCCCAAAGGCGTTGCGGTCACTCACCGCAACGTGGTCCACTTCCTGACCAACGGACTCGGCGGGGTGCCGTCGGGCCCGGGTCAGGTGTGGTCGCAGTGGCACTCGTACTCCTTCGACGTCTCGGTGTGGGAGATGTTCGGCGCGTTGCTGCACGGCAGCCGGCTGGTCGTCGTGCCCGAAGACGTCGCAGCTTTCCCCGACGAGTTGCACGCGCTGCTGGTAGCCGAAGGCGTCACCGTGTTGAGCGAAACCCCTTCTGCCGCAGGCATGCTCGCACCCGAAGGGTTGACGTCGGCGCTCGTGGTGGCGGGCGAGGCGTGCCCGACGGAGTTGGTGGACCGGTGGGCGCCGGGGCGCACGATGATCAACGCCTACGGTCCGACCGAGGC
>NZ_LZKP01000125.1 GCF_001672895.1 Mycobacterium sp. E740
CGAACCTGGTGTCGCGCACCGAGTGCCTGGCGCTGGTCGGCGCGGGCGTCGACGACTGGGGAGGGGTGTCGCCGCTGACACCGGACCACGTCAACCCCGAACGGCCGTGGCCGGCTCTGGAGGAGGTGGCCGCGGTTACCGCCGAAGCGGGTTACGACCTGGTGCAGCGGCTCACCGCGCAACCGCAGTACGTGCAGGCCGGCGCGGCGTGGATCGACCCGCGCGTGCGCGGGCACGTCGACGCGCTGGCAGATCCCGACACCGGCTACGCGCTGGACGTCAACCCGACGGGCCGGCCCTGGCAGGAACCCGACGAGGCGTCGGAGTCGTTGGGGCGGACCGATCTGCACGCCGCGATCGACGAAGCGGGCCGGCTCACCGAGACCCGCAGCGACCTCGACAGCGCATTCGGGGACTGGGAGTCGATCCGCGAGAAGGTCTCCGAGTTGGCGGCCAGGGCGCCCGAGCGCATCGACACCGATGTGCTCGCTGCGCTGCGCTCGGCGGAGCGGGACCCGGCCGCGCTGTCGGACGACGAGTATCTGGCGTTGGCCTGCGCCGAGGGTCCGGCCCTGGATGCCGTTGCCGCGCTTGCTGATTCGCTACGCCGCGATGCCGTCGGCGACGACGTCACGTTCGTCGTCAACCGCAACATCAACTTCACCAACATCTGCTACACGGGGTGCCGGTTCTGCGCGTTCGCGCAGCGCAAAGGTGACGCCGACGCGTACTCGCTGTCGGTCGACGAGGTCGGCGACCGCGCGTGGGAAGCGCACGTCGCCGGCGCGACCGAGGTGTGCATGCAGGGCGGCATCGACCCCGAGCTGCCGGTCACCGGCTACGCCGATCTGGTGCGGGCCGTCAAGGCGCGGGTGCCGTCGATGCATGTGCACGCGTTCTCGCCGATGGAGATCGCCAACGGCGTCACCCGCAGCGGGCTGTCGATCCGGGAGTGGTTGATCTCGTTGCGGGAGGCGGGGTTGGGGAGCATTCCCGGGACGGCCGCTGAAATCCTCGACGACGAGGTGCGGTGGGTGCTGACCAAGGGCAAGCTGCCGACGTCGATGTGGATCGAGGTCGTGACGACCGCGCACGAGGTCGGCCTGCGGTCCAGCTCGACGATGATGTACGGCCACGTCGACGCGCCCCGGCACTGGGTCGGCCATCTGCGGGTGTTGCGCGAGATCCAGGACAGCACTGGGGGATTCACCGAATTCGTGCCGCTGCCGTTCGTGCACCAGAGTTCGCCGCTGTACCTCGCCGGCGGTGCGCGGCCCGGCCCGACGCACCGCGACAACCGGGCGGTGCATGCGCTCGCGCGGATCATGTTGCACGGCAGGATTTCCAACATCCAGACCAGCTGGGTGAAGCTGGGCGTCGAGCGCACGCAGGTGATGCTCAACGGGGGCGCCAACGACCTCGGCGGCACGCTGATGGAGGAGACGATCTCGCGGATGGCCGGCTCGGAGTTCGGCTCGTATAAGACGGTCGAGGAACTCGTCGCGATCGCCGAGGGCATCGGCCGCCCTGCGCGCCAGCGCTCGACGACGTACGCCCCGCTGGCGGCATAACCTCAGGTCTTCAGCGGCAGCGGCGGGGGCGTCTCGTCGGGCACCACCAGCGCGATGGCCGACTCCAGCAGCCAGAACACCACCGTGGACACCAGGATCACGGCGGCGGGCACCAGCACGATCGGCGCGACGAGCAGCACGAGAAGCGTCGCGCCGGGCAGGTCTTTCCACCATCCCGCACCGCCCTTGCCTTGCAGCATGGCGGAGAGCCGCACCGTCGCCCAGATGATCCAGCGCCGCAGCAGGCTGACACCGTCGCGTTGCATCTGCAACCGGAAGCGGTGGTCGGCCACGCGGTGGTCGCAACCGGTGCGGTCGGGGAAGCGCCACAGGTAGTCGTGCAGTACGGCCGCGCGCGCATAGCGGCCCGCGCGAGGGATGAACCACGAGACGACGCCGGGCACCGACACGAGATCGGTCGGAAAATCGGTGGGCACCTCGAACTGCTCGTTCGGTCCGTCGAATTCCAAGGGTTGCGTGGTTCGCCACTCGTCCCAGGCGCTCTCCTTGAAGAACCTCTTCTTGGCGCGTACGGCGTCGAGCTCTTCGGCGGTCAGTTGGCGGACATGCAGGACGGCCGCCTTGTCGATCGGCGGTGCACAACGCTTCATCACGCAGGTATAGCAAGGTCGGCTGGTCTCGAGCGTGCGCAAACTGCTGCTCGGCGGCGGCGTGTCGGGAGCGGACACGCACGGTCGCGCCACGGAGAAACGGGGAGGGAGGTGGTAGGCAGTTGTATCTGCAACGTCTAGTATCAGTAACCGCGTGAAGTTAGGGCACACTGACACGACCGCCGGGGAACCGACCACGGATACTAGCGGCCGAGCTGAAATGCCCTACCCCGTACGGCAGCCCACCGGACAGGAGATCGAGGACCCTTGAGGAGAACACGGTGACGTACGTCATTTCCGAGCCTTGCGTCGACGTCAAAGACAAGGCGTGTATCGAGGAATGCCCCGTCGACTGCATCTACGAGGGCGCCCGGATGCTCTACATCCACCCCGACGAGTGCGTGGACTGCGGCGCCTGCGAGCCGGTGTGCCCGGTGGAGGCCATCTACTACGAGGACGACGTACCCGACCAGTGGTCGCAGTACACGCAGTACAACGCCGACTTCTTCGCCGAACTCGGCTCGCCGGGCGGCGCGTCGAAGGTCGGGCAGACGGACAACGATCCTGAGCCGGTCAAGAGCCTGCCGCCGCAAGGTGAGGACTGATAACGGCTCGCGCAGAGCCTCGAGCGCGCCGTAGCGCGTCGCTGCCGGTCTTCCCCTGGGACACCCTGGCCGACGTGACCGCGCTCGCCCGCGCGCACCCCGACGGCATCGTCGACCTGTCGGTCGGCACACCCGTGGATGACGTGGCGCCGGTGATCCGCGAGGCGCTCGCCGCGGCCGCTTCCGCCCCCGGCTATCCGACGACCGCGGGGACCCCGGCACTGCGCGCGGCGGCGACCAACGCGCTGGCGCGGCGTTACGGCGTCTCAGGCGTGTCCGACGACGCGGTGCTTCCGGTGATCGGCACCAAGGAGCTCATCGCCTGGTTGCCGACGCTGCTGGGACTGGGCCCCGACGATCCGGTCGTCGTGCCCGAACTGGCGTACCCGACGTACGAAGTGGGCGCGCGGCTCGCCGGCGCGCCGATCCTGCGGGCCGACTCGCTGACCCAGCTCGGCCCGCAGACACCCGCTCTGGTGTACCTGAACTCGCCGAGCAACCCGACCGGCAAGGTGCTCGGCGCCGACCACCTGCGCAAGGTCGTCGGCTGGGCACGCGAGCGCGGTGTCCTGATCGCTTCCGACGAGTGCTATCTGGGACTGGGCTGGGACGCCCAACCGTTGTCTGTGCTGCACCCGTCGATCTGCGAGGGAGACCACACGGGACTGCTCGCCGTGCACTCGCTGTCGAAGACCTCCTCGCTGGCCGGCTACCGGGCCGGTTTCGTCGCCGGTGACCCGGCCGTCGTCTCGGAACTGCTGGCCGTTCGCAAGCACGCCGGCATGATGGTGCCGACACCGATCCAGTCCGCCATGGTGGCCGCGCTCGACGATGACGAGCACGAACGCGAGCAGCGCGACCGCTATGCGCGCCGTCGCGACATCCTGCTGCCCGCCCTGCGTTCGGCCGGTCTGCGCGTCGACGACTCAGAGGCTGGGCTGTACCTGTGGGCGACGCGCGACGAGCCGTGCCGAGACACCGTCGGCTGGCTGGCGCAGCGCGGCATCCTCGTTGCGCCCGGTGAGTTCTACGGCCCCCGCGGCACCAAACACGTGCGGGTGGCGCTCACCGCCACCGACGAACGGATTGCGGCTGCCGCACAACGGCTTACGAGCTGATCCGCCGGCGAGCGGCGCCCGTCACCGCTCGGAGAGCAGGAGCAGCGCCCACGCGGCGATCGACTGGGCATCGGTGATGACGCCGTCACACATCATCTGTTCGACCTCCGCGCGCCCGAACCATTCGCTGTGCATGTCCTGTTCCTCGTGCTCGCGGTCGTGTTCGCCTTCGGTGACGCCGGTCGCCAGGAACACCCAGCCGCGCTGGCTGCTCATCCCGGGGGCCACGTCGAGCTGGCCCAGGGGCAGCAGGCGCGACGCGCGCAGGCCGGTCTCCTCGCGCAGTTCCCGGGCCGCGAGCTCGGCCGGGTCCAGGTGCCGGCCCCCGGGCGCGGTGCCCTGCGGGAACTCCCAGCGGCGCAGGCCCAGCGGATAGCGGAACTGCTCGACCAACCGGAATCGGTCGCCGTCGCGCGCGATGACCAGCGCATAGTCCGGCTTGTCGACAACCGAGTAGATCCCGGTGCTGCCGTCCGGTCGGCGAATGTCATCCTCGCGCAGCATCATCCAGCTGTTCCGGTACACCTCGCGCGACGCCAGTCGCTCAATGTGAGTCACGGCCTCAGTATCGCCGAGCCGGTGTGGGTAACCTCGCTGGTTATGCTGCTGGCTTCGTTGAACCCCGCCGCGGTCGCCGGCGGCGCCGACATCGCGGACGCCGTCCAGATCGACGGGGCCGTGCTGTCGCGCAGCGACCTGGTAGGCGCCGCGACGTCGGTGGCGGAGCGTGTCGCAGGTGCACACCGGGTGGCCGTGCTGGCCACTCCGACCGTCGCGACCGTGCTTGCGGTGACCGGCTGCCTGATCGCCGGGGTGCCGGTCGTGCCGGTGCCCGCCGACGTCGGCGCCGGCGAACGCAGGCACATCCTGACCGACTCGGGCGCGCAGGCGTGGCTCGGGGACAAGCCGTCCGACACGGGTGGACTGCAGCATGTGCCGGTGCGGTTGCACGCCCGGTCCTGGCACCGTTACGCCGAACCGCCGGCGGAGTCGCCCGCGCTGATCATCTACACCTCCGGTACGACCGGCCCGCCCAAGGGCGTGGTGGTGAGCCGCCGTGCGATCGCCGCCGACATCGATGCGCTCGCCCAAGCCTGGCAGTGGACGGCCGAGGACACTCTGGTGCACGGCCTGCCGCTGTACCACGTGCACGGGCTCGTGTTGGGGTTGCTCGGGTCGCTGCGCATCGGAAACCGGTTCGTGCACACGGGAAAACCGACGGCCGAGGCGTATGCGGCAGCCGGCGGCTCGTTGTACTTCGGCGTCCCGACGGTGTGGTCGCGCATCGCTGACGATCGCGCGTCGGCGGCGGCGCTGCGCTCGGCGCGGTTGCTGGTGTCCGGTAGCGCGCCGCTGCCGATACCGGTGTTCGACAGGCTGGCCGACCTGACCGGGCACCGGCCGATCGAACGCTACGGGTCGACCGAGTCGCTGATCACGATCAGCACCCGCGTCGACGGTGAGCGCAGACCCGGCTGGGTGGGCCTGCCGCTGACCGGTACCGAGACGCGGTTGGTCGACGAAGAAGGTGCCGCAGTGCCGCACGACGGCGAAACCATTGGACGGCTTCATGTTCGGGGGGCAACCCTGTTCGACGGCTACCTCAACCGTCCTGACGCGACCGCTGAGGTGCTCGACGCCGACGGGTGGTACCACACCGGCGATGTCGCGGTGGTGGACGGTACCGGTATGCACCGCATCGTCGGCCGCGAGTCCGTCGACCTGATCAAGACCGGTGGCTTCCGGGTCGGTGCGGGCGAGATCGAGGCGGCCCTGCTCGGACATCCCGGCGTGCGGGAAGCCGCGGTCGTGGGAATGCCCGACGACGACCTGGGGCAGCGCATCGTCGCGTTCGTCGTCGGTGATGCATCTGCTGATGCGCTCATCGGCCATGTCGCGCAGGAGCTTTCGGCTCACAAGCGTCCGCGCGAGGTGCGTGTGGTGGACGCGCTGCCGCGCAATGCCATGGGCAAGGTGCTCAAGAAGGAGTTGGCACGAGGTTGACCCGCACCTGGTTTGCGCGAGCGTGCGTGTTGGCACACGACACGCCGCGCAAATACAGCACTTTGGCCACGCTGGCGGCGGCTTGGGTGTGCGCGATTGCAGCGTGCGGCGCGCCGCCGGCACCGTCGGCGCCTGCGCGGACGGCGGCTGCAGAACCGTTGAACATCGGCCCGGCCGCGGCCGACACCGTCGGCGGATGGTTGCCTGACGGCACGACGCTGAGCCCGTCCGAGGTGGATGATCCGATCGTCGGCTGGCTGGACCCGGCGCTGCTGGAGGCGGTGCAAGAGGCGTCGCGGGCGGCCGCCGCAGCGGGCATCGAGATGCGCATCACGTCCGGGTGGCGATCGAAGGGCTTTCAGCAGCGGCTGTTCGACGACGGAGTACAGAAGTACGGGAGTGTCGACGCGGCAAGGGAATTCGTGGCCTCACCGGAGACGTCGAAGCACGTGAGCGGACAGGCCGTGGACATTGCGCCCGTCGAGGCCGACAAATGGTTGATCGCCGAGGGGTTGAAGTTCGGCCTTTGTCAGGTGTACGCCAACGAGATCTGGCACTTCGAGCTTGCGGCCGTCGATGGGCGTTGTCCGCCGCTGAAGCCGAACGCGGCGACGGGTTGAGCCCGCTCGCCACGCCGCGAACGTGTGCTAGTTGGCGTGGAGGTCCTCGTTGAGCGTGATGCCCGAGCCGTCGCGTTTGACCACCTCGACGGCGCCGGACAGCGAATTGCGCCGGAACAGCAGGTTGTCGGCGCCCGACAGTTCGCGCGCCTTGACCGTCTGACCGTCGGCCGTCTGCACCTTGGTGCCCGCCGTGACGTAGAGACCGGCCTCGACGACACAGTCGTCGCCGAGCGAGATGCCAAGCCCCGCATTGGCTCCCAGCAGGCAGCGCTTGCCTACCGAGATGACCTGTGTGCCACCGCCCGACAGCGTGCCCATGATCGACGCGCCGCCACCGACATCGGACCCGTCGTCGACCACCACGCCGGCCGAGATCCGGCCCTCGACCATCGAGTTGCCCAGCGTACCCGCGTTGAAGTTGACGAAGCCCTCGTGCATGACGGTGGTGCCCGCCGCGAGGTGCGCCCCGAGCCGCACCCGGTCGGCGTCGGCCACCCGAACGCCGGTCGGCAGGACGTAGTCGACCATCCGCGGGAACTTGTCGACGCCGTAGACGGTCACCGGACCGCGCTTGCGCAGCCGTGCCCGCACGATCTCGAAACCGTCGACGGCGCACGGGCCGTGGTTGGTCCACACCACGTTGGTCAGCACGCCGAAGAAACCGTCGGCGTTCAGCCCATGCGGGGCCACCAACCGGTGCGACAGCAGATGCAGGCGCAGATAAGCGTCGTACGCGTCGGTGGCCTTGTCGTCGAGCGACGAGATCACCGTCCGGACGGCGACGACGTCCACGTCGCGGTCCTCGTCGCGTCCGGTCAGCACACCGAGGTCCTCGGGCACCTCGGCAACCGACAGCCGGACGGTGCCCGCCGGCCCGTCGTCGCCACCGAGTTCGGGTGCCGGGAACCATGTGTCGAGGACCGATCCGTCGGCGGCGATGGTCGCCAGCCCGATACCTGCAGCAGAAGTCACGCGCCCAAGACTAACGTCAGGGCCGTGGCCCTGGATTTGCACGGTGACCCGATCGCACTGACCGCCGCGCTGGTGGACATCCCCAGCGAGTCGCGCCAGGAGAAGCGCATCGCCGACGAGATCGAGGCGGCGTTGCGCGAGCAGACCTCGCTCGAGGTCGTCCGCAACGGCGACGCCGTGCTCGCCCGCACGAACCTGGGCAAGCCGTCGCGGGTGTTGCTCGCCGGCCACATCGACACCGTCCCCGCCGCCGACAACATGCCCAGCCGGCTGGCCGGCGGTGAACTGCACGGCTGCGGGACATCGGACATGAAGTCCGGTGACGCAGTCTTCCTTCACCTGGCCGCGACGGTGGCCGAACCCGAGCATGACCTCACGCTGGTGATGTACGACTGCGAGGAGATCGAGGCGTCCGCCAACGGCCTGGGCCGCATCGAGCGGGAGCTGCCGGACTGGTTGGCGGCCGACGTGGCGATCCTGGGTGAGCCGTCGGGCGGCTACATCGAGGCCGGCTGCCAGGGCACGCTGCGCGTCGTCGTCCGCGCGACGGGAACACGCGCCCATTCCGCACGAGCCTGGCTGGGCGACAACGCAATTCACAAGCTCGGCGCTGTGCTGGACCGGCTCGCGTCGTATCGGGCCCGCAGTGTGGACATCGACGGCTGCATCTACCGCGAGGGCCTCTCGGCCGTGCGGATCGACGGCGGCATCGCGGGCAACGTCATCCCCGACGCAGCATCGGTGACGGTCAACTTCCGGTTCGCCCCGGACCGCAGCGTCGACGCGGCGCTGCGACATGTGCACGAGGTGCTCGACGGGCTGGAGGTGCAGATCGAGCTGACCGACTCGGCCGCAGGCGCTCTGCCCGGACTGGCCAAACCCGCCGCCGCGGCGCTCGTGGCGGCCGCGGGCGGGCAGGTCCGCGCCAAGTACGGCTGGACCGACGTGTCGCGGTTCGCCGCGCTCGGCATTCCGGCCGTCAACTACGGCCCGGGCGACCCCAACCTGGCGCACCGCGTCGACGAACGCGTCGAGGTCGAGAAGATCACCGCGGTGACGGACATGCTGCGCCGGTATTTAACCGCTTGACCGCGCACCTACCCTGGACTCGTGCGGTGAGACGACGGCTCCGGTGTTCCCAGTCGTCCACGTACGAGAGATCTCTCGCATGCCATCCATCGTCTGTTCCCATCTGTCCTTCACCTGGCCCGATGACGCCGGGCTGTTCGACGGGCTTTCCTTCTCGGTCGGCGACGGCCGCACCGGCCTGGTCGCTCCGAACGGTGCGGGCAAGAGCGCGCTCCTGCGGCTCATCGCCGGCGAACTCACTCCGACCGCGGGCACCGTCACCGTCGACGGCACACTCGGTTACCTGCCGCAGTCAGTTCCGTACGTAGCGCATCGAACCGTCGCCGAACTGCTGGGCGTGGCTGCCGTCATCGAAGCGCTCAACGCACTAGCCGACGGCAGGTTCACCCTCGGGGCGGGCGAGGACGTCTTGACCGTGATCGGCGACGACTGGGACATTGAGGAACGCGCCAGGGCACAGTTGGACCGGCTCGGTCTCGAGCACGTCGCGCTCGACCGTCGGCTCGGCACGCTGTCCGGCGGCGAGGCCGTGACCATCGGGTTGGCCGGACAACTGCTGAACCGGCCCGAGGTGTTGCTGCTCGACGAGCCGACGAACAACCTCGACGCCGACGCGAGAGATCGGCTCTACGACGCGCTCTCCGACTTTTCCGGCTGCCTGCTGGTGGTCAGCCACGATCGACTGCTGCTCGAGCAGATGGACCAGATTGCCGAGCTGCACGACGGTGAAATTCGTTTCTACGGCGGCAATTTCACCAGCTACCTGGAGGCGGTGCGTGAAGAGCAAAGGGTCGCCCAGAACAATGTGCGCGCCGCCGAACAACGGCTCAAACGCGAGAAGCACGACATGCAGCAAGCCCGCGAGCGCTCCGCCCGGCGGGCCCGTGCTGCGGCGCGCAACCTCGCCGACGCCGGGCTGCCGAAAATCGTTGCCGGTGCCAGGCAGCGGCGAGCGCAGGAGTCCGCGGGCCGCATCGACGGGGTCAACGGAGCCCGGGTCAGTGATGCCAGAAGCCGGCTGGAGGACGCCGAGCGCGCGGTGCGCGCCGACGACGCCCTCGTCCTCGACCTGCCTGACACCGTTGTGCCCGCGGGCCGAGATGTCCTCACCGCCAGCGGTTTACGCGGACGCGGCGGCGAGCGACTTCTATTCTCAGACGTCGACCTGTCGGTTCGCGGACCTGAGCGCATCGCGCTGACAGGGCGCAACGGGACGGGCAAATCGACACTGCTGCGCATACTGGCCGGCCAGGCCGAACCCGACGCCGGCACCGTTGAGCGCGGCGACGGACGCGTGGCATACCTGTCTCAACGGCTCGACCTGCTCGACCCGCGCGACACGGTCGCCGAGAGCCTGGCCGGATACGCGCCGAGCCTCCCACACACCCGTCGCATGCATCTGTTGGCGCAATTCCTGTTCCGGGGCGACCGGATCCATCTGCCTGTTGGCGCACTGTCCGGCGGCGAGCGGTTGCGCGCGACGCTGGCATGCGTCCTCTACGCCGAACCCTCCCCGCAACTGCTGTTGCTCGACGAACCCACCAACAACCTCGATCTGGTCAGCGTCAGGCAACTCCAGTCGGCGCTGACCGCTTACCGAGGCGCGTTCATCGTCGTCAGCCACGACGAGCGGTTCCTGGCGGAGATCGGCGTGCAACGCCGGCTCCGGCTATCCCGCGGCCGCCTCGAGGAAGGCCGGACGCCCTGATCGGACGCCGCCCGGGCGCGGAATCGGCGCACTGGCAGCCATCGCGGGCACGGTAAATTCGACACCCGAAGCGTGTCGTCAAGGGGGTCGCGCATGGGCATCCCGCCCGATTCCAGCCCGTACGGTGGCCAGACGGTCACCGGTCCCGGCTGGCCGAACGTCGACGAGGAGGCGCTCGCCGCCGCCGCGGCGTCGTACGAGGCGCTGGCCGCCAAGATCAGCGGAAGCGTGGTACCGCAACAACAGGGCCAGCTGATGCAGCTCTCCGATTCGTGGGAGGGCTTCGGCTCGGTGGCCGCGACAGGCGAAGCGACCACCATCATCGGCGGCCACGAAGCGAACGCCGCGCACGCCACCGCGATCGCGGCCAAGCTGCGGGCGATGGAGGCGACCGTCGTCAAGACGAAGACGCTGGCGAACACGATCGCGCAGGACGTGCAGCACGAGTGTGAAGCGCTCGCGGCGATGCCGTTCGGCAACGCCCAGGAGCTGGTGCAGAGCCGCATCAAGATGGGACTGTCGCAGAACATCGCCAATGTCACGACCAACACCACCGAACTCGCCGGCACGCTCGGTGTGCCGCCGAGCATCCCGCTGCTCGGCGCCCCGCCGGTGCCCGGGGCCAAGGAAGCAAAGGACAGCACTTCCGAAGCCGCGAAGCAGACCGGCGACGGCTCGCAGCAGGCGATGCAGATGATGAGCCAGTTGGGGTCGATGGCCGCGCAGCTGCCCATGCAGATCGGCCAGTCCTTGATGCAGCTGCCCCAGCAGATGGGCCAGCAGTTACAGCAGCTCAGCCAACCGCTGCAGCAGCTGACGTCGATGTTCGGTCTGGGCGGGAAGGCGGACTCCCTCGGCGCTGCCGGCCTGCCGTTCTCGTCGTTCTCGAACCATCCGCTGGCGGGCGGCTCGGGTGCCGGTGGGGGTTCGGGCATGGTGCGCGCGGCCGCTCTGCCCGGCTCCGGCGGCGCGCCCCTGCAGACGCCTCAGATGGCGAGCCTGGTGGGCAGTAAGCCGGTCAGCACCGCACCCGCCGCTGAGGGGGCCGCGGCCGGCGCCGCTGTGGTCGGCGGAGCCGCCCCGATGGCCGCGGGCGCCGGGATGGGCGGAATGGCGCCGATGATGGGTCAGCGCGGCGAGAGCGGCGGAACCGTGGCCGGGCTCGCCGTGCCTGCGCCGCTGGATCACGACCTCGACGACGACGACGATGACGACTGGTGACGAGGAGCAGCAATGACTAGCCCGCTGAAAAAGCCCGAGGGCATCGCCTGGAATGCCGCAGCCGTCGAATTGCCGGAGATACCAACCGTTTCCGCGGGACAGGACGCGATGAGCGCCACCATTGCGGCGGTGTTGCCGACGCTGGCCGCCGAGCTGACCGCCAACGTCGCTGCGCTCTCGGCCAAGGAGCACACGTTCTCCGGCAAAGTGGGCGCCGCGCAGGTCGCGTATCAGAACGCCGACGACGCCGGTTCGCAGTCGGTCGGCCAGATCGTCGGCATGCTCGGCCAGGCCGGCCAGCAAGCCGGTCAGATGGGCCAGATGGCGGGTGCGCCAGCCCAGGCGCTCGGCGGCCAGACGGGGATGTTCGGTTCACTGATGCAGCAGGCCACGCAGGGCGCGCAGGCGGCGGGCGGTCAGGGTGCCGCGGCTACTGCGCCCAGTGCGACCGGTGCGACCGGCGGGTTGGCCGGGCAGGCTCCGCGTGACGACGCTGAGCTGCGCGGCGAGGCCGGCGAACCCGAGCCCGCCGAGCGCGATGATCGGGAAGCACACCAGCCGCTGCACCGCGCCGACGACCGTCCGTGGGACGGCGCATCCGGACCCGAACGTGGCACCGGGGCGGGTCCGTCACCGATCAGCCCGCCGGAGTCTCCCCGCGGCGAGGACATCGCGCGCAGCCTCTGACCCGGCTAAGCGGACTGCGGGCGGGTCTGCGCCGGCTGCGGCCGGTCCACGGCGGCCGGCGGCTCGGGAACCGGCCCACCGTTCGTCGATTCGCCGGGTGCGGCCGCGTCGCTCACCACCTCGTCGCGGGCCGGTTCGGCCTCGCGGTCCGGCTCGCGCCGTTCTTTGTCGGGGCGGTCGGACGGCTCTGCGTCGCGGGCGGGTCCGTCTGACGAATCCCGGGTCGCCGTGCTGTCGGTGGCCGGGCCGGCGACGCCCTGGACCGCCTGCATGACCTGCGTCGGGATCTGTTGTAGGCCCTGTGCGAGTCCGGCCAGCGACGCGGTCAGTCCGCCGACCACCTGGCCCACCTGCTGGCCGACCTGCCCGAGCATCTGGCCGGTCTGGGCGTTCTCCGCGGGGACGGCGGCAGCCGACGCCGGGCTCTGAGCGGCCGGCGCGGGTGTGCTGCCGTTCGGCGTGGCGGCGCCGTCGTCAGGCGCGTGTCCCAGTGCGTCCGCCGCGGCGCGCAGCTTGTCGGCGCCCTGCCGATCGCCCTGCTCGTACATCTGGGCGGCCTTCTGCAGCAGCTCCGAAATCGTCCTGCCCGAGTCGGTGGTGGTCTGCATGGTGTCCTGGCGGGCGCCGAGCGCGCTCGACAGCGCCGAGGTCACCGCCGCAGCGATCGAGCCGTGGGTGCTCTGCACGCCGGTCGCCTCCGGGGTCGCGGCGGTCACGCCTGACAGGTCCGTCGCGACCTGATCGTGAATCTGGGCGAAGGACCGCACTCCGTCGGTCTGCACGTACAACTGGCTCACAGTCAGATCGTAGGGCCGCGGCGAGACCCTTCCCGACACCAAATCAGCGATGCGTATCGCTCTGTGCGACGGTGTCGGCCGCGGCGCCGTGCCAGCCGGCCGCCGCGTAGCTCTGCGCCGCCTCAGCCAGCGCCACCGCATCGCGCGCGACGAGCGCCCGGGCATGCGCCAGCGCCAATCGTCCTGTTGCACAGTCACATTCGGAGCTGATCCGCGCGATCGCGTCGACCGCGCGCAGGTCGCCCAGTCGCACCGCGTCCACCAGGGCGCGCAACGCCACGGCCGTCTGCCCACCCCGCTCGGCACTGCGCACCGCCTCGCGCGCGGCGGCGACCGCACCGTGTTCGTCACGGCGCGCCGACATCGTCCACGCCCGGGCCAGGGCCAGCTCCGGCGCGAACAGCATCGACTTCAGCCCGTGTCGAGACTCCGCGCGCGCCAGGGCTTTTCCGGCCTCGACTCCAGCCCCGAGCTGGCCGAGCGCCTGCGCGAGCAGCATCCAGGCCAACGGGCCCCACGAGTAGCCGGTCGGCGACAACGCAGTGGCAGCGCGGCGCAGCAACCGCACCGCGTCGTCGAGCTGACCCTTGGCGATCAACGCGTCGGCCACCAGCACCTCGCCGATCGCGCGGCCGGGCTGCTGCAACTGCGCGAAGTCGGTGAGCCGCTGGGCGAGCGTTTGCGCCTGGTCCAGCTCGCCTGCCATCACGAACGCGGTCGTCTGGCCGTATCCGCTGGTGAACCGCAACAGTCCTGGGTGGCCGGCGGCCATCGCCCGCTCGGCCAGTGCGTCGACCGCGGCGAAGCGGCCGGTGCGCGCAGAGCTCAGCGCTGCGGCGGCTGCCGCCCAGCCGACCGCGGTGTCGTCGGCATCCGGTGAGTTCAGCACTTCGTCGGCGAGTTCCATTGCCCGCGAAACGTTTCCGGCGTTCATCGCGAACGTCGCGGACAACGCGTCCAGCGTGGTGCGGGCGACGGGGGAGGACACGCGGTTACGCGTCGCGCGCAGGAACGCGGTGGCGCGCTCCGGCTCGGACAGCATCCAGAACTGGTTCGCGGCCCGCGGCAACGCCCATGCCATCAGCTCGGTTTCCGTCAGCGCTGCGGCGTCCACCTCGTCGAGCACCTCGTCGGCGTCGCGGCCGCGTCCCTGCCAGGCCAGCGCGTAGCCCAGCGTCAGCCGCGTCGACAGCTCCGGTACCCGTTGCAACGCCGCGCGGGCGAGCCGTTCGCTGAGCACCAGGTCACCCAAGCGCAACGCCTCCGCGGCCGCCGCCTCGATCTCGGCCGGTTGCTGTGGGCTGTCGCTGCCGAGCGCGAGTACCGCGCGGCGCAACCGGTCCACCGCGCCCTCGCCGGGGCGCACAGCGAGCCGGTCGACGACCGCGCTTCGCAACCGGCGCAGCTCCGGACCGCCCAACGCGTCGCGGACCGCGTCGGCGAACAGCGGGTGGGCCGGGCGCACCCAGCCGTCGTCGACGACGACAGCGCCGGCAGCAGCAGCGGACTCGACGGCGTCGCGCCCGGCCAGTTCCTCGAGCTCACCGACGGCCAGCGGGTCGTCGACGGCGAGGAACTCCAGCACGTGGCGGGCCGTGCCGGGCAGGCTGGTGACGAACTCGTGCACTCGGGCGGCCAGTCTGGTGTCGTCGTGGCCGGGCGGGTGCAGTTCGACGCGCTCGACGAGCCCGTCGTCCCACAACGCCGAAATCCCGTCGGCGGTGGGCCCGTTCGGCGCCACCGTCACGATCAACCGTGCCGTTGCGCTGACCGCGAGCTGGTACACCAGCGCCGCCGACAAAGCGTCCAGGAGATGCGCGTCGTCGATGACGAGCAAGCGTCCGTCGCCGAGAGCGCCCCGCGCGCTGCGCAACACGTCCGCGGTCTTGCCCGTGTCGGGGACCTCGAACAGCCGGCTGACCGCCGCGAAGGGGACGGCCGCCAGCGGAGCGGTCGCGGTGACCCAGTCGACGCGCGGGTACGTCGCCCCGAACCGGTCGACGGCCGCGCGCGCCAGCGTCGTCTTGCCCACGCCGGCCGGCCCGATCAGCACCGCGCCGGAACGCTTCGTCAGCCCGGCTTCGATCGAGTCCAGTGCCGGTCCGGGCGGCGAGGTGACCCACTCAATCGGCACCGCCGGAGTCTATGGCGAAAACGATCGCCGCAGGCCTCAACCCGGCCGAAGGCCCGCTGCCATTAGGTTGTTGCTCGTGTCCGGCGAACCTGCCCGCCGATGGGCGGTGTGTGTCTACTGCGCGTCGGGGCCCATGCACCCCGAACTGATCGCGCTGGCCGAACAGGTCGGCGCCGCGATCGCCGACCGGGGCTGGAGCCTGGTCTCCGGCGGCGGCAACGTCTCGGCGATGGGGGCGCTCGCCGTCGCCGCCAGGGCCCGCGGCGGCCACACGATCGGCGTCATCCCCAAGGCACTGGTGCACCGGGAGGTCGCCGACGTCGACGCCGACGAGCTCGTCGTCACCGACACCATGCGGGAACGCAAGCAGGTCATGGAGGGACGCGCGGACGCGTTCATCGCGTTGCCCGGCGGCATCGGCACCCTCGAGGAGTTCTTCGAAGCCTGGACTGCGGGCTATTTGGGTATGCATGACAAACCGGTGGTGCTGCTCGACCCGATCGGGCATTACGACGGTCTGTTGGCATGGCTGCACGGGCTTCTCGACGGCGGGTACGTGGCCCAGCAGGCACTGGACCGACTGGTCGTCGTGACCGACGTCGAGTCGGCGTTGGCGGCATGCTCGCCCGGGCGGTGACGACGGTCACTAGGGTGTGCGTCAAACGAACAGCTGAGAGGTCGAGGTATGACGGACGAGAAATCTGGCACCCGCAGCAGCGTCGGGCTGCTGGACATCGCGGCTCAGGTGCCGGGCCTGATCATGGATGTGCCGACGATCCTGCGCGGCGTGATCACCGGGTTCGGCGCGCGTCCGTCGGCCAAGACGTCGATCGGCAAGGTTTTCCAGGAGCGCGCCGAGCGCCACGCCGACAACGCGTTCCTCAAATTCGAGGATCGCGAGCTCACCTACCGCGAGGCGAACGAGACCGTCAACCGGTACGCGGCGGTGCTCGCCGCGCGGGGCGTCGGCAAGGGTGACGTCGTCGGCATCATGCTGCGCAACTCGCCGGAGCCGGTGATGCTGATGCTGGCCGCGGTCAAGTGCGGGGCGATCTCCGGGATGCTGAACTATCACCAGCGCGGCGACGTGCTGGCCCACAGCCTCGGGCTGCTGTCGGCCAAGGTCGTCATCGCCGATCCGGACTTCATCGAGCCCATCGAGGAGTCCGGCGCCGACACCGACGGCGTGGTGCCGCTCGACGAGTTCCAGCGCCTCGCCGAGACCGCGCCGACCGCCAATCCCGCCTCCGCCTCGGCCGTGCTCGCCAAGGACAAGGCGTTCTACATCTTCACGTCGGGCACCACCGGCATGCCGAAGGCCAGCGTGATGACCCACTACCGCTGGCTGCGGGCGCTGGCCGGCTTCGGCGGGATGGGCATGCGACTCAACAGCAGCGACACGCTCTACTGCTGCCTGCCGCTCTACCACAACAACGCGCTGACGGTCGCGCTGTCGTCGGTGCTCAGCTCGGGGGCCACGCTGGCGCTGGGCAAGTCGTTCTCGGCGTCGAAGTTCTGGGACGACGTCATCCGCTACGACGCGACCGCGTTCGTCTACATCGGCGAGATCTGCGCCTATCTGCTCAACCAGCCGGAGAAGGAGACCGACCGCAAGCACAAGGTGCGGGTGATCGGCGGCAACGGGCTGCGCCCGGCGATCTGGGACGACTTCACCGAACGCTTCGGCATCGACCGGGTCTGCGAGTTCTACGCCGCCAGTGAGGGCAACACCGCGTTCGTCAACTTCTTCAACCTCGACAAGACGACCGGTATCTGCCCGACGCCCGTCGCGTTCGTCGAGTACGACCCCGACAGCGGCGACCCGGTCCGCGACGACAACGGCCGCGTCAAGAAGGTCCCCAACGGCGAGCCCGGGCTGCTGCTGTCCAAGGTGAGCAACTTCCAGCCGTTCGACGGCTACACCGACGAGAAAGAGTCGGAGAAGAAGCTGGTCCGCGACGCGTTCAAGAAGGGCGACGTCTGGTTCAACACCGGCGACCTGATGCGCTCGCAGGGCTTCGGGCACGCCGCGTTCACCGACCGGCTCGGCGACACCTTCCGGTGGAAAGGCGAGAACGTCGCGACCACCGAGGTGGAGGCAGCCATCTCCGCCGACAGCCAGGTCGAGGAGTGCACGGTGTTCGGCGTCGAGGTCGAGGGCGCCGGCGGCCGGGCGGGCATGGCGGCGATCCAGCTCAAGGACGGCCAGGAGTTCGACGGCAAGGCGTTGGCCAAGGCCGCTTACGACAAGCTGCCGGGCTACGCGGTGCCGTTGTTCGTGCGGGTGGTCGAGGAACTGGCGCATACGTCGACGTTCAAGAGCCAGAAGGTGGACCTGCGCAAAGAGGGCTACGGCGGCAGCACCGGCGAAGGTGACGAGGACGTCGACGAGATCGAGGACCCGATCTACGTGCTGTCCGGCCGCGACGAGGGTTACGTCGAGTTCTACGACGACTACCCCGACGAGGTCGCCGCGGGAAAGAAGCCGAAAAACTAGCGATTTGTGGAGCCGCAGCGGCGGTGGGCGCCGCTGAAACTCCACAAATCGCACGCGCCGTAGCCTGGGAACGTGGAGTCGTTCTGCGGTCGGCCTGTAGCCGGTGACCGGTCGCTGATCATGGCGATCGTGAACCGCACGCCGGACTCGTTCTACGACCGCGGCGCGGCGTTCACCGACGATGCCGCCAAGGCGGCGGCGCACCGGGTGATCGCCGAGGGCGCCGACGTGGTCGATGTGGGCGGTGTCAAAGCCGGCCCCGGCGACGCCGTGGACGCCGAGGAGGAGATCGCGCGCGTCGTTCCGTTCGTCGAGTGGCTGCGCGGCGCCTATCCAGACCAGCTGATCAGCGTCGACACCTGGCGCTCGGAGGTCGCCAAGCGGGCGTGCGCGGCCGGCGCAGACCTGATCAACGACACGTGGGCCGGCCACGACCCCGCCTTACCCGAGGTCGCCGCCGAGTTCGGGGCGGGCCTGGTGTGCTCGCACACCGGGGGTGCGCAACCGCGTACGCGACCGTTCCGGGTCAACTACGGAATCTCCGAGCGCGGTGTCGTCGACGACGTGATCGCAGAAGTGACCGCGGGAGCGGAACGGGCGGTGGCGGCCGGGGTGGCGCGCGATGCGATCCTCATCGATCCGACCCACGATTTCGGCAAGAACACCCATCACGGGCTCAGTTTGTTGCGCCATGCGAAAGAGCTTGTAAACACTGGGTGGCCGGTCCTGATGGCGCTGAGCAACAAGGACTTCGTCGGGGAGACTCTGGGTGTGGGTTTGACCGAACGCCTGGAGGGCACCTTGGCGGCCACCGCGCTGGCGGCCGCTGACGGGGCCGCGATGTTCCGGGTGCACGAGGTCGCACCGACTCGACGCGTGCTGGAGATGGTCGCGTCGATCCAGGGCGGACGGCCGCCGACGCGCACGGTGAGGGGACTGGCATGACTGTGCTTTCAGAGCGGACACCGCCGCTGCCGGACACGGACAGCCGCACCGAACGGTGGCTGAGCGACCACAGCTGGAACCGTCCGACGTGGACGGTCGCCGAGCTGGAAGCCGCCAAACGTGGCCGCACCATCTCGGTCGTCCTGCCCGCGCTCAACGAGGAGGAGACGGTCGGCAGCGTCGTCGAGACCATCGCGCCGCTGCTCGGCGGCCTGGTCGACGAGCTGATCGTGCTGGACTCGGGCTCGACTGACGACACCGAGATCCGCGCGGTCGCCGCCGGCGCCCGGGTGGTCAGCCGCGAGATCGCGCTGCCCGAGGTCGCGCCGCAGCCCGGCAAGGGCGAGGTGCTGTGGCGCTCGCTGGCGGCCACGACCGGCGACATCGTGGTGTTCGTCGACTCCGATCTGATCGACCCCGACCCGATGTTCGTGCCGAAGCTGGTCGGACCGCTGCTGACCACCGCCGGGGTACACCTGGTCAAGGGCTTCTACCGCAGGCCGCTGAAGATCAGCGGCAGCGAGGACGCCACCGGCGGCGGCCGCGTCACCGAACTGGTCGCCCGGCCGTTGCTCGCCTCGCTGCGGCCCGAGCTCAGCTGCATCCTGCAACCGCTGGGCGGTGAGTACGCCGGGACCCGGGAACTGTTGACGGCCGTGCCGTTCGCGCCCGGCTACGGCGTGGAGATCGGTCTGCTCATCGACGCTTACGACCGTCTCGGGCTGGACGCGATCGCCCAGGTCAACCTCGGTGTGCGCACGCACCGCAACCGGCCGTTGACCGAATTGGCCTCGATGAGCAGGCAGGTCATCGCGACGCTGCTCTCGCGCTGTGGGGTGCCCGACAGCGGCGTGGGGCTGACGCAGTTCTTCGCCGACGGCGACGACTACACGCCGCGGACGTCGCCGGTGTCGCTCGCCGACCGCCCGCCGATGGTGACCTTGCGCCCGATGTCGGCGCGCTGAGGCAGTATCGACGGTGTGAGCCTGGTTCTGCTGTATCTGGTCGTCCTGGTCCTGATCGCCGTCGTGCTGTTCGCCGTGGGCAGCGCGCTGTTCGGCCGCGGGGAACCGCTGCCGCCGCTGCCCCGGGAGACCACCGCGACGGTGCTGCCCGCCTCCGGTGTGACGGGTGCCGACGTCGACGCGGTCAAGTTCAGCCAGACGCTGCGCGGCTACAAGACCAGCGAGGTGGACTGGGTGCTGGACCGGTTGGGCCAGGAGCTAGACCAACTTCGGGGTCAACTCGCCACGCTGCGCGCGGCGCACGGCATCCACGACGACGAGCCGATTGCAGGCGGCGCGCACGCGTTACCGGCGGAGAGCGGCGAGCAGCCGTGAGTGGCGCCGTGGAATCCGACGGTCGGGTCCGCTGCGCTTGGATCGACGAATCACGTTTGGCGCCCGCGGATTTCGTGCTCTACCGCGACTATCACGACACCGAGTGGGGCCGGCCGCTGCGCGACTCAACTGCGCTGTTCGAACGCGTCAGCCTCGAAGCGTTCCAGAGCGGGCTGTCGTGGTTGGTGATCCTGCGCAAGCGGGAGAATTTCCGGCGCGCCTTTGACGGCTTCGACGTCGAGCGGGTCGCCCGCTACACCGAGCGCGACGTGACCCGATTGATGGCCGACGCGGGGATCGTGCGCAACCGCGCGAAGATCGAGGCCACCGTCGCCAACGCGCAGGCGACTGCCGACCTCGCGGACTCGGGGGTGGGGCTTGCCGAGTTGTTGTGGTCCTTTGCGCCGCCGCCGCGGGCGAGACCCGTCGGCTTCGCCGACGTGCCGGCGTCCAGCCCGGAGTCGACCGCGATGGCCAAGGAACTCAAGCGTCGGGGCTTCCGGTTCGTCGGGCCGACGACCGCCTACGCGTTGATGCAGGCGACCGGAATGGTCGACGACCACACCGCCGACTGTTGGGTGCCTCGAGCGTGAACGACTCGAAGAGCATGACCGCAGTGGCTGACACGGGAGTCCTGGTAGCGGCGATCCGTGCCCGCGAATCCAGTCGCGAAGCGCCCCTCTTCGTCGACCCGTTCGCGGGCAGGCTCGCAGGCGAGGCAGGCATGACCATGCTGGCGCAGATGGTCGCCGAGGCCGGAGAACAGTCGACGCTGCAGATCGTGGTCCGTACCCGATTCTTCGACGAGGCGTTGCTGCATGCTGCGCCGACGGTCGCCCAGGTGGTCCTGGTCGCGGCGGGTCTCGACGCCAGGAGCTACCGACTCGAGTGGCCTTCCGGCACGACGGTGTACGAGCTCGACCAGTCCGCGGTGATCGCCGCCAAAGACCAGAAGCTGGCCGGAGAGCATCCGCGGGCCCGTCGCGTGGCGATCGGCACCGACCTCGCCCGTGACTGGACGTCCGCGCTGAGGTCAGCAGGACACGACGCGGCGAGTCCGACGATCTGGTTGATCGAGGGCTTGCTGCAGTACCTCGACGAACCCACGGTTCGAGCCCTGTTCAGCGGCGTCGATGCGCTGTCGGCACCTGGGTCGGTGCTCCTGTACGACGTCGTGGGAAAGGCGCTGCTGGAATCCGCTGCCTTGGCGGGTGTGCGGGAAGCGATGGCCGAGCGTGGATCGCCGTGGCTGTTCGGAACCGATTCGCCCGGCGAGCTGGCTGAGCGCAACGGCTGGGAAGCCGTCGTCACCGACATCGCCGAACCGGGGTACACGTGGGGCCGATGGCCCGCACCGCCCGCGCCGCGGGATGCCGAAGGCGTGCCGCGCGGCTACTTCGTCGAAGCGGTCAAGCGTGCCGGTTCTGCACCCGAGCAGGCATCGCCCGGGCGGCCATAGCCGGGTCTTTGCACACCGAACCGCGCCGATAGGGAACAATAGGGTCAGTTCAGTAGCAGTTCAGTGCCGGGAGCTGTCTTACGGTTGGGCAGTCTCGGCCCGACCGAGCCCGTGAGCGGGCCGGCTCATGTGGAGGGAGCACTCGATGGCGGCGATGAAGCCCCGGACCGGCGACGGTCCACTGGAAGCAACCAAGGAGGGGCGCGGCATCGTGATGCGGGTACCACTGGAAGGCGGCGGGCGACTGGTCGTCGAGCTCACTCCGGACGAAGCCGCCGCGCTCGGCGACGAGCTGAAGAACGTCACCAGCTAGCTTCTGACCTTGCGGTAGATCTCCAGCGTCTGCTCGGCGATGTGTGCCCAGGAGAACTCCTGGATGCAGCGCTGCCGCCCCGCCTGGCCGTACTGCCGGGCCTTCTCCGGATCGGCGACCAGCTCGTTGACGGTCTCGGCCAACCGGCTCTCATAGGCGCGCGGATCCTGCGCGTCGTAATGCACCAGCCGCCCGGTGCGCCCGTCGGCCACCACCTCGGGGATTCCGCCGACATCGGAGGCGACCACCGCCGTCGCGCACGCCATCGCCTCCAGATTCACGATGCCCAGCGGCTCGTAGACCGATGGGCAGACGAAAACCGTTGCAGCCGACAGTATTTCGCGGATCTTGACGATAGAGAGCATCTCCCGGACCCAGTGCACGCCGGTGCGTGAACGCGACAGCTGTTGCACAGCCTCGGTCACCTCGGCAGCGATCTCCGGGGTGTCGGGGGCTCCTGCACACAGCACCAGCTGGATCTCCGGGGCGAATTGATGCGCCGCCGCGACCAGATGCGCGACGCCCTTCTGCCTGGTGATCCGCCCGACGAACGCGACGATCGGACGCGAGTGGTCGACGCCGAGCTCGGCCAGCACCGACTCGCCCGGCTCGGGCGGCGCCGGATACCAGACGTCGGTGTCGATCCCGTTGCGCACCACGTGGACCCGGTTCGGATCCAGTGCCGGATAGGTGCGCAGCACGTCGTCGCGCATACCGGAGCTGACCGCGATGACCGCGTCGGCGCCCTCGACTGCCGTCTTCTCCACCCACGACGACACCCGGTAGCCGCCGCCGAGCTGCTCGGCCTTCCACGGCCGCATCGGCTCCAGCGAATGGGCGGTCAGCACGTGCGGGACGTCGTAGAGCAGTCCGGCCAGGTGGCCGGCCAGGCCGGTGTACCAGGTGTGTGAATGCACGACATCGGCGTGGGCAGCCGCGTTGACCATGTTCAAGTCCGCGGAAAGCATCGACAGTGCGGCATTGGCGCCGAGCAGCGCCGGGTCGGGGTGTGCCACGACCGCGTCGGTCCTCGGCGCGCCCATGCAGTGCACTTCCACCTCACACAGGTGGCGCAGCTGAGCGACCAATTCGGTGACGTGCACGCCGGCCCCGCCGTAAACCTCGGGTGGATACTCCCGAGTCATCATCGCCACCCGCATGGTTGTAGACGATAGTTACGGCCGCAAGCCGCCGCAGGCGCGCCAATGCCTAGCCCCGGACAGAACCGGCGGATAGGTTTGAGGCATGAGGGAATTGCCACACGTGCTCGGCATCGTCCTGGCCGGCGGTGAGGGCAAGCGGCTCTACCCGTTGACCGCGGATCGGGCCAAGCCTGCGGTTCCCTTCGGCGGGGCCTACCGGCTCATCGACTTCGTGCTGTCGAATCTGGTGAACGCAAGGTATCTGCGGATCTGCGTGCTGACCCAGTACAAGTCGCACTCGCTCGACCGTCACATCTCGCAGAACTGGCGGCTTTCTGGCCTTGCGGGCGAATACATCACGCCCGTGCCGGCCCAACAGCGCCTCGGGCCCCGCTGGTACACCGGCTCGGCGGATGCGATCTACCAGTCGCTGAACCTCATCTACGACGAGGATCCGGATTACATCGTCGTGTTCGGCGCCGACCACGTCTACCGCATGGACCCCGAGCAGATGGTCCAGTTCCACATCGAGAGCGGCGCGGGAGCGACGGTCGCGGGCATCCGGGTGCCGCGCGCCGAGGCCACGGCGTTCGGCTGTATCGACGCCGACGAGTCGGGGCGCATCCGCGGCTTCATCGAGAAGCCCGCCGACCCGCCGGGCACGCCCGACGACCCCGAGCAGACGTTCGTGTCGATGGGCAACTACATCTTCACCACCAAGGTGCTCATCGACGCGATTCGGGCCGACGCCGACGACGACCATTCCGACCACGACATGGGTGGCGACATCATTCCGCGTCTCGTCGCCGACGGCATGGCGGCGGTGTACGACTTCAGCAACAACGAGGTGCCCGGGGCCACCGAGCGCGATCACGGCTACTGGCGCGACGTCGGGACCCTCGACGCGTTCTATGACGCACACATGGACCTGGTGTCTGTGCACCCGGTGTTCAACCTCTACAACAAGCGTTGGCCGATCCGCGGCGAGTCGGAGATGCTGGCGCCGGCCAAGTTCGTCAACGGCGGCTCGGCGCAGGAGTCGGTGGTGGGTGCGGGCAGCATCATTTCGGCGGCGTCCGTGCGCAATTCGGTGTTGTCGTCGAACGTCGTCGTCGACGACGGCGCGATCGTCGAGGGCAGCGTGATCATGCCCGGCACCCGCATCGGCCGCGGCGCGGTGGTGCGCCACGCGATCCTGGACAAGAACGTCGTCGTCGGGCCGGGCGAAATGGTCGGGGTCGACCTCGACAAGGACCGGGAACGGTTCGCGATCAGCGCAGGGGGAGTGGTCGCAGTAGGTAAGGGCGTCTGGATCTAGCTGCGCGGGCTGCCGCGCGCTCGGGTGCCGCGAAATAGCATTCCTGGTCGTGATTTGACCGCGATCACAACCCTGACTTCTCGTTCGCGACGGCTCGGCGACGGCGGCGCCGGCGCATGAGTCGCACTGCCGCCCAGATCAATACGACCGCCGCCACCAGGACGAGCGCCGGCAGCAGGATCGCGAGAAACACCAGGCTGATGCTGACGCCGTCCTCGATCGTGCTCAGCACCGGTGCCGCCACACCGGCGGTCGCGACGTTGGCAGCGGGGCGCACCGTCGATTTGGTGAGCGACACGACGAGCGCGACCACGACACCGATCGCCACGGGAATCCACTGCCCGGACTGTGCGAACGCGCCGGGGTCACTGACGGCCGACGTCTGCGCCGCGGTGCCCGATCCGAACACGATGCCACCGGCCGTCGGCCGCACGAAAGTCTGGACAGCGTCGTTGACGCTGTCCAGGGCGGGCACCTTGTCGGCGACGATCTCTACCGCGAGCAGGACCGCGACGATCGCCATCACCCAGCCGTTCTCCAGCCAAGCCCAGCCGGCGGGCAAGGCGACGAGGTCGGTGAACCGGGACAGCAGCCCGAGCGCCAGCAACGGGATGTAGGCGTTCAGACCCGCCGCGGTCGCCAGCCCGAAGCCGGTGAGCAGTTCCATGGGATCAGTATGCGGCGGGCTCGGTGCAATCAGGCGGCGTCGCGCCAGGCCAACTCGTCGGCGAAGGCGATCTCGATGCAGCTCGACTGCGATCGTGGGGAGCCGGGAAGCGGCGGCGCCTTCGATCGATGGCGGGCACCCGTCGGCGTGCGCACTTCGGAGGTATGGATGCCGTCGTCGCTGCGACGGGTGATGACCCGCCAGCCAGGGGCCTCTTTGGCGTAGTTGCAGGCTTCGCATGTGCCGACACCGTTGAGCTCGTTGGTTGGACCGCCTGCACCGTGTGCAGTGGCGTGGTCGGTGTGTCGGATCGGGGCATCGCAGTAAGGCGTGCGGCAGGTGTCGTCTCGCAGGACGATGAACTTCGCGAGCGCCTTCGGGAAGAGCCGAGCCCGCGACTCCATCGCGACGAGTGCACCTGACGACGGGTGCCGGTAGAGCCGGCGCAGCGTGGCTTTGGAGCGGTTGTCCGCGATCGCGCGGCTGGCCAACCGGCGAGCGATCGCGGCCGGGATCGGCCCGTAACCGGGAACCCGCGCCGTAGTCTTGTCGCCGCCGAGCAAGGATTCGTCGGTGATGACGAGGTCGACTGCGACGGGCACCGGTACATCGGCCGGTAGGCCGTTGACGCGTTCGACGAGGGTGTCGGCCATCACCTGACCGCGACCGCGGTCGTCGAACGTCGTGTCGGCAGCCCGCTTCAGTGCCATCAAGTTGATGCACTAATTCGTGCCGGAAGGATTCCATCATCATGACTGAAGACATGTTCGACGCACACAGGGCGCGAGTGCAGCGCGCGACCAGCTCGACTGAGAAGGCCGCGGCGCTGGTCGCGTACGTGTGCATGCACGCCCGGTTCCGGGGCGTCGACGACGACGAGGCCGAGGCGATCGGGATGCGCGATCTCCCCGCCGCCGAACTCGCCGACATTCGCGGCGCGCTGACCCTCATGTGGAGCGTCCAGACGGGCGGCGCGCCCGCACCTGACGGCAATGTGTGGTCCCTGGCCTGCCAGGTGGCCGCCAACTCGGACTTCGACGAGGCCATGTGGCGTCGCACCGCCGACGCAGCGGCGACCCGACAGCGCGCCTCGGAGGCCCAGCGCCCCGAAGACGACCCCGGCTGGCTCTGACCATGCCGCGTCCACAGGGTGCGCCATTCACCAATTCGTAGTGTCTGGCTTTCCGCAATTTCTGCAATGGCCACTGTTGTTGTAGACGTGGTTACCTTGCAGGCAGTCGGGGCCGGGCTTGGGCTTCCACTCACCGTGAACGCCGCCCTTACGGGCACCGCACTTTCGGCACACCTCCGTTCCCTGAGAACTCCACGCGTCGGAGTGGGAACACTCTCTGACTGCAGGATTTCCGGCAGTCTTGCTCCGTCCGAGCCCAAACCACCACGCCATATGGTGCCCCCCGTTTCGCCTCCGACCTGATGGCCGGAAAAGTGTGGGACAACTCTAGAACGTGGCACGTCTCGGCATTATGGACTTCACCGTGATGAACTCGCAGATGCCGACATGACCCGCCAGGTTACGACCCGCCGACCCACACGGCGCTGCCCGCGATCTCCTGAGCGACCGACGTGGAGTGCACCCACGAACCGAACCTGTGCGCACCCGACTGCGGGTCGATCAAACTCGCCGACTGCAGCGGACTTTGGAAGACGCGGAATGCCGACGGGGCGAAGACGGTCAGCATGTCGGCCGACGCCGCCGTCGTCGCGTACAGCCGCGCACCGTTGAACCGCACCGCATAGCTGCCCAGATCGGCGGCGTTGCCGGGGGTGACGGCGGTCAGCTCTGCCAGATCGGCTGGGGTGCCGACCACCACCACATCGGTCTCGGCGACGTAGCAGGTGGCCGCCACCAACAGGATCGCTTCGCGCACGCTGGCCTCGATCTCTCCCGCCGACACTCCCAGGGAGTTCAGCGCGCCCGCCGCCTCCACCGCGTCGACGGCCACCGCATCCAGATCCCGGGCGATTCCCCAGCTGTGCATCCTGTTCAGCCCGATCAGGTCGTCGACGACGTTCGCCAACGCGCTCACATCGGACCAGCGGCCGTAACGCAGCGCGGTCAGATTGACCGGATCGACGGCGTCGTATTCGGGATGGTCGGCGGTCTCGCCCGCACCCGCCGTCGCGGTCGGGCCAGTGAAATGGGGAACCTGCGCGGTGCGACCGGTCAACTCCGACACCGGGATACCGCTGAACGCGATCAGGTGTCGTGGTTCATTCGGGGCGGCGGTCGCCCACGCACCAGCCGATCCCAGATCGGATGCCGCCGTCACTCGCGCACGGGTTTCGACCGCGCCGAACGGGCGGCCCTCTCGCAACGCCTCGGCGTGGGCGTGGAGGTTGGCCTCGCTCACCAATAGCGTCGGCTGCCACGGTGCGGAGCGGGTCTCGACGGCCTCGGCCACTGCCCGCGCGACCTTCTCGGACTGCTCGGCATTGCGGGACCTCAACGCCATCGCATCACGCAGCGCCCCGAGCTCGTGGCGGTCGTCGGCGGTCAGATCAGCCTCGCGGCTAGTCATGTCGCGATTCTCGGCCTCGCAACGTTGCACGCGATCCTCGACGCGGGCGCGGGCGAACGCGACGCGTTCCTCCAGCTGGTCGAGCGGAAGTTCCGCCAGTGCATCAATATCGGTTTTCATCGCTTCATCCTTTTACTGTTCGGCTACGACGCCAGGGGCGCGCTCGCAGCGCGCAAGGTCCTCAAGGAGCATTGGCCCTCACGGCCAGCGGACGCCACAACTGGCATCGGCCCACCGGGCTCTCCCGGGAACGGTGATCGCAACGGCGTCACCGGATACCGGACAACGGCCCGGCGACTTCCAGTGTCGCACGGAATTGGAATATTAACGGCGACAATTGCTTAGCCGTAACGCTAAGCGAGAATGTTATCCGTAACGCCTACAATGGATTTCATGGCCGAGGTGTGGTGGACGCAGTGTCGCGGCTGTCGCCGCGCGTTCCCCATGGCGCGCAGCGACGCGACCTACTGCTCAAGCCCTTGCCGTCAGAAGGCGTACCGGCGACGCAAGCGTGCGACGATGGACACGACCCCGCCGGGGCGGGGGAATACGCGCCGTCCGCTGTCGGTGAACGCACGGGCGAGCGGGAGGCCTGCCCCGGCGGGTCTTACTTGATAGCCGAATCTTGTTGGCACACAACACATCTCATAGTTTGCTGTAGCGAATAAACCGCCAGCTCAGCGCCTATGCGGCGGTTCGCTCGGCGGCATGTCAAAACGGCGGTAGATAGATCGCTCGGCGACAGGTGTTATGTGGAAGCCAGCTAATAAAAAACGCACCAAACCGCAGGTCAGAGCGATCCCAGCAAACATCGATGTGTGCATTGGCAACAACCACCGAAACACACTGGCGCACAGTCGAATTCAGCTGCCGAAACACACTGGGGCGCAGTCGGATTCATCAGTCGAAGAACTCCAGCGCCTTGGGCCGCGGTCGGCGCACCGGCTTGAGTGCGGCGATGCGGCCTCGCCGCTTATGTCCACCGGCGGTCCAGCTGCACCGTGCATGCTCCGGCCCAGCGTAGACGGCGAAGCGTTTGGCGTGCATCGTGTCTGCGTGTCCGAGGTGCCACGGTTCGGCCGGATCGATGTAGCTCCCGCATCGCCAGCAGCGGACACCGCCGCGGTTGACGATCTCGGCAACACGCCGCCGTTCGCGCTGGTGTGCGCTGCCGTATCCCAGACGAGTAGTGCGCCCGCGGCCTGTCATTCGTAGACCTGCGCCCATGCGGCGAACACGTCCTCGATGGCCTTGCCCGCCTGGTCGGCCTCGGCCACCGCGCAGGCCAGTTCGCTCAGCGATCGCGGCGTGAGTCCGCGCACGACGATGGCCCCGTACGGCGGATCGCCTCGCGCGAACAGCACTTCGATGTAGGGCGGATGGCTCATGGGTTCACCTCTTGTCATCTTCTCACCGGGTCGACGAACCTCCCGGCCACGACGCCGACCGGCCGCCGGGATTTGGGCAGGGACGCCACCCAGCGACGGCACGCGCCCAGCGCCGGGCAGGCGTCGCGGCAGAGGCGCTCTGCGGCGATGCGATCGGCGGTCGTCTCACCATCGAACAGATCGTGCCGACCTCGGCACGCGGCACCGGGAAGCGCGGGCACGCCCCCGAGGCAGGCGAACAGGTCGGTGATCGTGCCCGTGCCGACGTACCGCCGCGTCACCGGCGCCAGCTCCCACCTCTGCCGACCTCTGCTGACCTCTGCCCGCAGAGGTGCCGTTCAACCGGCCCCCACCTCTGCCCACTTCTTCTCGCCTTTAGGATTGCGCTGGCGCACTGTCGGCGCACTGCCGCGCACTGGCGCACTGGGGTCATTCGGGGGCATCCCACAGGGCACGGGGGTAGGCGGCCCAATGCAGACCCGGCCGCCCCGTCGTCGAGGGCGACGCTTTGTGTTTGCTTGCCACGGAGGGCATTGCGGCCCAAGGGTGCCCAAGGGGTGACAGGGGTGAACGGTTCACCCCTGCCCCGCGAAAGGGGTGCACAATCCCTTTGAGGGGTCATAATATTTTCTTCCTTTCCTGGTCTTTTGAGGGCACCCTTAGTTCGCCTATCCGCGGGCAGGGGTGAATGCCGTTCACCCCTTCACCCCTTAGATCGACGGTCTCGGCGGGCGATCATTGTGTTTGCTCGTCGTCATCGAGAAGGGT
>NZ_LZKP01000126.1 GCF_001672895.1 Mycobacterium sp. E740
GCACTCGCGGCGCGTGGCGGGCCGCCGGCGTGCGCGACGGGATGACGGGCACATTGGTGCCCGGTGCGGTCGCGTCGCCGCGCGCACCGTCGCCCACGGGTCCATGCCGGTGACAGGGCTGTCGGAACCGAACGCGAGAGGCACGCCTTGGGATGCTAACAGCGCGAACGGGTTCAACGACCGGGCGCGCTCGACGCCGAGACGCTGGGCGTACATGCCGTTCCCACCACCCCACAGCGCGTCGAAGTTGGGCTGCATGCTCGCGAGCACGCCCCAGGCACCGAGGCGGCGCGCCTGCTCTTCGGTGACCATCTCGAGGTGCTCGAGCCGATGCCCGCACCGGGCGACCGCCGGCGCGCCGAATGTCGCGACGACAGACTCGAACGCATCGACTGCGGCTGCCGCTGCCGCGTCGCCGATGACGTGAAAGCCCGCCGTGATGCCCGCCTCGGTACAGGCGTGCAGGTGCGCCGCGATGGCCTCACCGTCCAGGTACGCGGTTCCCACGCAGTCCGGCGCGTCGGCGTACGGCCGCTGCAGCCAGGCTGTTCGCGAGCCGAGTGCGCCGTCGACGAAGAGGTCGCCCGCCAATCCGCGAGCACCGGTGCATTCCAGCAGCGCGCGCGCCTCGGCGGCCGTGGTGACCGCTTCGCCCCAGTAGCCGACGATCTCGATGCCGTGCTCGAGGGCCCGAATCTCGTCCCAGTCGTCGAGGCCGCCGATATCGGGGCCCGCGCACTCGTGCACGGCGACGATGCCCGCGGCTGCCGCCTCGTTCAACGCGGCCGTCCGCGCGCGGTCGCGCTGCCCGGGGGTCAGCCCTGCCCGCGCGGCGGCGCGAACCAGGTGGTGCGCCTCCCCTGTCAGCGGTTGTTGCGGCGCGTACCCGTCAGCGTCGGCCAGTCCGGCGCAGAGCCTGCGCAGCGGTGTGGACGCCGCAGCCGAGTGCACGTCGACCCGCGCGAGGTAGGCCGGTCGGCCACCGACGACGGCATCGACGTCCTCGGTGCTGGGCGCGGTGCGCTCGGGCCAGTTCGACTCGTCCCACCCGTGCGCCCAGATCGGGCCGTCGGGCTGCGCGCCGGCGTGCTCGGCGAGCATCTGCAGGCACTGCTGCAGTGAGGTGGCGGCACGCAGGTCGAGCCCGGTCAGCGAAAGCCCTGTCGCGGTGAGGTGGATGTGGCTGTCGACGAACGCGGGCGCGACGAACGCGCCGCCGAGGTCGACGACCTGTGCTTCGGGGAACTGCCCGCGGCCGACGTCGTCGCTGCCCAGCCAGGCAATCACGCCGTCGCGGACCGCTACCGCCGTGGCGTCAGGCATGGCTGGGCTGTAGATCCGCCCGTTGAGCAGAAGGGTCGTCACCTACGGCAGGTTCTCATGCTCCCCGGTGGTCCGGGGCGTGCGCTCCACCGCGGGCGGGTCGACATCGACGACGTCGACGACCTCCCCGTCGATGTAGTCGCCCCGGACGCCTGCCGATCGCCAGGCTCCGGCGGTGACAAGCGGTATCCGCCGGCCGAGCACCGTTGTCAGCATCGGGCGGGCTACGGCCCGCGTCGGAGGCAACAACAGCAGGGCGCCCAGCACCGAAGAGGCCAGACCCGGGATGACGACGAGCACAGTGCCGAGAGCGACGAGCGCGCTGTCGGCGGCGGCGCCGTGCACAGTCGACGCCGTCAGGCCCGAGCGCAGTCGCGCGAGCTGACGTCGTAGCTGCGAACCGGCCAGGGCCAGGCCGAGCACGAATGCCCCGAGCAGCAGCAGAAGCGTCCAGGCGACGCCGATCGTCGAGACCAGGGCCACCACGACCGCGACCTCGAGGATCACATAGAGCAGAAACAGTCGCACCGCCATACGCGGTAAACGTCCGAACCACCCGCCGAGGTTCCGTAGATTGACGATGTGACGACGATCGAGATCGACACTCCCGGCGGCCCGATCGACGCACTGCTCTCGGTGCCGGACGGCGACGGTCCGTGGCCGGCGATCGTGGTGGTGCACGACGCGATCGGTTACGCGCCCGACAACGAGTCGACGTCGGCGCGCATCAGTGCGGCGGGCTTCATCGCGATCACCCCGAATCTGTATTCGCGGGGCGGTCGCGCACGCTGCATCACCCGGGTGTTCCGCGAACTGCTCAGCAAGCGTGGTCGCGCGCTCGACGACATCCTCGCCGCCCGCGAGCACGTGCTGGCGATGACCGAGTGCTCGGGTGCCGTCGGGATTGCGGGGTTCTGCATGGGCGGCCAGTTCGCCTTGGTGATGTCACCCAAAGGCTTCGGGGCCTCGGCTCCGTTCTGCGGCACGCCACTTCCGCGTCCGCTCGACGAAACGCTGACCGGTGCATGCCCGATCGTCGCCAGCTTCGGCCGGCGAGATCCCCTGGGCATCGGAGCCGCCGACCGGTTACGAAAAGTGGTGCAGGACAAAGCGATTCCCGCCGACATCAAGGTCTACCCGGAAGCCGGGCACAGTTTCGCCAACAAGCTGCCGGGACAGCCGCTGTTGCGGATCACCGGCTTCGGCTACGACGAGGCCGCCACGAACGACGCCTGGGGGCGCGTCTTCTCGTTCTTCGGTGAGCACCTGGCGGCTACGCCGCGTCCTTGATCTCCAGCCCGATGTGCACCTTGTCGATGCCGCCGCGGAACAGTGCCTGCGGAATCCACCACCACGCATGCCACCAGTAACGCCTGGTCACCTTGTCGAAGACGCGACGGGTCTCGGACTTGGGCAGCACGCGGGCGACCGCCTCGACCGGTTCACCCTTCGGCTTGCCGAGCGCGCTCGACTTCTGGATGGTCACCCGCGGAGTGTTGGCGATGCGCTTGGTCTTCCAAGATCCGTCGTCGGTGATGACCAGCAGCTTGTCGCCTTCGGGGGCACCCCAGATCGGTGTCGGCTTCGGCCTGCCGTCCTTGGTGAACGTGGTCAGCAGGATGTATTTCGAATGGGCGACCTCGGAGAAGGTGTCGGCCATGCTCACTGCTCCCTGATCGCGATGGTCACGTTGTTCTTCATTCCCCCGCGCAGTTTGGAGAAAACGTTGAACGTCTTGCCGAGCAGGCCGTACCGCTTGCCGATCGCGTCGTAGGTCGCGCCGTTGGCGGACTTGTCCAGGATCGCCGCGACCGCCTCGACCGGCTCACCTTTCGGGTTGCCGCGCACATCGCACGGCGCGATCGTGACCCGCGCCGTGTTGCGGATCCGCTTGACCTTCCAGGACTTCTCCTGCGTGATGGCCACCAGTCCGTCCGCGCCCGGAGCCGCCCAGATCGGCGTCGGCTTGGGCCTGCCGTCCTTGGTGAACGTGGTGAGCAGGATGTACTCGGACCCGACGACGTCGGCGAAGGTGGCAGCCACGCCACCAACCTAGCCTTCCAGGGCGCCTTCGGCCTCCAGCAGCACCTGACGCAGGCCGTCGACGGTGGCCTTCTCCGGTGCGGCCCACAAGCCGCGTTCGGCCGCCTCGAGCAGTCGCTCGGCCATGCCGTGCAGCGCCCAGGGATTCGATTCGGCCATGAACTTGCGGTTCTCGTCGTCGAGCACGTACTCCGCCGACAGCCGCTCATACATCCAGTCGGCCATCACGCCGGCGGTGGCGTCGTAGCCGAACAGGTAGTCGACGGTGGCGGCCATCTCGAACGCCCCCTTGTAGCCGTGCCTGCGCATCGCGTTTATCCAGCGCGGGTTGACGACGCGCGCACGGAACACCCGGGTGGTCTCCTCGCTCAGGGTGCGGGTGCGCACCGCGTCCGGGCGGGTGTTGTCGCCGATGTAGGCGGCCGGGTCCTTCCCGGTCAGCGCTCGCACCGTGGCGATCATGCCGCCGTGGTACTGGAAGTAGTCGTCGGAGTCGGCGATGTCGTGCTCGCGGGTGTCGGTGTTCTTGGCGGCCACCGCGATCCGACGGTACTGCCGGTTCATGTCGTCGGCGGCCGGCGCCCCGTCGAGGCCGCGGCCGTAGGCGAATCCGCCCCAGGCGGTGTACACCTCGGCCAGATCCGCATCGTCGCGCCAGTTGCGGCTGTCGATCAGCTGCAGCAGGCCGGCGCCGTAGGTGCCCGGCTTCGAACCGAAAATCCGTGTGGTGGAGCGTCTTTCATCGCCATGCTCGGCAAGGTCGGCCTGGGCGTGGGCGCGCACGTAGTTGTGCTCGTCGGGTTCGTCGAGCCCGGCCACCAGCGCCACGGCGTCGTCGAGCATCGCGACGACGTGCGGGAACGCGTCGCGGAAGAAGCCCGAGATCCGCACCGTCACATCGATCCGCGGCCTGCCGAGATCGTCGAGTGCGATCGGCTCGAGGTCGACCACTCTTCGCGATGCCTCATCCCACACCGGGCGGACCCCGAGCAGCGCGAGCACTTCGGCGATGTCGTCACCGGCGGTGCGCATCGCCGAGGTGCCCCACACCGACAGGCCGACCGATCGTGGCCAGTCGCCGTAGTCGGTGCGATAGCGCTCCAGCAGCGAATCCGCCATCGCCACACCGGTTTCCCACGCCAGCCGCGACGGCACAGCCTTGGGATCCACCGAGTAGAAGTTGCGTCCCGTCGGCAGCACGTTCACCAGGCCGCGCAACGGGGAGCCCGACGGGCCCGAGGCGATGAAGCGTCCGTCCAGCGCCCGCAGGATGTGCACGATCTCCTGTGCGGTGCCGGCCAGGCGCGGCACCACTTCGGTGGCGGCGAACCGCAGCACCGCGGCGGCGTCGGCGTTGTCGGTCAGGGTCTCGGCCGCATCGGGATTCCATCCCGACTCCTGCAGCGCCGCAACGAGTTCGCGCGCTTGTGCTTCGGCGGCGTCGACCGCCGCGCGCTCGTCGTTGCCGTCCTCTGCCAAGCCGAGCGCCTGCCGCAGCCCAGGCACAGTCTGTTCGCCGCCGAACAGCTGGCGGGCCCGCAGGACGGCGAGCACCAGATCGAGTTCGTCTTCACCGCTGGGGGTCTGGCCAAGGATGTGCAGCCCGTCGCGGATCTGGACGTCCTTGATCTCACACAGCCAGCCGTCGACGTGCAGCAGCATGTCGTCGAAGGAGTCTTCCTCGGGCCGCTCCGCCAGCCCGAGATCGTGGTCCATCTTCGCCGCGCGCATCAGTGTCCAGATCTGCTGGCGGATCGCGGGCAGCTTTCCCGGGTCGAGAGCGGAGACGTTCGCGTGCTCGTCGAGCAGTTGTTCCAATCGCGCTATGTCGCCGTAGGTTTCGGCGCGGGCCATCGGCGGGATCAGATGGTCGACCAGCGTGGCGTGCGCGCGGCGCTTGGCCTGCGTGCCCTCCCCCGGATCGTTGACCAGAAACGGGTAGATCAACGGCAGATTGCCCAGCGCGGCGTCGGAACCGCAGGCCGCCGACATCCCCAGCGTCTTGCCCGGCAACCACTCCAGGTTTCCGTGCTTGCCCAGGTGGACGACCGCATCGGCGTGGAACTGGTGCTCGATCCAGCGGTAGGCCGCCAGATAGTGATGGCTGGGCGGCAGATCGGGGTCGTGATAGATCGCCACCGGGTTCTCGCCGAACCCACGCGGCGGCTGCACCATCAGCACGACGTTGCCCGCACGCAACGCCGCGATGACGATCTCGCCGTCGGGGTTCGCGCTGCGGTCGACGAACAACTCACCCGGCGGCGGACCCCAGTGCTCGACGACCGCGTCGGCCAACTCGGCGGGCAGGGTGGCGAACCAGTCGCGATAGTCCTTGGCCGACACCCGGATCGGGTTGCCCTCGAGCTGCCCCTGCGTGAGCCAGTCAGGGTCCTGGCCGCCGCGTTCGATCAGTGCGTGGATGAGCGCGTCTCCATCGCCGGAGTCGAGTCCGGGGATGTCGTCGATCCGGTATCCGTGCTCACGCATGGCGCGCAGCAGCGCGACGGCGCTGGCCGGAGTGTCGAGGCCGACGGCGTTGCCGATGCGGGCGTGCTTGGTCGGGTAGGCGGAGAACACCACCGCGATGCGCTTGTCCGCCAACGGGATCGAGCGCAGCCGCGCGTGCCGCACGGCGAGCCCCGCCACGCGGGCGCAGCGCTCGGGATCGGGCACATAGGAGATCAGGCCCTCGTCGTCGATCTCCTTGAACGAGAAGGGCACCGTGATGATGCGGCCGTCGAATTCGGGCACCGCGACCTGGGTGGCGACGTCGAGCGGGGAGAGACCGTCGTCGTTGACCTCCCACTGCGCCCGCGAACTCGTCAGGCACAACCCCTGCAGGATCGGCACGTTCAGCGCCGCAAGGTGGGCGACGTCCCAGGTGTCGTCAGCGCCACCGGCCGCCGCCGTCGCCGGGGTCGCGCCACCAGCGGCGAGCACAGTGGTGATAAGGGCATCCGCGGTGCCGAGCAGATCGAGGAGTTCCGCGTCGGCTGTGCGCAGCGACGCGCAGAAGACCGGCAACGCGCGGCCCCCGGCCTCGTCGATCGCGTCGCACAGCGCGTCGACGTATGCGGTGTTGCCGGCGAGGTGCTGCGCGCGGTAGTACAGCACCGCGACCGTGGGCCCGTCGTCATTCCCGCCGTCACGGTGCACCACACCCCAGGTCGGCGTGCTCTGCGGAGGGAGGAAGCCGAAGCCCGTCATCAACAGCGTGTCGCACAGAAACGCGTGCAGCTGGCGCAGATTCGGCACCCCGCCCTGAGCCAGGTAGACGTGCGACTGCAGTGCCACGCCCGCGGGTGTGGTCGAGTGAGCCATCAGCTCCGCGTCGGGCGCCTGTTCACCGCTGACGACGACCGTCGGGACGCCGCCGGCCACCACGGTGTCGATGCCGTCCTGCCAGGCGCGGTAGCCGCCGAGGATGCGGATGACCACGATGTCGGCGTCACGTAGCAGGTCCTCGAGTTCGCCGTCGACGAGCCGCGACGGGTTGGCCCACCGGTACCGGGCACCGCTCGCGCGGGCGGTGATGAGGTCCGTATCGGACGTCGACAGAAGTAGGACGGTGGGATCGGTAGAAGGCTCCGAAGCCGGGCTAGCCACCCACCATTACTACCGCACGCCCCACCCTCCGGCGCGAGCGTGCGGGTCTGCACCCGACACGCCGCGCTGCAGCAACAGTTTGTGCACGGTCGGCACGCGCTGAACGTGCGGACTTGCTGCCCGTGGGCGGCGTGTCGCAAAGCAAACACGCACGCTCACCGCAGATGGGAACTCGCAGATTGGAAACTGGTCAGCGCCGGTTCCAGCGGCCGTAGGTGCTCTGGGGGTAGGGCAGCCCGAGCGCGGCGATGAGCACGACCAACAAAGCGCCGAAGACAAGGAGTTCGAACATCGTCGTACCTTCCTGAGTGTTACTACACACGCGTGCAGTAACCGGGAATCTACGACTCGGAACGGCGTTTGTGACCGATCTGTGTGGCACGGATCACTCGATGTCCTGCTGTGACGGACGTCACAGATCGGCGGTTGTCTGCACCTCGAAGTCGGCGAACTCAGGACTGCTCAACAACTCGCGGTGCCGCTCGGGCCGCCACGGGAACAGCTCGGGCAGACCGTCCTTGCCGAGGTACCAGCTGTTGCAGCCAGTCACCCAAACCGTTTGGGGCATCGCGGCTTTCATGTCCTCGTTGTATTCCTTGGTCGCCACTTCACTGGGCGCAGCGGCGACGATATGGCCGTCGCGGATCTGGTTGATCCACTGCATCGCATAGTCGGCCTGATGCTCGGCGATGATCACCAGCGACTGGTTGCCGATCGGCGAATGGGGGCCCATCAGCATGAAGAGGTTGGGGAACCCGGGCATGGCCACCGATCGGTACGCATGGGGCCCCGCGGCCCACGCTTCGTCGAGCGTGAGCGCCTGCGCTCCGACGATCTTCATCGGGCGGACATAGGCGCGCGCGTCGAAGCCGGTCGCCAGCACCAGCACATCGAGTTCGTGCAGGGTGCCGTCGGCGGTCACCACGCCGCGCGGCTCGACCCGGTCGATCGTGTCGGTGATGAGTCGGACGCCGGGCTTCTGCAGTGCCCGGTAGTAGTGACCGGCGAACACCTGGCGCTTGCACATCGGGTGATACGCCGGCGTCAGCCTCGCCCGCAGATCTGGGTCCCGAACGGACAGGCGAAGGTTCAGCCGGCACAGCGCCACCATCACCCGCCTCTGCCAGCCCGGCTCGACGACCGCGCGGGCCGGGAATCGTTCGAACGCCTTCTGCCAGAACCGGTACCCGACCATGGACAGCGCCGGCCAGCGACGTAGCACCGCCTTGGTCAGCCGTGAGTAGCGCAAGTTGGGCACCGGGAACACCCACTGCGGTGTGCGCTGGAAGACGTTGAGCTCCCGCACGTTCCCGCCGAGTTCGGCGACGATCTGCACACCGGTCGAACCGGTGCCGATCACACCGATCCTCTTGTCGCTCAACGTGATCGAGTGGTCCCACCGCGCAGAGTGAAAGCACGGGCCGGCGAACGTGTCCAGCCCCGGGATGGCGGGCGTCCGGGGAACCCGCAACACTCCGGTCGCAGTGACGAGGACATCGAAGTACTCGTCGCCCTCGGCGGTTTTCACGACCCATCGCCCGCGTTCGTAGCGCGCGGATTCGACGGCCGTGCCGAACCGGATGTGCGGTCGGATGCCCCGTTCGGTGGCAACCTGGCTGAAGTAGGAATGTATTTCGCGACCCGGCGAGTAGAGGTGCGACCAGTTCGGGTTCGGCCGGAACGAGTACGAATAGAAGCGCGACGGCACGTCGCAGGTGAGTCCCGGATAGGTGTTGTCCCGCCATGTTCCGCCGACGTCATCAGCCGCCTCGAAGAGCACAAAGTCGTCGATGCCGGCGTCCTGCAGCTTGACCGCCATGCATATGCCGGACATACCGGCGCCGACGATCGCGACCTTCACTGCGCGTTTCTCTGCCATGCGGCCCCCTTTTGGCGAGCAAAAGCGTACGCCGCGGCCGCACCGTTATTGACGCAATCGACGAACAGCCCGGCTACTGCGCGGTGATGAAACCTTTGCCCACCATCCAGTCGCGCGCCACCACGCTCGGATCGCGACCTTCGACATCGACCTGCTTGTTCATCTCGATGATCGCGTCGTTGGTGAGCGCTGCGGTGACCGGCGCGGTCACTTCGGCGATCTGCGGATGTGCCTCGTAGAACGAGCGTTTCATCGTCACCGACGGGTTGTAGTGGGCGAAGAACTGCTTGTCGTCGGTGAGCACCACGAGGTCGAGCGCAGCGATGCGGCCGTCGGTGGTGAACACCTCCCCGAAGTCGCACTGTGTCGCGTCCGCCGTCGCCTGATAGATGATGCCGACCTGCAGCACCGGCGTCTGTGCGCGGGCCGGGTCGAAGCCGTATGCCGCTGCCATCCCGGGGTAACCGTCCTGGCGCGCGCGGAACTCGGTGTCGACACAGGTGCGCGCGGCCGCCGGATTGCGTTTGACCAGATCGGCGTACTGCGACAACGTGCGCACGCCGGTCCGCTCGGCCACCTTCTGGCTCGCCGCCAACGCGTAGGTGTCGTCCATCGGTCCCGGCTCCAGCCACACCATGTCGTTGCGGGCGAGATCCTGCTCGCGGACCGCTTCGAACTGCTGTCGGCTGCCGGGGATCGGCTTTTCGTGGCCGAGATAGTTGATCCACGCATTGCCGGTGAATTCGTAGGCGACGTCGACCTGACCCGACAGCTGAGCGCCTCTGGTGCTGCGCGAGCCGACGATGCCGGTGAGGTCCCGCACGTCGGCTCCGGCAGCCGCCAGCGTGTATTCGAGGATGTATCCGAGAATCACCTGCTCGGTGTACTCCTTGGAGCCCACGGTGATCGGCACGCCTTTCAGCGCGGGGTCGGGTTGAATCGAACCCGGCCCGACCTTCAGCGGCACTGCGCCGCCCGCGCCGAGGCCGCAACCGGCCAGCAGCAGCACACAGGCCAGTGCGGTGGCGATCGTTCGGCAAATCATCGAAGGCCTTTGGGGTTGAGGTAGAACTCCGCCAGGCCGCCGAGCCAGTCGACCAGCAGGGCGAGGCTCACGGCGAGCACGCTGCCCAGGATCAGGGTCACGTTGTCCTGCAACTTGTATCCGGTGTCGATCAGGATGCCGAGTCCGCCGGCGTTGACGAGGAACGACAGCGTCGCGGTCCCGACCGCCAGCACCAGCGACGTGCGCAGGCCGGCCAGGATGTACGGCACCGCCAGCGGCATCTCGACACGCGTGAGCACCGAGCGCCGCGACATGCCCTGCCCCAGCCCGGCGTCGACCAGCGAGCGATCCACCTGGGTGATGCCGAGGATGGTGCTGGCGAGCACGGGCAGCAGTGAGTACAACGCGATCGGCAGCACCCCGATCCAGAACCCGGTCTTGCCGGTCCACAGGAAGAGCAGGACCAGCAGACCGATCGCCGGCGCGGCCTGCCCGACGTTGGCCACGCCGATGAACAAGGGCCGCAACAGCTTTGCCCCCGGACGGGTCACCAGCACCCCGAGCGGAACGCCGACCGCGAGGACGATCGCGGTGACCGCCACCGTGATCAGCAGGTGCTGCCAGATCAACGTCGCGATGTTGCCGGGGTTGATGTTCTCCTTCTGGGTCGCGGTCAGATCGCGGTCGAAAGCCCAGAACAGCACGGCCGCAACGACGACGAGCACCAGCACGGGCTGGATGAGCAGTCGCCTGCGTTCGCCCGGATTCGCGCGCGCCGACTGCGCGGTGTCGGTGACGGCGGTCATGGCTGCCCGTCCGTGCTCGCCTCTGCGGAGGCGCGCAGCCGGGTGATCGTGTCGATCAGCGTGTCGAGCGTGACGACGCCCTCGTACCGGCTGCCCGCCCCGACCACCACGGCCGAGGCGTGCTGTTCGGCCAGGATCGCCTCCAGCGCATCCTCGAGGGTGGACTGCATGCTCACCACGTCAAGCGACTCGGCCGCGTCGGCCAGTGCGGTTGCCCGTGCGAGCGCACTCTCGCGCACCCAGCTGACGGGACGGTCGCGGTCGTCGAGCACCACCACCCAGTCGAAGTCGCTGCCGGCCAACACCTTCCGCACTTCGTCGAGCGAATCCGACTGGTGCACGGTCGGATGCGGCCGCAACTCGACGTCCTTGATGCGCGTCAGGCCGAGTTGGCGCAGCGACGCGCCTGAGCCGACGAAGCCGGCGACGGTGTCGTCGGCCGGACTGGCCAGGATGTTCTGCGGTGTGTCGTACTGCAGGATCTTGGACTGGTTGCCCAGCACCGTGATCCGGTCACCGAGCTTCACGGCCTCACCGAAATCGTGGGTGACGAAGACGATCGTCTTGCGCAATTCGCCTTGCAGACGCAGCAGTTCGTCCTGCAGCGTGCTGCGGGTGATCGGGTCGACCGCCCCGAACGGCTCGTCCATCAGCAGAACCGGAGGATCGGCGGCCAACGCGCGCGCGACGCCGACGCGCTGCTGCTGTCCGCCGGACAGTTGGCGCGGATACCGCTCGGCGTACTGGGCAGGCTCGAGGCCCACCATGTCGAGCAGTTCGTCGACGCGCTCGGCGATGCGCTTGCGGTCCCAATGCAGCAGGCCCGGCACGAGACCCACGTTCTGCCGAATGGTCATATGCGGGAACAGCCCTGCCTGCTGGATGGAGTAACCGATGGAGCGGCGAAGCTCCGTCGGCCGGATCGACAGCGCATCGTTGTCGCCGATCATGATCTTGCCCGAGGTCGGCTCGGAGAGCCGGTTGATCATGCGCATCATCGTGGTCTTGCCGCACCCGGACGGGCCGACGAACACGACAATCTCACCGGCGGGGATGTCGAGCGACACGTCGTCGACCGCCGGCCGGTCGGAACCCGGATAGACCTTCGACACGTGGTCGAGCACGATACGGACGCCTTCCCGGCCGGGTGTCTCGGCAGCTTTGGCTGATTGCGTTGTCATCGAATGCCTTTCGATGTGGTGAGCCGGCCGAGGAGGACGAGGATCGCATCGAGCGCCAGCGCCAGCACGACGATGAGCAGCGTTCCGGTCAGGGCCATCGGAACGGCGGTCGGGCTGCCGACCCGGGCCAGGCCGGTGAAGATCAGGTTGCCCAGGCCCGGCCCCTTGACGTAGGCGGCGATCGCGAGCACGCCCATGGACATCTGTGTGCTGATCCGCATCGCCGAAAGAATCGACGGCCACACCAACCGCAGCTCCACGCGTGCCAGCGTGTCGAGCCTGCTCATCCCGATGCCTCGCGCGGCGTCGGTGAGCGCCGGATCGACCGAGTTCAGCCCCACGATGGTGTTGCGGACGATCGGCAGCAGTGAGTACAGCACCAGCGCAGCGACACTGGGCACCACGCCCAACCCGAACAACGGGATCAACAAGCCCAGCAGCGCGAAGGCCGGCACGGTCAGGATCACGCTGGACGTCGCGGTCGCGAGGTTGGCGGCCAGCGGGTTGCGGTAGGTCAGCACTCCGACGGCCACACCGACGACCGTCGCGATGAGGACACTCTGGACGACCGCGCTGAGGTGTTGGTACGAATCGAACATCAACTGCGCGTGATGGGCGATGACGTAGTCCCACAGTGCCCTCACGGCGCTGCCCTACCCGATCTTGATCGGACCGAAACCCGGCCCGGTTCGATTCGCGTTGAGTCCAAAGCTTGTCGCCGCATGGTCGAGCGACGAACGTAACGTCCTGATTCACGCATCGTCTGGAGGTTACCCACGTGCCGGCATTTCCGCGGGTGATAAAGCTCGGCGCCCACATCGGCGCCCGTATCGACGGTGTGGACCTGAGCGCGGGGATCGACGCGCCGACGGCGTCGCTGATTAATGCCGCCATGCTCGAACACAAGGTCGTCTTCTTCCGCGACCAGCACGGCCTCGACGACGAAGCTCACCTCGCGTTCGCCCGAGCGTTGGGTACTCCGACGACCGCACACCCGACCGTGACGTCGCGCGGAAACCGCTTGCTGCCCATCGATTCCCGCTACGACAAGGCCAACAGCTGGCACACCGACGTGACGTTCGTCGACCGGATCCCGAAGGCGTCGATCCTGCGCGCCATCAGCCTGCCGCCGTACGGAGGCACGACGACGTGGGCGTCCACCCAGGCCGCTTACGAACGGTTGCCGGCTCCGTTGCGCGCGTTGGCCGAACGCCTCTGGGCGGTGCACACCAACCAGTACGACTACGCGTCGCTGCACGACGAGCCCACCGTCTCACCGACCGTCGAACAGCAGTCCTACCGCGACGAATTCGTCTCCGACTACTACGAAACCGAGCATCCGGTGGTTCGTGTGCACCCCGAGACCGGCAGGCCGGTGCTGCTTCTGGGCCAGTTCGTCAAGAAGTTCGTCGGACTCGGTGCGACCGAGTCCGCTACGTTGTTCGACCTGTTCCAGGCGCGAATCACGAAGCTGGAGAACACTATCCGGTGGAGCTGGCGGCTCGGCGATGTCGCCCTGTGGGACAACCGCGCCACGCAGCACTATGCCGTCGCCGACTATGACGACCAGTACCGGCGGCTCAACCGCGTCACCCTGGCAGGTGACATCCCGATCGATGTCGAGGGCCGGCACAGCCGCATCGTCGTCGGCGATGCGTCCACTTACTCGGCCGTGGTCAGTCCGGTCGCGCTGGCGGGCTGACAGCAAACCGGCCCCTCTCCAGGACGACAACGCGCCGTCGGTGCGGCGTACCGTGAACCCGTGGCCAGGACGCGCGACCAGGACGCCTGCCCCGGTGCGCTGCAAGTGCATCGGGCCGCGGACGGCGCGCTGGCCCGGGTGCGGGTGCCGGGCGGGATGATCACCGCCGACCAGTTGCAGACGCTCGCACGCGCGGCCACCGACTGGGGCGCAGGCACGCTGGAGCTCACCTCGAGAGGCAACCTGCAACTGCGGGGCGTCAGCGACACCGCCGCCGTCGCCGATGCGGTGGCAGCCGCCGGACTGCTGCCGTCGCCGACGCACGAACGGGTGCGCAACATCGTCGCCTCACCCCTGTCCGGCCGGGTCGGCCCGACCACCGACATCCGCCCCCTGGTCGGCCGACTCGATGACGCGATCCGGGCCGACCCGCAGCTCGCCGCGCTGCCCGGCCGGTTCCTGTTCGGCATCGACGACGGCCGCGGCGACATCTCCGGACTCGGGGCGGACGTCGGCGTCCACGTCGAGGGCGACGCGGCCGCGTTACTGTTGGCGGGCCGCGACACCGGTGCCCGGCTGCCACTGGACGAAGCGGTCGCGACGATGATTGCGATAGCTCGGCGGTTCGCGGTCGAGCGTGGAACCGCCTGGCGTGTCAAGGAACTCGACGATCCAGCCGTGCTGCTTGCCGATCTGCGCCCCTCCGAAGCGCCGGGAGCGACATGGCCCGCGGTCACGCGGCCGCCCGTCGGCTGGCTCGAACAGAACGACGGCCGTGTCGCGCTCGGGGCCGCGGTCCCGCTCGGCGTGCTGCCCGCGCGGACTGCCGAGTACCTCGCGGCGATCGAGGCGCCGATGGCGATCACGCCGTGGCGCTCGATCCTCGTCTTCGACCTCGACGAAGGTGTCGCCGACGTCGCGCTGCGCGTGCTCGCCCCCTTGGGTCTGGTGTTCGACGAGAACTCACCGTGGCTCTCGGTGAGCGCGTGCACCGGCAGCCCGGGTTGTGAGCGCTCGCTGACCGACGTTCGCGCGGACGCCGCCGCGGCCGTGGCCCGAAGTCGGGAGCTGTCCGGCTCCGGCGACGAACCCGCCGCGGGTCACCGCCACTTCGTCGGCTGCGACCGGGCCTGCGGCAGCCCGCCCACCGGTGAGGTACTGGTGGCGACCGGAGACGGATACCGGGCGCGCACCAGCCACCCGTAGGGTGATCGCGTGCTCGACTACATCCGCGACGCCGGCGAGATCTACCGGCAGTCGTTCGCGACGATTCGCGACGAGGCGGACCTGACCCGGTTCCCGAGCGATGTCGCCCGTGTCGTCGTGCGGTTGATCCACACCTGCGGGCAGGTCGACGTCGCCGAACATGTGGCGTTCAGCCAGGATGTGGTAGCCAAAGCGCACGGTGCGCTGGCGGCGGGGGCGCCCGTGCTGTGCGATTCGTCGATGGTGGCCGCGGGCATCACGCGGTCGCGTCTGCCCGCTGGCAACGAGGTGGTTTCGCTGGTGGCCGACGAGCGCGCCGCCGACCTCGCCGCGCGCCTCGGCACCACCCGGTCGGCGGCGGCTGTCGACCTGTGGGCCGACCGGCTCGGCGGTGCCGTGCTGGCGATCGGCAACGCGCCGACCGCGCTGTTCCGGCTGCTGGAACTCGTCGACGATGGCGCGCCGACTCCGGCCGCGGTACTCGGCGGTCCGGTCGGCTTCGTCGGTTCCGCGCAGTCCAAACAGGAGCTGATCGACCGGCCGCGCGGAATGTCCTATCTGGTCGTCACGGGCCGTCGCGGCGGCAGCGCGATGGCCGCCGCAGCCGTGAATGCGATTGCGACGGAACGGGAATGAGGGGAACTCTATGGGGCGTCGGGCTGGGCCCCGGCGATCCGGAACTGGTGACGGTCAAGGCAGCCCGGGTCATCGGTGAGGCCGACGTCGTCGCCTACCACAGCGCCCGGCACGGCGAGAGCATCGCGCGCGGCATCGCCGAACCGTATCTGCGGCCCGGGCAGATCGAGGAGCACCTCGTCTACCCGGTGACCACCGAGACCACAGACCACCCCGGCGGCTATGCGGGAGCGATGGAGGACTTCTACCGCGAGTCGGCCGAGCGAATCGCCGCCCACCTCGAGGCCGGCCGCGACGTCGCATTGCTCGCCGAGGGCGACCCGCTGTTCTACAGCTCCTACATGCACATGCACACCCGGCTGACCGCACGGTTCGACGCGGTCATCGTGCCGGGAGTGACGTCGGTGAGCGCGGCCTCGGCAGCGGTGGCCACTCCCCTGGTCCAGGGCGACGAGGTGTTGACGATCCTGCCGGGCACACTGCCCGCCGACGAGCTCGAGCGCAGGCTGGCCGACACCGACGCGGCGGTGCTGCTCAAGCTGGGCCGCTCGTATCCGGCGGTGCGCCAAGCACTTACGGCGACAGGACGATTGGACGAGGCGTTCTACGTCGAGCGGGCGAGCACGTCGCGACAGCGGGTGCTCGCAATCGGCGAGGTCGACGACGCCACGGTCCCCTACTTCTCGTTGGCGATGCTGCCGGGACGACGCCGGCAGGAGGCGAGGACCGGCAGCGTCGCCGTGGTGGGGCTCGGGCCGGGCGACAGCGACTGGATGACCCCGCAGAGTCGTCGGGAACTCGCCGCGGCCACGGACCTGATCGGTTATGGCCCCTACCTCGACCGCGTCGGCGCGCGGGCCGGCCAGCGCAGGCATCCCAGTGACAACACCGACGAGCCTGCCCGCGCCCGGTTGGCCTGCACGCTGGCCGAACAGGGCCACGCGGTCGCGGTGGTCTCCTCCGGCGACCCGGGCGTGTTCGCGATGGCCACCGCGGTGCTCGAGGAGGCCAAGCAGTGGCCCGGCGTCGCGGTGCGGGTGATCCCGGCGATGACCGCCGCGCAGGCCGTCGCCAGCAGGGTCGGGGCACCGCTCGGTCACGACTACGCGGTGATCTCGCTGTCGGACCGGCTCAAGCCGTGGGACGTGATCGCGGAGCGGTTGACCGCGGCGGCGGCGGCCGACCTGGTGCTGGCGATTTACAACCCGGCCTCGAAGACCCGCACTTGGCAGGTCGGCGCGATGCGCGATCTGCTGCTCGAACACCGCGACCCCGGCACCCCGGTGGTGATCGGCCGCGACGTGTCCGGGCCGCGCGAGAAGGTCAAGGTGGTCCGGCTGGCCGACCTGGACCCCGGCGACGTCGACATGCGGTGCCTGCTGATCGTCGGCTCCTCGCAGACACAGTGGTACTGCGACCGGGTGTTCACACCGCGGCGCTATCCGACAGAGTGTTAATGTCCGGCGCGTGACCTCCGTCGTCGACATTCCACGCGGGCCCGAAGATGTAACGCCGGCGTGGCTCGGGTCAGTGCTGGGCGCCGACGTCGAGACGGTCGACGTCACACCGATCGGCACGGGGCAGACCGGCGCCACCTACCGGGTGTCCGCGACATATGGTGGCACGACCGAACTGCCCGCGTCGTTCGCGATCAAGCTCTCGGCGCAGGACGACGCCGTGCGGGAGCGGGTGGCGCTGGGCTACCGCTCGGAGGTCGAGTTCTATTCGCTGATCGCCGACCGGATGCGAATCCCCGTGCCGCGCAGTTTCCACCAGGCCATCTCCGAGGACGGCACCGATGTCGTGCTCCTGCTGGCCGACATGGCGCCCGCGGTGCAGGGCGACCAGATCGTCGGGTGCAGCCCAGGCGAGGCGCGACTCGCGGTTGAGGCGCTCGCCGGGTTGCACGGCCCGAGTTGGTGTGCGCCGGAGTGGATGAACCTCTCGGCGATCGTCATGCCGAAACCCGGCGACACAGAAGCGGCGAAGGGCATGGGCGACGTATGCCGGATGGCCGCCGACATCGTGATCGACCGGCTCGGACCGTCTATCAGTTCCGAAGACCAGGAAACGCTCACGGCCGCAATGGCTTCGGTGACGCCTTGGCTGATGGCCGAACCCGGCCGCTACGCGCTGATGCACGGTGACTACCGGCTCGACAACATGTTGTTCGACCCGGACCGCACCCGGATCACGGTGGTCGACTGGCAGACCATCGGTGTCGGGCTGCCCGCCCGCGACCTCGCGTACTTCACCGCGACCAGTCTCGAGGCCGCCACGCGGGCGGAGATCGAGCGCGACCTCGTCGAGCACTACCACCGGGCGTTACTGGGATACGGCGTCACGGAGTACGACCTGGAAACCTGCTGGAACGACTACCGCCTCGGAGTCGTCCAAGCTCCGCTGCTGGTGGCGCTGGGCACCGCGTTCGCGACGTCCACCGAGCGCGGTGACGAGATGATGCTGGCGATGCTGAGCCGCGGGTGCCGCGCCATCCGCGAACTGGACACGATGGAGCTGATCAGCTCCTACCGATGACCCAGTCCACCGCCTCCTCGACGCTCGCGACGGTCGCCACCCCGGCAGGCAGCGGCGGCCGGTCCACCATCACCACCGGGATGTCCGACGCGGCCGCCGCGTCGAGCTTCGGTCGCGTCATGGCGCCGCCGCTGTTCTTGGTGACCAGTGCGTCGATGCGGTGCTCGCGCAGCAGGGCCAATTCGTCGTCGTAGTCGTATGGACCGCGGGACAGCAGGACTTGATGCCGTGGCGGCAGGTCCTGTGTGTCGGGCGGTGTGACGGCGCGGATCAAAAACCACGCGTCGACATCCTTGAAGGCCGCCGCACCGGACCGACCCGTCGTCAGGAACACACGTGTAAACCGCTGGGCGGCAACGACTTCGGCCGCTTCACGGTCGTCGGAGACGACCAGCGCATCACCTGGCGCCCACGCGGGACGCGCCAGCACCAGGTGCGGCAGCTCCAGCTCAGCGCATGCCGCGGCGGCGTGCACGGTCATCGTGGCGGCGTACGGGTGGGTGGCATCCACCACCGCGTCGACGGCACTGTCCAGCAGCCAGCGCTTCAGCCCGTCGATGCCGCCGAACCCCCCGATTCGCACGTCGCCCACCGGTAGCGCGGGGTCGGGCACCCGCCCGGCCAGCGAGCTGACGACCGCGACGTCGGGGTGCAGCCGCGACGCGAGCGCACGCGCCTCGGACGTACCGCCCAGCAACAGGATTCGCATCAGTGCCGTCCTCTGCGCATCCGGCCCGACGAGTACAGGTAGCTGTCGGCGAAGCCTTCGGCCGCCAACACGTCACCCACGACGATCACCGCGGTGCGGGTGATGTTCGCCGCCTTGGTGTGCGCCGCCAGTTCCGCCAGCGTGCAGCGGACCACCTGTTGCTGCGGCCAACTCGCGAACGCCACGACAGCACAGGGTGCTTCGGCCTGGTACCCGCCGGCCAGCAGTTGCGGGACGATCATGTCGATCTGCGCGGCGGCCAGGTGCAGCACCAGCGTCGCTCCCGGCGCCGAGAGCGTCTGCAGGTCTTCACCGTCGGGCATCGCCGTCGACAGTGTGGCCACCCGGGTCAGCGTGATCGTCTGCGCCACACCGGGAACGGTGAGCTCGCGCCCCAGCACGGCGGCGGCTGCGGCGAAAGCTGGGACGCCGGGCACGATCTCGTAGTCGACGCCGAGATCGGTCAGGCGGCGGCACTGCTCGGCGAGCGCGCTGTAGATCGACGGATCACCGGAGTGCAGCCGAGCCACATCCAGGCCGGCGGCGTGGGCATCGGCGAGTTCGGTGATGATCTGGTCGAGCGTCAGCGGGCCGGTGTCGACCACGCGGGCGTCCGGTGGACACAAGGCGAGCAGGTCTTCGGGCATGATCGACCCCGCATAGAGACACACCGGGCAGCGGCTCAGCAACCGCTGGCCGCGCACGGTGATCAGGTCGGCCGCACCCGGGCCGGCGCCGATGAAGTAGACGGTCATCGTTTGTCCACCACCCACTGCGTGACCGGCATCGCCGGACGCCAGCCGGTGAACCCGCCGAGCGGCTCACCGCGGTGGTGCTGCAAGCGTCTGAGTTCCCCGCCGTGCGCCGAATACCACTGTGCAACAAGGGCTTCAGACTCTACCGTCACGGCGTTGGCGACCAGCGTACCGCCGACCGGCAACCGGTCGAAGCATGCCTGCAGCAATCCCGGCTGTGTCAGTCCGCCGCCGATGAACACCGCATCCGGTGAAGCGACGAGTTCGAAGGCCGCCGGTGCGTCCGCCTGCACGTCCACCTGGGAGCCGAATGCCACGGCGTTGGCGGTGATGCGGTTGCGGCGCTGTTCGTCGCGTTCGAATGCCACTGCGCGACAACCGACGCCGCTTCTACACCACTCGATCGAGACACTGCCCGACCCGGCACCGACGTCCCAGAGCAGTTGACCGGGCCGTGGTGCCAACGCCGCGAGCGTCACCGCCCGCACCGGTTGCTTGGTGATCTGCCCGTCGTTGGTGAACGCGTCGTCGGGCAGCACCCCGGACGACCGCTCGTCGGGGAGGTAGCGCACGGCGACCACGTTGAGGTCGTCGACGTCGGACGGTGCCCCTGCCGACCATTGGCGGGCGGTGGCGGTGCGGCGGCGCTCGGCGGGACCACCCAGTTGCTCGAGGACGGTGAACTCGGATTCACCGCGGCCGGTGTCGGTGAGCAGGCGGGCCACGACGGAAGGCGTTGCCCCGTCACGGGACAGCACGATCGCCTGGCCACCGCGGCGCACTGCGGTGTGCGGTGCATTGGTGACGAGGCTGATCACCTCGGTGTCCTGCACCGCCCAGCCCATCCGCGAGCAGGCCAACGTCGCCGACGACACGTGCGGCAGGACGGCCACTCGCTCGGCGCCGTAGAGGCGGATCAGCGAACTGCCCACGCCGTGCAGCAGCGGGTCGCCGC
>NZ_LZKP01000127.1 GCF_001672895.1 Mycobacterium sp. E740
TGCGCACCTACGGTATGCGGATGCTGCGGCAGCCCTCGGCATCATGGCCGGATGCGCTGCTGATGATGGGCGACCAGGTCCCTGATCGTGTCGTTGACCTGGTCGCCGAGCGCGAGGTGCACGCCAACGGACCGGTCGAGGTGCTCGAGGATTTCGAGGAGTACTGCATCGGCTACTGGGATGCCTGGAGTGATCCGGTGGTGCGATGGATGCTGTCCACTTTGCCGACGTCGATGATGTTCGACGACCACGAGATCAACGACAAGTGGAACACGTCGCAGGCATGGCTGGACGAGAAGCGCAGCACCGACTGGTACCAGACCAGGATCATGGGCGGGCTGATGGCCTACTGGATCTATCAGCATCTGGGCAACATGTCGCCGAAGGAACTCGCCGACGACGAGACGCTGCAGCAGGTGCTCGCCAGCCGGGACGGCGCCGAACCGATCCGGATGCTCGCCAAACAGGCCGAAAGCGACGACGGCGCTTCACGATTCAGCATGTGCCGCGACCTGGGCTCGGTCCGGCTCATCGTGGCCGACTCGCGCACCGGAAGACAACTGCGGCCCGGGGACCGGCGGATCATGAGCGACGAGGAGTGGGACTGGATCAGGGCCAAGATCGACGGCCGCTACGACCACCTGCTGTTCGCAAGCTCGCTGCCGATCCTGTTGCCCTACGGCATGCACCACATCGAGGGCTGGTCGGAGGCCGTCACCGACGGCGCGTGGGGCCGGCGGCTGACCGGGCTCGGGGAGATGGTGCGCATGACGGCCAACCTCGACCACTGGGCGTGTTTTCAGCACAGCTTCCGGCGGTTCGAGGATCTGGTTGTCGACGTCGCGACCGGCGAGTGCGGTGAAGCCCCCGAGTCGATGATCATGTTCGGCGGGGACGTCCACCACTGCTGGGTTTCGGAGGTCGAGCTACCCGAGAACACGCCGAGCACGCAGACCAAGATTTGGCAGGTGGTGTGCTCGGGACTGCGCAAGGAGCCGTCGGCCGTGGAACGAATCGTGTTGCGACTTGGACACACCCGAGCTGCGGAGGTCGTCGGCAAGTTGTTGGTGAGGACCGCCGGAGTGGGTGAGCCGCGCCTGCGCTGGCGACCCGTCACGATGCCGCACTTCCGCAATCAGATCGGCACGCTGGAGATCGCCGGCGGCGAGATCGGTGTGCGGATCGAGAAAGTCAGCGGCGGTTGGCGCAAGCCGCATCTGGACACCGTGATTGAGCACAAGCTGCTGTAGGTCAGCCGGCGCCTTTGCCGTTGTCCACGCGGTACACCGCGCCGTGGATGGCGGCGGCGTCGTCACTGGCCAGAAACGCGATCGCCTTGGCGACGTCGACGGTGTCCATGAATCCGCGCGGCGAGGCGATGCGCATGATGAGGTCCCAGTCGGCGCCTCCGGGCGCGGTGAACTCGGTGGTCTGCGCCGTCGGCATACCGCCCGGGCACACGGCGTTGACCCGCACCTTCTCCTTGGTGTACTCGACGGCGAGTGCGCGCGTCAGGCCGACGAGACCATGTTTGGCCGCGCAGTACCCCGCCGAGTACACCTCGCCTTCGACGCCAGCGATCGACGTGACGTTGACGATGTTGCCTGCTGACTCGAGCAGGTGCGGCAGCGCGGCGCGGCACAGATAGAACGGGCCGTTGAGATTGACCGCGAGGTCGCGGTCCCAGTCGTCGTCGGTCATCGTCGTGGTGTGTCGCATCTGGTGAAAGCCCGCCACGTTGACCAACACGTCGAGTCGGCCGAACTCGTCGACGCACTGTGCGACGGCGTCCCGGCACGCCGCCGACGAGGTGACGTCCACCGACGCGTACCGCCCACCGGGCACCGTCTCGAACACCGACGCCATCTTCTCCGCGTCGCGAGCGATGCCGAACACAATCGCGCCGCGCTGCGCGAAAAGTTGTGCCACCGCGGCGCCCAGCCCTGCCGACGCACCCGTCACCAACGCGACCTTGCCGTCCAGTTGAGTCATGGCAAGAACCTTCTCACGGTGCCGAAACCCGAGGGCGCTCAGGAGGTACGGCGGCCAGCAGCGCGCGGGTGTAGTCATCCCGCGGTGACGCGAACAGGTCGGACGCGGGCCGGTACTCCACCGCTGCGCCGTCGCGCATCACCAGCACGTCGTGGCTGACCTGTTGCACGATCGCGAGGTCGTGCGCGATGAACAAATAGGTCAAACCCAGCTCGCGCTGCAGGCCGGCCAGCAGGTCCAGCACCCGCGCCTGCACCGAGACGTCCAGTGCGGCAGTGGCTTCGTCGAGGATGAGCAGGTCGGGCTCGCCGGCCAGCGCCCGGGCGATATTCACCCGCTGGCGTTCGCCGCCGGACAGCTCGTGCGGGTAACGCGAGGCGAATGACGTTGGCAGTCCGACTAATTCGAGCAGTTCGGCCACTCTGGCCGCCCGCGCAGGCCGGCCGCCCCCGAGCCGGTGCACGTACAGCGGTTCGCCGATCGACGCGCCGACGCGGGAGCGCGGGTTCAGCGACGCGAACGGGTCTTGGAACACCAGGCCGATCCGCCGGCGCAACGCCTTCTCCGCTGATCCGCGGACGCCGAACACATCCGACCCGTCGAGCGTCGCGGTGCCGGCATCAGGTCGCAACAATCCGGTGAGCGCGGCCGCCACGGTCGACTTCCCCGAGCCGGACTCGCCGACGAGACCCAACGTGGTGCCGCGCCGGACGTGAAACGACAACGCCTTGACGGCGTGGACGGTCGACCGGCCGGCCGGCGTGTCGACCGTGAAGCGCACATCGAGTCCGTCGACGTCGAGCAGCACCGGAGCATCGGACGCGGCGAGCGGCCCGGATCCGCCGATCAGGGGGCGGGCGGCGAGCAGTTCGCGCGTGTAGGAGTGCTGGGGGTGCTCGAAGACGTCGGTGATCGACGCCTGCTCGACGGATTCGCCGCCGCGCAACACCGTCACTTCGTCGGCGACCTGGCCGATGACGGCGAGATCGTGGCTGATCCACACGACAGCGGTGCCGAAGTCGCGTTGCAGGCCGGCCACGAGGTCGACGATCTGGGCCTGAGTAGTGACATCGAGTGCGGTCGTCGGTTCGTCGGCGATCAGCAGCGCCGGGTCGCACGCCATCGCGATCGCGATCATCACCCGCTGCTTCTGCCCGCCCGACAGCTGGTGTGGATAGGCGCGCAGTCGCGCTTCGGGATCCGGCAGTCCGACCGCGGTCAATAACTCGAGCGCACGTGTGCGTGCCTTGCGGCGAGTCATCCTGCGGTGCGTCTCGAGGGATTCGGTGATCTGGCGTTCGAGGGTGAGCAGCGGGTTCAGCGACGTGCCCGGGTCCTGGAACACGAAGCCGATCCGGCCGCCGTGCACGCTGCGCAGCACCCGGCTCGGTGCGCCGACGAGCTGAGTATGACCGGAATCGGTTGTCAGAGTAGATGTTCCGCAGACCGAAGCGCCCGGTGCGTCGAGCAGTCCCGTCGCGGCGAGCACGGTCATCGACTTGCCCGAACCCGACTCACCGACGATGCCCAGCGTTTTGCCCCGCTCCACGTCGAACGAGACTCCGTGTACGATCTCGCGCCTACCGATCGCCACCTGTAGCTCGCGCACGCTCAACACCGGCTCGGTCATCGTCTCCGGGCCTCGATCATCGTGCGCTGCTTCGGGTCGAGCACATCGCGCAGGCCGTCGCCCAGCAGGTTGAATGCCAGCACGGCGACGAAGATCGCGGCACCGGGAAAAACCGCCATCCACCATGCCATCGTCACGAAACCCTGCGAGTCGAAGATCATCCGGCCCAAGGACGGCTGCGGGGGCTGGATGCCCAACCCGAGGAACGACAGTGCCGCCTCCGACAGGATCGCGAACGCCAGTGACAGCGACGTCTGCACCACCAACGGTCCCGCGATGTTCGGCAGGATGTGCCGGCGCAGGATGTAGAGGTGTCCGGTGCCCATGCTGCGCGACACCGAGACGTATGGTTCGACGCGCACACTGAGCGTGCTGGCCCGCGCGACGCGCGCGAAGATCGGCGTGTAGACGATGCCGATCGCCAGAATCGTCGTCGTCACACCGGGTCCCAGGATCGCCACCACCGCCAGAGCCAGCAGCAGCACCGGGAACGCGAACATCACGTCGACCACGCGCATGAACACAGTGTCGAGCCAGCCACCTCGGTAGCCCGCCAGGACCCCGACCGTCGCGCCGACCACGACCGCGAATGCCACGCTGATCACCGCCACGCGCATCGACGCCTGCGTCGCCACCAGCACCCGGGAGAAGACATCGCGGCCCAGCTCGTCGGTGCCGAACCAGTGGGCGCCACCGGGCGGCCGCAGCGCGCTGGGCACATCGACGTCGTTGATCTCGTACGGCGCAATCCAATTCGCGGTGACGGCTACGAAAGCGATCGCGACGAGCAGCGCCGCGCTCACCACCGTGACCGGGTTGGCCAGCAGCAGCCGCAGTGAGGAAACGCGGGTCTCCGGTGTGCTCATGACAGGCGGATCCTCGGGTCGACGACGGCGTACAGCGCGTCGACGATCAGGTTGATCAGCAGGAACAGCGCCGCGATGAGCAGCACTGTGCCCTGGATGACCGGATAGTCGCGCGCCGCGACCGCGTTGTAGACCAGACGGCCCAACCCGGGCCAGGCGAACACCACCTCGACGACGATCACCCCCGACAGGATCGTCGCGAGTTGGATGCCGGTGATCGTCAACACCGGGATCAGCGCGTTGCGCACGGTGTGGCGCAGCGTGACGACTCGCGGCGCAAGCCCTTTCGACCGCGCGGTACGCACGTAGCCCATCGTGGCGACTTCGAGAACCGCCGAGCGCACGTACCGCGTCATGATTGCCCCGGCGACCAGGCCGATGGTCACGGCGGGCAGCACCAGGTGGCGCAACCACCCCGCGGGGTCCTCCAGCAGCGGCCGGTAGCCCGACGTGGGCAGCCAGTGCAGCGTCGAGGCGAACAGCGCGATCAGCAGGATGCCCATCCAGAAGTCGGGGATCGAGACGCCGAACTGGCTGCCGATGCGCACGATCGCGTCGCTGAGCCTGCCTTCGTGGAGAGCCGACCAGATCCCCGCCGGGATCGCGATCAGCAGGGCGATGACGATTCCCGCCGCGGCCAGCGAGACCGTCGCCGGAAGGCGTTCGAGCAGGATCTGCGTCACCGGATCGCCGTTGCGGAAACTCACTCCCAGATCGCCGGTCAGCGCCGAGCCGACATAACCGAAGAACTGCCCGACGATCGGTCGGTCGAGGCCGCTGGCCGACCGCAGCGCCTCATAGGCCTGCGGCGTGTAACGCGTGCCGAGCGCGATGCGCACCGGGTCGCCCGGCACGAGGTGCATCAGCGCGAAGCTGACGACTGCCACCCCGAGCAACACCACCGCCGAGTAGGCCAACCGGCGCGCGAGAAAACGCGCAATCGGATGAGTGACCAAGCGTGTCATGATGATTCGTCCTCGGTGAGGCTCGCGGTGCGGAACCGCACCGCGCCGTCGCGGCGGGCCTCGTAGCCCGACAGGTTGGTCACCCACGCCTGGATCACCGACGGGTTGTACAGGAAGATGTAGCTCACCTCGTCGGCGATGATCGTCGCCGCCCGCCGGTAGATGTCCTCGCGCGCTTGATGATCGGTCTGCACCCGGCCTGCGTCGAGCAGGCGGTCGACGTCGGGGTCGGAGAACTTCTGCGCGTTGCTGGTGCCGTCCGTGTGGTGCTGAGCGTAGTAGAAGTCGTCCGGGTCGATGTTTCCGAGCCAGCCCATCATCAGCATGTCGAAGTGCCCGGAGTTCTGCTCGTCGAGCCATGTCGCGAAGTCGACGGTACGGATGTGGACCGTGATACCAAGCGGCGCAAGGTTGTCGGCGATGACCTGGGCCGCGGTGACGGTCTCCGGGTATTCACCGGTGACCAGCATGTCGAGGTCGAGGTTGCCGACCCCCGCCTCGTCGAGCAGCCGCTTGGCGGTGTCCGGGTCGTAGCGGTAACGCCGGTACTCGGTGTACCAGGGGTTGCCTTCGGGAATCGCGAGCTGGTTCTCTGCCGCGGTCCCGTAACTGGTGGCCTGGACGATCGCGTCGCGGTCGATGCCGAAGGCAACGGCCCGGCGGACCCGCACGTCGTCCCACGGTTTGTGGGCCTCGTTCAGCGCGAGATACCAGTAGTCGTTGCTCGGCGTCACCGCCAGATGCAGTGAGTCGTCGTCGCGCAGCTGGGCCACCCGCTGCGTCGGAACGGCGTCGGTCCAGTCGATCTCACCGGCCTGCAGCGCCGACAGCGCGGTGGACGGTTCGGAGATGAAGCGAAACGTCACGCCCGGCACTTTCGGTGGGGGTCCCCAGTACGACGGGTTGGCCTTGAGCGTGATCGAGTCACCGCTCTTGTGGGAGGCGAACGCGAACGGCCCGGTGCCGATCGGGTGGGTGGCGATCTGACCGCTCTCGACGTTGCGGCGCTGCACGATCGCCATGCCCTTGAAGCCGCCGATGTTGGTCAACAGGTTCGGCGTCGGCTGCTTGACCGCGATCACGACGGTCAACGGATCGACGGCCCGCACGTCGGTGACGGCGCTGAACTTGTCGACGTTCGCCAGCTTTTCGTCGATGATCCGGCGGTAGGAGAACTCGACGTCGTCGGAGCTCAGCGCGCTGCCGTCGTGAAACGTCACTCCCGGTCGAAGGTGAAACGTCCACGAGAGTTGGTCTGGGCTGACCTCCCACGACTGTGCGAGGGCGGGCCGCATCACGAGGTCGGCGTCGGGTTCGACGAGCGTGTCGAAGACGTTCTCGAGCACCTCGAACGAGAAGTACGCGCTGGTCTTGTGGGGGTCCAGTTGGTCGGGTTCGCCGGCGATGGCGGCGATGAGGTAATCCGACGAGTCGCCCAGGTCGACGCGCTGGCCGGTGGAGCAGGCGGCGACCGCGGTGAGCAGGGCGATGGCGAACCACGCCACCAGTCGTCTCATCGCCACCACCCTGAGTTTCGTGCAATCTTTACCCGTCGGCGCTGGTCGGCGAAACCCGGTCCTCGGCAAAGCGGTGACGCGGTGATGTGCACACTGGGATACTCAGTTCACCGCCGACGCCGGAAAGGGATGACGTTGAGGAACACGGTCACACGAACGCTGGGCGTTGCCGCGCTCATTCTCGGCGTGGTGTTCGGCGCCGCCGGTATCGCGCGAGGCCAGGGGGACGTCAAGTCGCCGGACACCCCCGAGGGTGTCTACACCGTCCGGATCGCCGGGCAGGCCGAAACCACCTGGGAGATCTATCCGATCTGCGTCCCGACCGTCGGCGACCTGCGCGATCCGCTGATCCTCGCCGTCGGCTGCCGGTTGAAGGTCACCCCCGCAGGGCGCGGTGGCTCCGAAGCCAACCTGGTCGGCGGCGAGTGGACCTTCCAGTCCAACACGTTCGACTCGATCCGCCACTGCCCCGACGGCAGCACCGCTCTCCAGAAGGAGATCTACTCGTTCGACGGCGCCACGCTCGCCGGCAACGCCAAGATCCTCCACGGTGAGGTCTGCGGCGAGCAGCCCGGCATGGCCGTGCTCCCGTTGACGCTGTCGTTCAAGGAACCGCTGGCGATTCCCGTCACGCCGTACCCGCTGATCTGCGAGCCCGGCGGACTGCGCCGCTGCGCCTAGGTGCCCAACGGCAAAGCCGTCGATGTGACCGGTCCGGGCCGCACCGACCGATGGGGCGTCACATGCACCGATCTCGGCGCTTCGGTGATCGCGCCGAACGGGAAGCTGGTGTCGGTGTTCGGCGACACGTTCTCGGGTCGCAAGGTGGGGCAGGGCGACTGGCGCTCGCCGGTCGTGCTGATCGGCACCGGCGACGCCGATCACGAAATCGTCTACGAACGCGCAGGCGGCAGCGACCCCGATTACGCGCGGCAACTGTGGGACTACGCGCACGACGACGGCTTCCGCGGATGGCGCCGCGGCGGCATCAGCACCGTGATCCCGTCGGACCTGCTGACCGTCGGCGATTCGATGTACTTGCACGCCATCGTCAACCGCGGGTTCGGCACCGTCGCGTGGACCGAGATCTGGTGCTCGCGCGACAACGGTGTCACCTGGACGCACCTGGGGGAGAAGGCCAGGTTCCCCGCGGACCTGCACGACGGTCACGCGCAGTGCTGGGCGTGGGACCACGATCCGGACGACAACTGGATCTACGTGGCGGCCACCGGTTTTCAGCGCGACAAGGGCATCGTGTTGATGCGCGTGCGCCCTGAGCACATCGGGGACCGGAGCCGCTACCTCGGCTGGGGTTTCAAGGGTGGCCGGTGGAAGTGGGGCGCCCGCGCGACGCCCATCACGCCCGCCGGGGAGAGGTGGGGCGAGCTCGCTTTGCGCCGCATCGGCTCGGGCAAGTGGGTGCTCGGCGGATTTCTCGCGTCGCGGTACGCGCTCGGCTACCGGGTGGTGGCGTCGCCGGTGGCGAACATGCACACCACGCCGATCCAAACGCCGGTGCTGGGATCGGCCTGGGACGCCGAGGACCATGCCGGTAGCCGTGTCGCTCAGCTGTACGGCGGCTACCTGCTGCCGGGGTCCCGCTTCGACGTCGAGGGCGGTTTCGGATTGATGGTGTCGCAATGGAACACTGCGAGCGGCTGGCCCTACCGCGTGATGCAGTTCAAGGCAACGCTTCAGGACAGCACCAAAACGGCTGCCCCGGCAGATCCGATCAACCTGTAACTTCGAGCTGTGGCTACGAATTCTGGGGGCGCCAAACGCGTAGTGGTCTGGGGCACCGGTTTCGTCGGCAAGATGGTGATCCCGGAGATCGTGAAGCACCCGCTGTTCGAGCTGGTAGGTGTCGGGGTGAGCAATCCGGACAAGGTGGGGCGCGACGTCGCAGAGATCTGCGGACTGGATGAGCCCTTGGGGCTGGCTGCCACCGACGACGTCGACGCGTTGATCGCGCTGAAACCCGACGCGCTGGTGCACTACGGCCCCACGGCCGCCCGCGCCGACGACAACATCGCGTTGATCACCCGATTCCTGCGCGCCGGAATCGACGTCTGCTCCACCGCGATGACGCCGTGGATCTGGCCGACGATGCACCTCAACCCACCAACTGGATCGAGCCGATCACCGTCGCGTGCGAACTGGGCGAGTCGTCGTGTTTCACCACGGGCATCGATCCGGGCTTCGCCAACGACCTGTTCCCGATGACCCTGATGGGGCTGTGTTCGGAGGTGCGAACGGTCCGCGCCTCCGAACTGCTCGACTACACCAACTACGAGGGCGACTACGACCGGGAGATGGGCATCGGCAAGCCGCCGGAGTACCGGCCCCTGCTGGAGAACCCCGACATCTTGGTGTTCGCCTGGGGCGCAACGGTTCCCATGATCGCCCACGCCGCGGGGATCATGCTCGACGAGATCACCACCACCTGGGACAAGTGGGTGACGCCGACCGAACGCAAGACCGCAAAGGGAGTCATCGCGCCCGGCCACGTCGCCGCTGTGCGGTTCACCGTCAACGGCGTCTACCAGGGCCAGACCCGGATTCAACTCGAGCATGTGAACCGGATCGGCAACGACGCCGCGCCGGACTGGCCGTCGGGAAACCAGAACGACGTCTACCGCGTCGACATCGAGGGCACGCCCAGCATCTTCCAGGAGACCGCGTTCCGGTTCACCGACGGCTCGGGTCGTGACGCGGCTGCGGCCGGTTGCCTGGCCACTGGTCTGCGTGCGCTCAACGCGGTGCCCGCCGTCAACGACCTATCGCCGGGCTGGGTGACCGCGCTCGATCTGCCGCTGATCCCGGGCGCGGGCACCATCCGCTGATGGCGCAGGGAGCTGGGCTGTCGGTTGGCGCCACCAACCTCTCGGCCGTCGTCGTGGGTCGGTCCGCGGTGCGGCGGTCGCCGGTGTTGACGCGGTTCGCGCACCGGCCGCCGGAGGTCGGCCTACCCAACGAGAACCGCAACCTCAACGAGCGCGGCCTGATCCTCACCGACTTCGTGGACCGCGTGGGCGATCCGGTCGGCATCGTCGCCGCCGACGGCTCCACTCATCGCGCCGAGGCCGTGCTCGCCGACGCGCTGCGGGCGATGCTCTACGCCGTGGGTGGCGGTCGCCGACCCGCCGGCCCGGTCGCGGTGACGCACCCGGCGCACTGGCGACCGGCGTCCGTCGACGCCCTGCGCAGTGCGTTGGCCGGGGTTCCGGAATTCCGGCATCCCGACAAGGCGCCCGTCGTCTCCGACGGGGTCGCCGCGCTGACCGCATTGCACGACGAGCCGGGCCTGCCCACGCGCGGCGTCATCGCGCTCTGTGACTTCGGCGGCAGCGGCACGACCATCAGCCTGGTCGACGCGGGCAGCGGTTACGGCCCGGTCGGCGAGCCGGTGCGGCACACCGATCTCTCGGGTGACCTGATCGACCAGGGCCTGCTGACCCATGTTCTGAACGACCTGTCCGCAGCCGGTGCCATCGACCTGTCCGGCACGTCGGCGATAGGCTCGCTGTCGCGGTTGCGCGCGCAGTGCCGGGCCGCCAAGGAACGGTTGTCGACGGCAGCGTTCACCTCGCTGGTGGCCGAGCTGCCCGGGCGGCGAAGCGACGTGCGCCTGACCCGCACCGAACTCGACCAGCTGCTGCGCGCCCCGGTCACCGGCTTCGCCGATGCGCTTCAGGAAACATTGAAGCGCAACGGGATTCGAGAACTGTCGGCCGTCGCCACGGTGGGCGGCGGCGCGCGCATCCCGCTGGTCACCACGACGTTGTCGGAGCGGTTGCGGGTGCCGGTCATCACGACGGCCCACCCCGAGTTGGCCGCGGCGGTGGGCGCTGGGCTCTCAGCCGTCCGCGGCACGGTCGAAGAGGGGATGACGGCGATGTCCGCGGCTCCCGGGGCCGCTGCTGCCGCTGCCGCGGCGACTGCCATGGCGCCCGAAGTCGCCTCGCAGGCCGACGATATGTCGCCGCAGTCGAGCAGCTTCGGCGCCCTGGCCTGGTCGGATGCTGAGGAACCCCCCGAGGTGGCGCCGACGGACCAGTACGACGATTACACGGCGGGGGCCGCCGGCGTGCGCCCGCAGATGCAGTTCGCCGACGAGTCCTGGGACGACCTGCCGCCCCGACCGGCGCCGTGGTACCGCAACCCGGCGGTGCCGATCGCGCTCGGTGCCGTCGTGGTGCTTGCTGCGCTCGTGGGCGCGGTGCTGTGGGTGACGACGAGCGGACAGGACGCGCAGTCGCCCGCCTCGACCACCGCGCCGCCGATGACGGCGACTCCGCGGCCCACATCGTCGCCGGCACCGCCGCCAGAAACTGAGGCCCCGCCGCCGCAGACCGTCTACCAACCGCCCCCGGTGACGCAGACGGTCACCGAGGCGCCGCCGTCGCCCTCACCGCCGCCGCCGCCGACGTCCGAGCCGCCACCGACGACTCAGCCCCCGACGACGACGCAGCCGCCGACGACCACGCAGCCCCCGACAACGACGCAGCCGCCGGCAACGACGCAGCCGCCCGCCTGGACCCCGACCGCGCCGTACCCGACCATCCCTGGACTGCCGTGGGTGCCGGCCCCGCAACTGCCCGGCCAACCCGCTCCGTAGCGCCGATCTGCGCCCTACGCTTGCGCAATGACGCAGACGGACGGCTTGCTGTTCAACCCGAACACCTACGATCCGCAGCAGTTCGACCCCGAGACGCGCAGGCTCTTGCGCGCGACGGTCGACTGGTTCGAAAGCCAAGGCAAGAAACGCATTCTCGACGACGACCTGGCCGCGCAGTGGCCCGCCGATTTCGTCGACTTCGTCAAGCGGGAGAAGCTGTTCGCCACCTTCCTGACGCCGTCGGAGTTCGCCGGCGACAACCCGGACAAGCGCTGGGATGCGGCCCGCAACGCCGCGCTGTCGGAGATTCTCGGCTTCTACGGGTTGACCTACTGGTACACCGAGCAGGTCACGATCCTGGGTCTCGGACCGATCTGGCAGAGCGAGAACAAGGACGCCAAGCTGCGGGCCGCCGACGACCTCGAGGCCGGCGAGGTGATGGCGTTCGGATTGTCCGAACGCGCGCACGGCGCCGACGTCTACAACACCGACATGGTCCTCACCCCCGCCGGTGAAGAGGACCGCGCCAACGGCATCGTGTACCGGGCGACGGGAGAGAAGTACTACATCGGCAACGGGAACGTCGCCAGCATGGTGTCGGTGTTCGGCCGCCGGGGCGACACCGAGGGCCAGGACGGGTACGTCTTCTTCGTCGCCGACAGCCGGCACGAGGACTATCACCTGATCGACAACGTCGTGCACATGCAGATCTACGTCAGCACGTTCCGGCTGCAGAACTATCCGGTGCGCGAACAGGACATCCTGCACACCGGCGTGGAAGCTTTTGCCGCAGCGCTCAATACGGTCAACGTCGGCAAGTTCAACCTCTGCACGTGTTCGATCGGGATGGCCGAGCACGCGTTCTACGAGGCGATCACCCACGCCCACAACCGCATCCTGTACGGCAACCGGGTCACCGACTTCTCGCACGTCCGGGTCAACTTCGTCGACGCCTACTCGCGACTGGTCGCGATGAAGCTGTTCAGCGGGCGCGCCGTCGACTACTTTCGCGCGGCCAGCCTCGATGACCGGCGATACCTGCTGTTCAACCCGCTGACCAAGGCGAAGGTGACGATGGAGGGCGAGACCGTGCTGAGGGCGCTGCACGATGTCATCGCGGCCAAGGGATACGAGAAGAACACGATGTTCCGCGAGATCGCTGCGCTCATCGGGACACTGCCGCGCCTCGAAGGCACCGTGCACGTCAACGTCGGCCTGGTGCTGAAGTTCATGCCGAACTACATGCTCAACCCGGCGAAGTATCCCGAGATACCGACGCGTGACGACGCCGCCGATGACACGTTCTTCTGGAACCAGGGCCCGACCCGCGGGGCCGCCAAAGTGCAGTTCGCCGACTGGACGCCGGTGTACGAGCAACACCTGGACATCCCGAACGTCGGGGTCTTCTACGGCCAGGCCACGGCGTTCCGCGACCTGCTGCTGACCGCGGCGCCCGACGCCGAACAGCAGAAGGACCTCGACTTCCTGCTCAACGTCGGTCACCTGTTCTCGCTGATCGTCTACGGTCAGCTGATTCTCGAGCAGGCGGGGTTGACCGCGTTGGATCGAGATCTGGTCGACCAGATCTTCGACTTTCAGATCCGCGACTTCAACGCGTATGCCGTTGCGCTGCACGGTAAGCCGACGGCCACCACCGCTCAGCGGTCCTGGGCGCTCGACGCCGTCCGCACACCCGATCACGACGCCGGGCGTTTCGGCCGGGTGTGGGAACGCGTGCAGGCCTACGACGGCGCCTACGAGATGGCGCCCTGAGTCGGGCCGTCAGTGGCTCCGCTCCCGTTTGGCCAACACGAGGTGCGCCATCGGGATCTGCGTCCTCTCCGGCGCCGCGGCGAGTCGGGCCGCGAGTCCCGCCTCCAGCCGGTCGACCAGCTCCGCTGACCGCGGGTCCGCAGCGCCGCCCGCGAGGCCGCCCACCAGTGTCGGGAACACCGCGGCCCGGCAGAACGCCGCCCACTGGGCGCCGAAAGCCGCTGCGTTGCCGTCGACTTGGTATTGCTGGAAGAAGCGGTCTCCGGCGTCGAACACCTCGAGGTGTTCGATCTCCAATTGCTCGAAGCGGCCTTTCGGGGCGAACGGCGCCAAGAAGTCCGACTTGCTGCGGCCGATGATCGGGATGCCCATCGCGAGGACCTCATCGGTGGTCAGCAGCCGTGCGGCAGTCAACTCCTCGAGCGCGTCCACCAGCGCACTGAACAGCGGGCGGTAGCCGATCTCGCCGTCGTCGTCGACCGCGGTCGTCATCACCACCAAACGACCGCCGCGACGCAGTTCGCGACCGCGAAACGCGACGAACTCCTGCCAGTCCTGGGCGGCCTGCCGCGCGTAAGCGGCGCGCAGCTTCTCGTCGCGGCTGTAGGCGATGTGCACGTGGTCGGGAATCGGCGCGGGAACCCGGCTGAGCCAGTGGACCGCCCACGAACTCCAGCCCAGGTGCACGCTGCTCGACGGCATGATCTGCGAGTAGAACGACCGGCCGATCGCCGAGGCGAAGGTCGCGGCGTCTTTGCTCAGATACGTGTCCGGGTCTTCGGCAAGGGTCCGGAACAATGCGGTGAAGTCGTTTTCCGGCACGTCGGTGTGCACGACCAAGGTGGAGTGGTCGGTTCGGGTCCGATTGCGCAGCACCGCAATTGCCGCGCAGATCGGCAGCAGGGAATTGTGGCCTGTCGAAGCCCCGTAGTCGGCGATGACGAACGGCTGCGGGAGCCGGGGGACGGGCACGGCGGCGGCCGCCTCCTCGAACAGCTTGATCGCCTCCTGCAGTCCTGCGGCCTGCAGCCGTGAGCTCGCGGTGTACGACCCGCTTTCCATCGGCTCGGGCCGCACGACGATGCTGGATTCGGGCATCGCGACCTCCGGTGATGTGCGGGCAACAGATCCGGTCACTTTCCGACGGTAGTCCCCGCCGCATACGGCGCGCGGTCGGCCATGACAAACTCAGCCCATGAGCGCAAGGGTCACCCCGCGCGGTGCCGTCGTCGTCTCCGTGCTGACCCTGGTGGTCGCCGTCGTCGGCTTCTTCGTCACGCTGGCGCTGACCGTTTTCGTGTTCGACGAGTTCGACGCGTACGGAGAGGTGCCGATCCCGGGCAGCGGCAGCGTCCAGTTGCCGGCCGGCGACGTGACCGTCAGCTTCCACACCATGACGGCCGGTCAGCCGAGGAGCGGCTTCGCCATCCCCCAGATCAGGTTCAACATCGAGGCGCCCGACGGTGCCCCGGACCCGGTGACAACCCAGAGCATCGGCGAGACAACGACATTCGACAGCGACACACATGTGCCGGTTTGGGTGGTGCAGGCACCCGAGGCCAACACCTACCGCGTCTCGACAGACGGCGATGTCAGCGGATACATCGACCCGCGGCTCGCCTTCGGCCACAACAGTTCCCACGGCCGGCTGCTGTGGCTGTGGGGCGGGCTCGCCGCGCTCGGGGCCGTCGGGCTCATCGCCGCGTTGATCTGGTCGGCGCGCACGCGGAAAGCGGCCCGACCGCTCGACGACTAGTGGCTCCAGCTCAGCTGCCGCGTGCCACCCAGTCGTCGTAGTTGACGATCTCGTCACCGATGGTCGTCGAGTCGCCGTGGCCGGTGTAGACGACGGTGTCGCCGGGCAGCTTGCCCAGCCGACCCGAAATCGACTCGAGGATGGTGGGGAAGTCGGAGAACGACCGCCCCGTCGCACCCGGTCCGCCCTGAAAGAGCGTGTCTCCGGAGAACACCGCGGTCAGCTCGGGCGCATGCCAGCACACCGAGCCCGGCGAGTGGCCGGGGGTGTGCAGGGCGCGAAGCTCGGTGCCGGCCACCCGCAGGGTGTCGCCGTCGGCCACCGCGCGAAAGTCGCTGTCCGGGTGCGTCATCCGCCACAGCACGTCGTCAGCGGGATGCAACAGCACCGGGGCGTCGAGCGCCAGACCGAGTTCTGGTGCGACCGTCACGTGGTCGTTGTGGCCGTGCGTGCACACGACCGCGACGACGTGCCTGCCGCCGACGGCGTTGACGATCGGACCCGCGTCGTGCGCCGCGTCGAACACCACCACCTCGGAGTCGTCACCAACGACCCAGATGTTGTTGTCGACTTCCCAGCTGCCGCCGTCGAGTTCGAACGTGCCGTGCGTGACCACCCGGCCGATCGGCCCGGCGTTCACAGGATCACCACCGAGCGCAGTACCTGTCCGCCGTGCATCTTGTGGAAGGCCTCTTCCACATCGTCGATGCCGATGCGTTCGCTGACGAACTTGTCCAGCGGCAGCCGGCCCTGCAGGTAGAGGCTGACCAACGTGGGGAAGTCGCGTTCCGGCAGGCAGTCGCCGTACCACGAGGACTTCAGGGAGCCGCCACGGGAGAAGAAGTCGATCAGCGGCATCTCCAGCGTCATGTCCGGGGTCGGAACACCGACCAGCACAACGGTTCCCGCGAGATCGCGAGCATAGAAGGCCTGCTTCCAGGTCTCCGGCCGGCCGACGGCGTCGATCACCACGTCGGCGCCGAACCCGTCGGTGAGATCCTGGATCGCCTCCACCGGATCCGACTCGCGCGCGTTGACGGTGTCGGTGGCGCCGAAGTCGCGCGCCCAGTCGAGCTTCTTGGCGTCGGTGTCGACGGCGATGATCCGCTTGGCGCCGACCAGGCGCGCACCCGCGATCGCCGCATCGCCCACTCCGCCACAGCCGATGACCGCGACCGTGTCGTCACGGTTCACCGCGCCGGTGTTGACCGCCGCTCCGAGACCGGCCATCACGCCGCAGCCCAGCAGCCCGGCCGCCGCCGGGTCCGCCGCCGGATCGACCTTCGTGCACTGGCCCTCGTGCACCAGCGTCTTGTCGGCGAATGCGCCGATACCCAGGGCGGGCGTCAACTCGGTGCCGTCGGACAGTGTCATCTTCTGCGCGGCGTTGTGGGTGTCGAAGCACAGGTGCGGGCGACCGCGCTTGCAGGCCCGGCACTGCCCGCACACCGCACGCCAGTTCAGCACGACGAAGTCACCCGGTTCGACGTTGGTGACCCCCTCGCCCACCGATTCGACCGTGCCCGAGGCCTCGTGGCCGAGCAGGAACGGATACTCGTTGTTGATGCCGCCCTCGCGGTAGGTGAGGTCGGTGTGGCACACCCCGCATGCCGTGATGTCGACGACCACCTCGCCCGGACCGGGGTCGGGGATCACGATGTCCACGACCTCGACTGGCTCGCCCTTCTTCCGGGAGATCACTCCGCGCACCGTTTGACTCATGCGTACAACCTAATGGCTGCGATTCACCGGGCTGATTTCGCGGTTGAACCACCCGGCGCGGTCACCCGTTGTGCAATTGACGGTATTGCACCCCGAGTGGAGGACCAGCCATGACCGACATCGACCAACGGCCGGCCGACGACACCACCGAGCAGTTCGCCGAGCGGATCGTCGCGGCGATCGACGGCGCGAGCCTGGCCCTGCTCCTGTCGATCGGCCACCAGACCTCGCTGTGGGACACCATGGCCGAACTGCCGCCGTCGACCAGCGCCCAGATCGCCGAGGCCGCGGGCCTCGACGAACGATATGTGCGGGAGTGGCTCGGCGGCGTGGTCACCGCTCGGGTGGTCGACTTCGACCCGGCGACCGACACCTACGTGCTGCCCCGTGACCGCGCCGCGGTGCTCACCCGCGCCGCGGGACCGGACAACCTCGCCCGGGTGGCGCAGTTCATCCCGCTGATGGCCGAGGTCGAGCAGAAGATCATCGGCTGCTTCCGTGCCGGCGGCGGCCTGTCCTACCGCGAATATCCGCGCTTCCACACCCTGATGGCCGAACAGAGCGGGGAGGTGTTCGACGCTGCGCTCGTCGACGTCATCCTGCCATTGGCGGACGGGCTGCCGCAGCTGCTGCGCGACGGCGCTGACGTCGCCGACATCGGTTGCGGCAGTGGACATGCCATCAACGTGATGGCCCAGGCGTTCCCGGCCAGCCGGTTCACCGGAATCGACTTCTCCGACGAGGGGCTCGGCGTGGGTCGCGCGGAGGCGGCTCGGCTCGGCCTGTCGAATGTCACATTCGTCGCCGCCGACGTGGCTGGCCTCGACATGCCCGAAAACTACGACGTGATAACGGTTTTCGACGCCATCCACGACCAGGCCGCACCCGCCGCGGTTTTGGCGAACATCCAGCGCGCGCTGCGACCGGGTGGCTACTTCCTGATGGTCGACATCAAGGCCTCGAGTCGGCTGGAGGACAACGTCGGTGTGCCGCTGTCCACGTACCTCTACACGGTCTCGACGATGCACTGCATGACCGTGTCGCTGGCTCTCGAAGGCGCCGGCCTCGGCACCTGCTGGGGTCATCAACTCGCCACGTCGATGCTCGCCGACGCCGGCTTCGTCGAGGTCGAGTTATGCGAGATCGAGTCGGATCCGATCAACAACTACTACATCGCGCGGAAATAGGAGCGTCATGGAAACCGTGACAGCAGCAGCCCGCCGGGAACGCCTGCCGCAGCTTGGCGGCCATGGCCTGTTCGTCACCGACGGGGGTCTGGAGACCGAGCTGGTGTTCCACGACGGGCTCGACCTGCCTGCCTTCGCGGCGTTCCCGCTCGTCGAGCAGCCGGACACCCGCGCGCGGTTGCGTCGCTACTACGACGGTTATCTCGCGATCGCACGCGCGCACCGCGCCGGCTTCGTGGTGGAAACACCGACGTGGCGCGCCAACCCCGACTGGGCAGCACAACTCGGCTATTCGGCGGAACGTCTCGACACGGTCAACCGTGCCGCGGTCGCACTTGCGGAGGACGTCCGCGCATCGGCGGCGGCCGACGGGATCACCACCGTGGTGAGCGGATGCGTCGGCCCGCGCGGCGACGGCTACGACCCCGGCGAGGCGATGAGCGCCGACGACGCCGAGCGGTACCACGCCGTTCAAATCGGAACCTTTGCGCATACCTCGGCCGACCAGGTCACCGCGATCACGATGACGAATGCGGAAGAGGCGATCGGCATTGTGCGGGCAGCGACGGCGGTCGGCATTCCCGCGGCGGTGTCGTTCACCGTCGAAACCGACGGAAGGCTGCCGACCGGGGAACCGCTGCACGAGGCGATCGAGCGGGTGGACACCGAAACCGACGGCGCGGCAGCCTACTTCATGGTGAACTGCGCGCACCCTACTCACTTCTCCGATGCACTCGACCACGAGGGTGCCTGGCGTGACCGCATCGTGGGCCTCCGCGCGAACGCGTCGGCCAAGAGCCACGCCGAGCTCGACGAGGCCACCGAACTCGACGAGGGCGATCCGGAAGATCTCGCGGCCCGCCACGCCGGGCTACGTGACCGGCTACCGGCTGTCAGCGTGCTCGGCGGGTGCTGCGGCACGGATGCGCGACACGTGGCCGCGATCGTCGCGGCTTGGACGGCCGGACCCGGCGGTTAAGCTCGGCGCGATGAGCGCGCTGGATGCGATAGCCGACTGGCCCGTCGACAATGCCGCCGCCGCCGTGGTCGGGCCGTCCGGCGTCTTGGCCGAGCGCGGCGAGATGCGGCATCGGTTCCCGTTGGCGTCGGTGACCAAGCCGCTCGCCGCCCGAGCGGTACAGGTCGGTGTCGAGGAGGGCGCCGTCGAACTCGACACCGAAGCCGGGCCGCCGGGGGCGACCGTGCGTCATCTGCTCGCCCACACCTCCGGTTACTCGATGAACTCGGCGGAGACGATGGCCGAGCCCGGGACGCGCCGCGTGTACTCGAACTACGGGTTCGGGGTGCTCGCTGAGACGCTCGAGAACGCCACGGGCATCGAGTTCGGGCGGTATCTGACCGAAGCGGTGTTCGAACCGTTGGGCATGAACGACTCGGAGCTGGACGGCGGCGCGGCGGCCGCGGGTTACGGTGCGACGTCGGTGGTGGCCGATCTCGCGGCGTTCGCCGGCGATCTGCTCCGGCCGGTCACGGTGTCGGAGCAGCTCCACGGCGAGGCCACCTCGGTGCAGTTTCCCGGTCTGGACGGCGTGCTGCCGGGATTCGGCGTCCAGCGGCCCAACGACTGGGGGCTGGGCTTCGAGATCCGCGGCGACAAGTCGCCGCACTGGACGGGGGCGAAGAACTCCGGCCGGACGTTCGGCCATTTCGGCCAGTCAGGGACGTTTTTGTGGGTTGACCCGCAGGCCGATTTGGCGCTTGTGGTGCTCACCGACCGGGAATTCGGCGAGTGGGCGTACCAGCCGTGGCGGCAACTCTCTGACGAAGTACTGAGAGAATTCGGCGCAGACTAGCGCAACAGGCGTCTCACAGGGCACAATAGACACGCACGACACAGCTGTAATTCGGTTTCGAGAGGCCGCTTGGGGAAGACGTCCCTCGTGGAGCCGAAGGAGCAGCTATGCGTGCGTCGAACCAGTTCGCCGACGCGACGACAGGCGTGGTGTATGTGCACGCCTCACCCGCGGCGGTGTGCCCGCATGTCGAGTGGGCGTTGTCGTCGACCCTGCAAGCAAGGGCGAATCTGAAGTGGACCCCGCAGCCGGCCATGCCGGGACAGCTGCGCGCCGTCACCAACTGGGTAGGTCCGGTGGGCACGGGCGCAGCGTTGGCCAGCGCGCTGCGGTCGTGGTCGGTGCTGCGGTTCGAGGTGACCGAGGACCCGAGCCCCGGCGTCGACGGCCATCGGTGGTGCCACACTCCGCAGCTCGGGTTGTGGAGCGGGTTGATGAGCGCCAACGGTGACGTGATGGTCGGCGAGATGCGGCTGCGCGCGCTGATGGCCTCCGGCGCTGACATGCTCGCCGCTGAGCTGGACTCGGTGCTGGGCACCGCTTGGGACGAGGCCCTCGAGCCGTATCGCGACGGCGGTGCGGGCGCGGAGGTGAGCTGGCTCAGCCGCGGAGTCGGTTAGCCGACGACATCAGCCGCGGCGTCGGTTAGTTCCCCGCTCGAATGTGAATCCCGCGACGCTTTTCGCCGGTTTTCGTCGTACGTTTCACAAACGGCGCGGCGTCAAGATCTTCAAGGCGCCCGGCACCGCGGACACCTCCACCGGGAGCGGGCACATGTATTCGCCGTCGGCGTAGGCGTTGATCCCGGGGGAGTCGACGGTGATGGTCTTCGCCCGGGCGGTGCGCACCTCGTCGAGGTGGACGTGCGTGCCCTTGAACACGGTGGGGAACAGCCGGATCAATTTGGTCCGCGACGCCGACGCCACCATCGTCACGTCGAGCAGGCCGTCGGTGGGGTCGGCGTTCGGGCATATCCGCATCCCTCCGCCGTAGCTACGGGTGTTGCCGAACGCGGCCAGCGTCAACTCCGTTGTCATCTCCTGCCCGTCGAACGACAGCCGAAAGGGCAACAGCCGCAGCTTCGACATCTCGGCCACCATCGCGAGGTTGTACCGCATGCGGCCGTGCGGCCAGCGCATCCGGTTGGTCCGGTCGGTGACCAGCGAGTCGAATCCGGCGGCCATCACCGTGCCGAACCACTTCTGGGTGCCGTCCGAGCACCGGATACGCCCGAGGTCGATGGTCCCGGCGGCACCGTCGACCACCACGTCGGCCGCGGCCTCGGGATCGCGGGTCGGGATGTCGAACTCGCGCGCGTGGTCGTTGCCGGTGCCGGCGGGAATGATGCCGAGCGGAATGTCGGTCTGCGCAAGTACTTGCAGCGCAAGGGAAATAATGCCGTCGCCGCCGGCCACGACGAGCGCATCCATCCCACGCTCGAGCGCGCCCTCGACGAGCTTTCGCGCATGCTCGGCGTCGGTCCCCGCGATCGCGACGACGTCCACTCCGCGCCGATGGAACTGGGCGACGGCGCGTTCTGCCGCGTGCGGTGCGCTGCCGTGCCCCGACGCGGGGTTGGTCAGCATCGTGACGCGGCCCTGAAGCGTCATGGAATCAGCTTGCCCGGGTTGAGGATTCCCGCCGGGTCGAGCGTGTCCTTGACGGCGCGCAGGATCGCGACGCCCAGGTCGCCGATCTCGTCGCGCATCCACGGCCGGTGGTCGGCGCCGACGGCGTGGTGATGGGTGATGGTGGCACCCGTGCGCATCATCGCTTCGGATGCGGCGGCCTTGGCCTTGCGCCACTGTTCGATCGGATTGCCCCGTTGGCCGGCGACGACGGTGAAATACAGCGACGCCCCGGTGGGATACACATGCGAAATGTGGCACAACACCAGTGCGGGTGTGCCCGACTCGGCCAGCGAGTTCGTCAGCGCCTCGGTGACCGCAACCTTCAGCGCCGGCACGTTGGACCAGTTCGTCGCTGTCTCGAGCGTTTCGCACAACGCGCCCGCCGACAACAGCGAATCGCGAAGGTACGGTGCGCCGAACCGGCCGTGCTCCCAGGCTCTCGCGGGCTCCTCGCCGAGCGACGTGCCGCCGGCGGCTTCGAGCACCGCACGGGTTTCCGAATGCCTGCTGGCGACGTGCGCCTCGCTGCCCTCGAAGAGCGTGATGGCCAAACACCCTCCGGTGATCTGCTTTTCGCCGATGCTGTCGGTGGTCGCGAGGTTCACACCGGTCTCGGCCTCATCGGACAGCCGGATCACCGTCGGACCGGTCCCGGTCTGCACGACGGCGCGCAGCGCGTCGGCGCCGGTGGCGAAATCGGGAAACGACCACGCCTCGTAGCGGGTCGCGGTCGGCACCGGGTGAACCCGAAGCCGCACGCGGGTGATCACGCCGAGCACGCCTTCCGAACCGATCAGCAGTTGACGCAGATCCGGTCCGGCCGCCGAGGCCGGTGCGCGGCCGAGATCGATCACGCCGACCGGCGTCACCGCACGCAGACCGCGCACCATGTCGTCGAAGCGGCCGTAGCCGGCGGAGTCCTGGCCGGAAGACCGGGTCGCGGCGAAGCCGCCGATGGTGGCGAACTCGAAACTCTGCGGAAAGTGCCCGAGCGAGAAACCGCGTTCACCCAGCAGCCGTTCGGCATCCGGGCCGGTCACTCCCGCTCCCAGTTCGGCCTCACCGGACACCTCGTCGAGGGCGTGGACCTCGTTCAAGCGGCGCAGATCCAACGAGACCACCGCGTCGAACTCGCCGCGGATGGGGTCCAGGCCGCCGACCACGCTGGTTCCGCCGCCGAACGGGACGACCGCGATGCGCTGCTCGCTGCAGAACCGGAGGATGTCCGCGATCTCGTCCTCAGTACCCGGCAGCAGTACCGCGTCGGGCGCGTCCTGCTGACCGGAATCCTTGCGGCGCAACAGGTCTGGCGTCGATTTCCCTCCCGCGCGCAGCAGTCGGTCCTGATCGCCGGTGCGGCAGTAGTCCGGCCCGACGATGCCTGTCAACGCGTCGCGGTCAGCGTCGGACAGTGCCGACGGTCGCAATCGGACCTCGTCGGCCTGCAGTTCGGGGGCGTCGGAATCCTGCACACCGAGGGCTTGCTCGAGCAGTCCCCGGATCCCGTCGGACAGTGGCTTCGCCTCGGCGGGATCGCCCCACGCGTTCCACTTCATCGGCGGTTGGAGTGTGCTCTGACGGGCATCAGGACGTGGCATGAGTTACAGTATTACACGTGTCGTCAATCCGTAACTCCGGAATGAGCGTCGAGAAGCGAATCCTCGATGCCGCGGCGGAGTGCATCCTCACGTACGGCGTCGAGCGGACGACGATGACGGAAGTCGCGCGGCGTGCGCGCGTCAGCCGGCCGACCGTGTACCGACGCTGGTCCGACATCCGCTGGGTGATCGCCGAATTGCTCACCGCGCGCATCGCCGGCGTGCTCGAGACCATCCCGGATCGCGGCGTCGGCCGCGAGGCGATGGTTGACCGTGTCGTGCTCGTCGCGGAGCACCTGCAGAACGACGAGATCGTCCAGTCGGTCCTGCGCAACGCGCCGAGCCTGGCGATGGTGTACATCGCCGAACGCCTCGGCACCAGCCAGCAGATCCTCATCGACGCGCTCGCCGAGGCCATCGCGGCCGGTCAGGCGGAGGGCAGCGTGCGGGCCGGCGACCCCCACCAGCTGGGCGCCATGTGCCTGCTCATCACGCAGTCCAGCATCCAGTCGGTGCAGATGGTGGAGAAGCTGTTGGACCGAAACGCGCTCAACGTCGAGTTGGCTCGCGCGCTGAACGGATACCTCGCGCCGTGAACGGCGCGACGGCGCTGAATGCAGCTCGCCGCGTCACTGAACTCGCGGCGCTGGCCGACGGCGAGCAGCTCGATATCCTGGTGATCGGCGGCGGCATCACCGGTGCCGGCATCGCGTTGGACGCGGCTACCCGCGGGCTGAGTGTCGCGTTGGTCGAGAAACACGACCTCGCATTCGGAACCAGCCGATGGAGTTCGAAACTGGTTCACGGCGGGCTGCGTTACCTGGCCACCGGGAACGTCGGAATCGCCCGGCGCAGCGCGGTCGAACGGGGAATCCTGATGACCCGCAACGCTCCTCACCTGGTCAAGGCCATGCCGCAGTTGGTTCCGTTGCTCGCGTCGATGAGCCCGGCGTCGCGCGCGCTGGTGCGCGTAGGGTTCGCCGCCGGCGACGGCCTGCGCAAGCTGGCGGGCACGCCGGCCTCCGTGTTGCCGCGATCGCGGCGAATCGACGCCCGCCGTGCCGTCGAGCTCGCGCCGACCGTGCGCCGTGATGGCCTGGACGGCGCGTTCCTCGCCTACGACGGCCAGTTGATCGACGACGCGCGTCTGGTCACCGCTGTCGCCAGGACGGCGGCCCAACACGGCGCGCGCATCCTCACCAGGGTGGCGGCCACGACGGCCACCGGCACATCGGCACGGTTGACCGACCAGTTGACCGGTGAGTCCTTCGACGTCACGGCGCGCGCGGTGATCAACGCCTCCGGGGTGTGGGCCGGGGAGGTGGACCCGTTGCTCAAGCTGCGGCCCAGCCGTGGGACGCATCTGGTATTCGACGCCGCCGCCTTCGGCAATCCGGTTGCGGCGCTGACGATTCCAATTCCGGGGGAGACCAACCGCTTCGTGTTCGCAATGCCAGAGCAGTTGGGCCGGGTCTATCTCGGGTTGACCGACGAGGACGCTCCGGGGCCGATTCCCGATGTGCCGCAACCCGCGCCGGACGAAGTCGCGTTCCTGCTCGACACCGTGAACACGGCACTCGATGTCGCGCTGACCCAGTCGGATGTGATCGGCGCCTACGCCGGTCTGCGGCCGCTCATCGACACCGGCGCCGGTCGGACCGCCGACGTGTCGCGCGACCATGCGGTGGTCGAAGGGCCGTCGGGCGTCATCAGCGTGATCGGCGGCAAGCTGACCGAGTACCGGTTCATGGCCGAGGATGTACTCGACCGGGCCGTCGAGTTGCGCGGCCTGACCGCCGGCGAGTGCCGGACCCGGAACTTGCCGCTGGTGGGCGCGCCGTCCAATCCGGTTGCCACACTTCGCCATCCGACGGAGATGCCGAGCTCACTGGTGGACCGGTTCGGCGCCGAGGCGCCCAATGTCATCGCCGCGGCGAGTTGCGACCGGCCGACCGACAACGTGGCCGACGGGATCGACGTCATCCGTGCGGAGTTCGAGTACGCGGTGACGCACGAAGGCGCGCTCACCGTCGACGACATCGTCGACCGTCGCACCCGTATCGGTCTGGTCGAGGCCGACCGCGACCGCGTCTTGAGCGCCGCGCAGGAAGCGCTCTTATAGCGGGATGTTCTTGTGGCGACCGCGACGGGCCGGCGCTTCGGCCAGCGCCTGGGACAGCTTGCTGCGGGTGTGCGACGGGTCGATCTTCTCGTCGACCACGCCGATCTCGATCGCCGAATCCACTCCGCCGGCGATCTTCTCGTGCTCGGCGGCCAACTCCTCGTGCAACGCCTCACGCTCGTGATCCGGCGCGGCGGCCAGCTTCTTCTTGTGCAGGATTCCGACTGCGGCCTTGGCGCCCATCACGGCGACCTCGGCGTCGGGCCACGCGTAGACCTTCGTCGCACCCAGCGAGCGTGAGTTCATCGCGATGTAGGCGCCGCCGTAGATCTTTCGCGTCACCAAGGTGACCCGTGGGACCGAGCATTCGCCGAACGCGTGCAGCAGCTTGGCGCCGCGCCGCACCACGCCACCCCACTCCTGATCCACGCCGGGCAGGTATCCGGGAACGTCGACGACGTTGACGATCGGAATGCCGAACGCGTCGCACAGGCGCACGAATCGTGCTGCCTTCTCGGCACTCTCGGAGTTCAGGCAGCCGCCGAGGCGCAGCGGGTTGTTGGCGATGACACCAACGGTGCGGCCGGACAACCGGCCGAGACCGATCACGATCGACGGCGCCCACTTGCCCTGGAACTCCTCGAACGCGGGCTCGCCGTTCTCGCCCGAGTCGAGCAGCGCCTCGACCAGCGGGTGCACGTCGTATGCGCGCCGCGCCGACTCCGGCAGCAGCGCATGCAGGTCGGTGTCGCCGGCCTCGGCCTTGGCCCGGTCGAAATGTCCCTGCTGGCAGAACAATCCGACGAGCCGGCGGCCGCGCTCGTAAGCGTCGAGTTCGTCGGTGGCGACGATGTGGCACACGCCGGACTTCTTGTGGTGGGTGTCCGGGCCGCCCAGCGACGCCATGTCGACGTCCTCACCGGTCACGCTGCGCACCACGTCGGGACCGGTGACGAAGACCCGGCTCTCCGGCGCCATCACGATCACGTCGGTCAATGCGGGCCCGTAGGCCGCGCCGCCCGCCGCGAAACCGACGACGACCGAGATCTGCGGGATGTAGCCGGACGCCCGGATCATCGCCTCGAACACCAGGCCGACCGCGTGCAGCGCCTTGACGCCCTCGGCGAGCCGGGCGCCACCCGAGTGCCAGATGCCCACGATCGGGCTCTGCTCCTCGATGGCCTGGTCGTAGGCGTTGACGATGTGCGCGCAGCCCTCGACGCCCATGGCCCCACCCATAACGGTGCCGTCCGTGCAGAACGCGATGGTGCGCACACCGTTGACGGTCCCCGCCGCCGCGAGCACGCCCGAGCGGTCACGCTCGTGCAGCAGCTCGACGGTGTCGTCGTCGAAGAAGGTGCTCAGACGAAGCAGCGGATCGCGAGGGTCCAGCGATTCGCCGACTGTCTCGGGGACCATGGTCGTCATCTGCAAACCTTCCTGTAGGCCGGAAACGTCAGTACTTGCCGAAGGCGAGCGCGACGTTGTGCCCACCGAATCCGAACGAGTTGTTGATCGCGTATTGGTAATTGCCGGACCGCGGCTCCCCGGCGACCACGTCCAGATCGATCTCCGGATCGAGGTTGCGCAGGTTCAGCGTCGGCGGAATGATCCCGTCGCGCAACGCCATCACGGTCAGGATGGATTCCACCGCGCCGACCGCCCCGACCGAGTGGCCGAGCGCCGCCTTGGGTGCGTAGACCGCCGGATAGTGACCGCCCATCGCGTTGTTGATCGCCTTGCCCTCGGCCACGTCGCCGACGCTGGTGCCGGTGGCATGCGCGTTGACGTGGTCGATGTCGGTGGGCTGCAGCCCGGCGAGCTGAATGGCCCGTGTCATCGCGTGACCGGCCTGCTCGCCGTTCGGATCGGGCGCCACGATGTGGTAGCCGTCCGAGGTGATGCTGGCGCCCATGATCCGGGCGAGGATGTTCGCGCCACGGGCTTTGGCGTGTTCTTCGGTCTCGATGACCATCAGCGCGCCCGCCTCGCCGAACACGAACCCGTTGCGGTCCTTGTCGAATGGGCGGCACGCACCGGCGGGATCATCGTTGGTGGTGGACAATACGATTCGCATCTGGGCGAACGCCGCGATAGGAACCGCCTCGATCTTCTGCTCGACACCACCGCAGATCGCGACGTCGGCCTCGCCGAGGACGATGTTGCGCCACGCGTGGGCGATGCCCTCGGAACCCGAAGCACAGGCCGAGACCGGGGTGATGACACCGGCGCGGGCCTTGCGCTCCAGGCCCACGGCTGCCGCCGCACCGTTGGGCATGTACTTCTGCACGGAGAGCGGCGAGACCGCCTTCATGCCGCGGGAGCGCATGTCGTCGTACCCGAAGACCAGTTCCTCCGTGGAACCGAGTCCCGTGCCGATCGACACCATCATCCGCTTGGGATCGACCTGGGGCGACCCGGCGCTCTCCCACACCCGCCGGCCCAACACCGTTGACATCTGCTGCAGATACGACAGCCGACGCAACTCCACTCGATTCAGCTGACTCTCGAATTCCTCGAGGAGATGCCCGCCGATGCGAACCGGCAGGTCATACTCCTCGACGAACGGATCATCGAGCCTACGGATGCCGCTCTGGCCGTCCAGCAGCTTCTTGAAGGTTTCATCCGCGCTGGTTGCCAGGGCGGTCGTCATGGCAACACCCGTGACGACGACGTCGGGGAAACCGTTCCCCGTGGAAAGTGGGGTCAACCCTGCAGCCCTCCCATACTGCCCGAAAGTTCCTTTCGCTCAGTAGCGCCCAAAGGTCAGGGCGACATTGTGTCCACCGAAACCGAACGAGTTGTTGATGGCGTACTGGAAATCGCCGTAACGAGGCTCGCCCGCAACCACATCGAGATCGATCTCAGGATCGGGAGTCTCGTAGTTCAACGTCGGCGGGATCACGCCGTCACGCAGCGCGAGCACCGTCAACGCCGACTCCAGCGCGCCGACCGCTCCGATGGAGTGGCCGAGTGCCGACTTCGGCGCGTACACCGCAGCGTGCTCGACCCCGGCCGAGCGGATCGCATTGGCCTCGGCGACATCGCCGATCGAGGTGGCGGTGGCGTGGGCGTTGACGTGCTGGATGTCCTTGGGCTCCAAGCCCGCGGTCTCCATCGCACGCTTCATCGCCTGGCCCGCGCGCAGGCCGTCGGACGCAGGCGCCACCATGTGGAAGGCATCGGAGGTGATGCCCGCTCCCATGAGGCGAGCCAGCGGCTTGGCGCCGCGGGCCTTGGCGTGCTCCTCGGTCTCGATGACCATGAGCGCGCCGGCCTCGCCGAAGACGAACCCGTCGCGGTTCTTGTCGAACGGCCGTGACGCGCCCGCGGGATCCTCGTTGTTGGTCGACATCGCGCGCATCATCGAGAACGCCGCGATCGGCAGCGCCTCGATTCCGCCCTCGACACCGCCGACGACGGCGATGTCCGCGTCGCCCATCACGATCTGGCGCCAGCCGTGGGCGATGGCCTCCGAACCCGATGAGCACGCCGAGACCGGAGTGATGACTCCGGCCCTGGCGCCCAACTGCAGACCGATCACCGCGGCCGCACCGTTCGGCATGATCATCTGCACGGCGAGTGGCGACACCTTGCGGGGGCCGCCCTCGTTCATCGCGTCGTAGGTCTCGACGATCTTCTCGCCGCCACCCAGACCGGTGCCGACGACCACGGCGAAGCGATCCGGATCGACCTCGGGGGTGCCCGCGGTCTCCCAGAGCTGGCCACTGAGGTACTTGGCCATGCGCTGGACATACGACATCCGTCGCATGTCCAGTCGCGTCATGTGGTCGTCGATCCCGTCGACGAGGTGCCCACCGATGCGGACCGGAAGGTCCCACTTGGTGACGAACTCGTCCTCGAGGACGCGGATGCCGCTCTCGCCGGCCAGCAGCCCCTTCCACGTGCTCTCGATGTCCGCCGCGATCGACGTGGTCGCCGTGACGGCGGTCACGACGACGTTCGGGAAACCGCCGTTAGCAGTGGAAGGTCTGCTCATGCCCGATCGGCTTCGATCTGCGCGCGGATGGCCGCGGCCGCTTCGGGGTTCTCTTCCTCGAGCTTCTGGATGTAGGCGACGACGTCACCGACGGTGCGCAGACCGGCGAGGTCCTCGTCGGGGATCTTCACGCCGTACTTGTCCTCGGTCTGCACGGCGATCTCGACCATCGACAGCGAGTCGATGTCCAGGTCGTCGACGAACGACTTCTCCGGGGTCACCTCGGAAGGCTCGATACCGGTGACCTCTTCGATGATCTCGGCGAGACCGGCGATGATTTCATCCTGACTGGCGGCCACAGTGGCTCCTTCTAATTGGGTTGTTACTTGATGGGAATGACGATCGATATGCGGTTGTGGTCTGGTTGGGCGCGCGGCTAGAGCTCAGCCAGCCCGTCCAGGTCAGCGGGGGACTTGACGGCGTGCGTCGGCACCCCCCGAAGTTCTCTTTTCGCGATGCCCGCGAGCGTTCCGGCCGGCGGGAACTCGACGATCGCGCTCACGTCGAGCTCGCGCATCGTGGCGGTGCACAGATCCCAGCGCACCGGCCGGGTCATCTGTGCGACCAGCTTGGCCATGGCATCGGCGGCCGAAGTCACCGGCCGGCCGTCGGCGTTCGACAGTAGCGTCGTGTTGGGCTCGTGCGCCGTTACACCTTGGGCCGCGGCGGCGTATCCGTCGGTGGCCGAAGACATGTAGTGGGTGTGGAACGCGCCGGCGGTGGCCAGCTTGCGCACCCTCGCCTTCTCCGGCGGGTCCTCGACCAGCTTGTCCAGCGCGGCGACGGCGCCGGCGGCGACGATCTGTCCGGCAGCGTTGCGGTTGGCGGGCACCAGGTCGAGCGCCTCGAGGCGGGCGAGCACATCGGCTTCCTCACCGCCCAGCACCGCGGCCATGCCCGTGGGCTCGACCGCGCACGCCTTGGCCATCTCCGCTCCGCGGGTGGCGGCCAGCTTGACCGCGTCGTCTGGGGAGATCACGCCGGCGATCGCGTAGGCGGCGATCTCGCCGACGGAGTGACCCGCCACCACGGACGGCTTGTCGGCGATCAGCCCGCGCCGCGTCAGCTCCTCGTGAGCCAGCAGGGTCGCGGCCACGACCAGCGGCTGAGTGACCGCGGTGTCGGTGATCTCTTCAGCGGTCGCGGTGGTGCCCAGCGCAGCGAGGTCCAGCCCACTGATCTCGGACCAGCCCGCCAGCCGCTCGGCGGCGCCGGGCAGCTCCAGCCATGCGGCAAGCATGCCGGGGGTCTGGGAGCCCTGTCCGGGCGCGAGGAGAGCAAGCGTGGCGGTAGGCACGAATTAAGAAAACACTGTGAAGACGGATTTGCGTGGTGTAAGAGATTATGAACCTCGTCTTATGTTTTTGTAGAGACCCCACAAAACCGCCTGTGATGCGACTCTACCGATATCCAGCCGCGATCTAGTCCCAGCTCGTGCTATGGAGCGGACGTTCCCGGCCGGCCCGCCGCGAGCCCCGAAGTGATCATGTTTGCTGTACTGGGCGGCTGCTGCTGACGGCTGAGCCGACCGACGGTGGTGGCCACCCGCAACACATACCCGTCGCGCGGAACCGTGGGATCGCGGCCGGTGAAGTCGGCGATCCGCCGCAGCCGATAACGGACGGTATTTGGATGAACGAACAATGTGCGTGCGCAGGCCTCGATCGCGCCGCCGGAGTCCAGATAGGCGTCGAGCGTCTCGGTGAGCGCCGGTCCGGCGTCGGCCAGGGGGCGCATCACCTCGGTTTCCAATGCGGCGATCGCGGTCGCGTCGCCCAGCAGCGCGCGTTCGGGCAGCAGTTCGCGGGCGGCCACCGGCCGCGGCGCCCCGGTCCATCCGGCGACGGCATTCATGCCCGCGATGGCTTCGCTCGCGCTGCGATAGGCGCTCGCCAGCGTCGTCGCGGTGGGTCCGATCACCACCGGCCCGTCGGCGAAGACCGTCAGTATCTCGGACAGGAACTTGTCGGTCGGGGAGAGCGCCCCCGAGACGATCGCGACCAGCCACGTGCCGTGCACGTCCGACAGCGCCGCGCGCCCGTTGCGCTTGACGACGTCGTGGACGTCCTCGCTGGCCAGGTCGACCCGCTCGGGCTGCGGCAGTCCGACGATCACGGTGGCAGGCGCGGTGGCATCCCAGTTCAGCGCGGCGGCCTGGGACTGCAACTCCGGACCGGTGTCGCCGCGCACCACGGCGTCGACGACGTTTGCTTCCATCCGGGTATCCCATGCGCCGCGTGCCTCGGCCTGGTCGGCGTAGGCGCTGGCCGCGGCGAACGCGAGGTCGCGGCTGTATCGCAGGATGCCTGCGGTCAGCGCGGTCAGCTGTTCCTCGTTGCGGGCCAGCAGCGGCACGACCTCTTCGAAGAACTCCATGGTGACGCGCACCATCTCCACCGACTGGCGCAGTGCGATGCGCCGCCGCAGATCCTGTGGCACGACTTCGAAGGCCTGTGCGGTGTAGCTGACGTTGCTCTGCGGGTCCCGCATCCACTCGACGAAGTTGACCACGGCCGTCTGCACCACCAATTGCACGCTGGAGCGTTGCGACGCCTCGAGCTCGCCGAAGAACGGCAGCCGCTCCTCCATCGCCCGCACCGCTTCGGTGGCCAGGCGGCCCGAGTACTGCTGCAGACGACGCAGTACCGAGTCGGGCACGGTTTCGAGCACCTCGACCGTCGACCTCGGCGGCACAAACCGGTTGTCAGGCACCTATAAAGGCTACGCCAACACTATGGCGGAAACCTCCAATGAGGCGCGGCCTAAGTGTTCTGACCTGAGAGGTTAGGTACTCGGCTGGCCGGTGGTTGACCTTTGAGTGCCGTGTGGCCGCGGTGGTAATTGTAGGTGTGCAGCCATTGCGGGAATTCGTCGCAGCGTTCGGCGTCGCTGCAGTAGAGCCGGGCGTAAGCCCACTCCTCGGTGAGGGTGCGGTGGAATCTTTCTACCTTGCCGTTGGTCTGCGGTCGATAGGGCCGCGTGCGGCGGTGCTTGATGTCACCCAGGGCGTCGCGAAACTTGTGTGAGCGATAGCAGGAACCGTTGTCGGTCAACACAGTTCGTACCTTGATGCCGGATTCCTGGAACCAGCTGTTTGCCCGCTTCCAGAAATCGGAGGCGGTTTCTTTGCATTCGTCAGCCAGGATTTCGGAGTACACCAGCCGGGAATGAGCATCAACGGCTGAGTGCAGGAAGTGGTAACCCCGACCGGCCGCGCCGTCCTTCTGAGTGACGCCGCTGCTTCGGTCCGCTCGAGCATTCTTGCGGCCTGCAGTCTTGCCTCGCTTGCGCCAACCACCGCCGGCGGGGATCTTGCCGAGTTTCTTGACATCGACGTGCACGAGATCTCCAGGTGCGTCGGACTCCATGCGGCGGATGACCCGCCCCGTCGGGCGGTCCAACCACCGCAGTCTGGCCAGCCTGTACCGGGTCAAGACTCGGTGCACCGTGGACACATTCAGACCCAGCAGATAAGCAATGCGGGCCGGTCCCCAGCGGCGTACGACGCGGACCTTGATGATTCGGCGTTCGGTGCGCGACGGGGTCTGATTGGGGCTGCGATGGGGCCGTGAACTGCGATCGGCCATACCGGCCGGCCCTTCCTCGCGGTAACGCCGGGCCCAGCGCTGGGCGGTGGTGACAGCGACCTGAAACCGTTCGGCGGCTCGGCGCAGCGACCACCCATCCTCCACGATGCAACGGGCCAGACGCAGACGACCAGTTTCGGACAACGGCGCATTACGGTGGGACATCAAGACCTCCGAGATCGGTGAGCGTTCCTAGACAGCTCGCACTCCACTCGGAGGTCTTCTTTTTGTCACCTCACCACGCCGTCACCAACGTCCGTGGTCAGTACACCTAAGCCACTCCGGGATCGCTCGTCTGCTCGGGCGCGGCCAACACGTCGTCGATCTCGTACTTCTTGGCCGCCTCGACGGCGACCGACTGATCGATGTTGCCGTCGCGGGCCAGTCCTTCCAGCACCGCCACCGCGATCGACTCGCCGTCGGTGTTGTAGTAGCGCCGCGCGGCGGGCCGGGTGTCGGAGAAGCCGAAGCCGTCGGTGCCCAGGGTGATGTAGGTGCCCGGCACCCATGCCCGGATCTGCTCGGGCACGGCGCGCATCCAGTCCGACACCGCGATCACCGGGCCGGCGGCGTCGGCGAGCGCCTTCGTTATGTAAGGCGTGCCCGCAGGGCGGTCCGGGTGGCGCAACCGCTGCTTCTCGATCTCCACACCGTCGCGGTTGAGTTCGCCCCAACTGGTCACCGACCACACGTCGGCGGCGACATCCCAGTCCTCGGCCAGCAGTTCGGCCGCTTTCAGCGCCGAGGGCATCGCCACCCCCGAGACCAGGATCTGCGCCGGGTTCGAGCGCTTCTCCGGTGCTGGGCGGTAGCGGTAGATGCCGCGCAGCAGGCCCTCGACGTCGAGGTCCTCGGGTTCGGGGGGCTGCACGTACGGCTCGTTGTAGATCGTCATGTAGAAGTAGACGTTCTCCGGGTTCTCGCCGTACATGCGGTGCAGGCCGCTTTCGATGATGTGGGCGATCTCGTAGGCGAAGGCCGGATCGTAGGCGACGACGGCGGGGTTGCTCGCGGCCAGCAGCAGCGAATGCCCGTCGGCGTGCTGTAGGCCTTCGCCGACCAGGGTGGTGCGGCCGGCGGTGGCACCGAGGAGGAATCCACGCGTCATCTGGTCGGCGGCCGCCCAGAGGTTGTCGCCGGTGCGCTGGAACCCGAACATCGAATAGAAGATGTAGATCGGGATCATCGGTTCGTTGTGCGTGGCGTATGCGGTGCCCGCGGCGATGAAGCTGGCTGACGACCCCGCCTCGTTGATGCCCTCGTGCAGGATCTGGCCGACTTCACTTTCCTTGTACGCCAGCATCAGCTCGGCGTCGACCGACGTGTAGAGCTGACCGTTGCGGTTGTAGATCTTGAGGTTCGGGAACCACGAGTCCATGCCGAACGTGCGGGCCTCGTCAGGGATGATCGGCACGATTCGCCAACCGATCTCCTTGTCGCGCAACAGTTCCTTGAATGTGCGGACCGTGGCCATGGTGGTGGCCACCTCCTGCTTGCCCGACCCTTTCTTCAGCGCCTTGTAGGTGTCGCGGCCGGGCAGCGTGAGCGCCTTGGACTTGGTGCGCCGTTCGGGCAGGAACCCGCCGAGCGCGCGCCTGCGGTCGAGCATGTAGCGGATCTCGGCCGACTCCGGACCGGGGTGGTAGTAGGGCGGCAGGTACGGGTTCTCTTCGAGCTGCGCATCGCTGATCGGGATGCGCTGCGCGTCGCGGAAGTACTTGAGGTCTTCCAGCGCAAGCTTTTTCATCTGGTGGGTCGCGTTGCGGCCCTGGAAGTGCGCGCCCAGCGAATAACCCTTGATGGTCTTGGCCAGTATCACCGTCGGCTGACCCTTGTGCTCGACGGCCGCGCGGTAGGCGGCGTAGACCTTGCGGTAGTCGTGTCCGCCGCGTTTCAGACTCCAGATCTCGGTGTCGGACATCTTGTCGACGAGCGCCTTGGTGCGCGGATCGCGGCCGAAGAAGTGATCCCGCACGTAGGCGCCGTCGTTGGCCTTGTACGTCTGGTAGTCGCCGTCGGGCGTCGTGTTCATCAGGTTGACCAGCGCCCCGTCGCGGTCAGCGTGCAGCAGCGCGTCCCATTCGCGGCCCCACACCACCTTGATGACGTTCCAGCCCGCGCCGCGGAAGAACGACTCGAGTTCCTGGATGATCTTGCCGTTGCCGCGCACCGGGCCGTCGAGACGCTGCAGGTTGCAGTTGACCACGAACGTCAGGTTGTCGAGGCCCTCCAGCGCTGCCACGTGGGCCAGGCCGCGACTCTCGGGCTCGTCCATCTCGCCGTCGCCCAGGAATGCCCACACGTGCTGGTCGGAGGTGTCCTTGATGTCGCGGTCGTGCAGATAGTGGTTGAAGCGGGCCTGGTAGATGGCGTTCATCGGGCCGAGCCCCATCGAGACGGTGGGGAACTCCCAGAAGTCGGGCATCAACCGCGGGTGCGGGTACGACGGCAGTCCGCCGCCGGGATGGCTGTGTTCCTGCCGGAACCCGTCGAGTTGATCGGCGGTGAGCCGTCCCTCCAGGTACGCGCGGGCGTAGATGCCCGGCGACGCGTGGCCCTGAATGAAGACCTGGTCACCGCCGCCGGGGTGCGACTTGCCGCGGAAGAAGTGGTTGAAGCCGACCTCGTACAGCGCCGCCGACGACGCATAGGTCGAAATATGGCCGCCCACACCGACTCCCGGCCGCTGGGAGCGGTGCACCATGATCGCCGCGTTCCACCGGATCCAGGTGCGGTAGCGACGCTCGACGTCCTCGTCGCCGGGGAACCACGGTTCCAGCTCGGTCGGAATCGTGTTCACATAGTCGGTGGACGTCAGCGCAGGGATGGCCACCCGCTTCTCCCGTGACCGCTCCAGCAGCCGCAGCATCAGATACCGTGCGCGCGCCGAGCCGGACCGTTCGAGCATCGCGTCGAACGATTCCAGCCATTCGCCGGTCTCGTCGGGGTCGATGTCGGGCAGATACGAGGCGACGCCTTCCCGGATCACCCGTACCCGGTCGTGTTCGGCTGCGGTGGTGGAGTTTTGGGCCAGATCCTGGCGCACGAACTCGGTGGTCAACTTCCGCTCCTCGGTAGGCCGTTCAGGTGCTCGCGTGGGCGACGGATCTCATCCTTCTCCCATCCTGCCCGACATGCACCGGTGGGGTTGGTGACTGGAATGAACCGGCGGCCGCGGGAGCCAAGCGGTAACGTCTGCTGCCGTGGTGATGGGTGCGCTGGTGACAAAACCGCTGCGGATCGGGGCACTGCTCGCCGGCATCTCGGCCACCGCCGCCATGGTCGCCGTCGGCTGCAGCAGCGTCACCGAGGGCACCGCGCATGTCGACAAGGCCGAGGCGCCGGTGTATCGGGCGTCGGTGTCGGCCTCGCTGGAGGAGTCGGCCGCCAGTTCCAGTGCCAGGGAGTCCGAACGTCAGTCGTCGGTCAGGAAAGAGGCGATTCATACGTCGTGCGAGACGCTGAGTTCGAGCAGCGTAGAGGCGATCACGGCGGTCAACGACTATGTCGACGCCGTCAACAAGAACGCCGCCGATGCGCCTGGCAAATCGGGCCCGGCGGTCGACGGTCTGAACCACAGCGCCGACATGGTCGCGCGCAGCATCTCCGATCAGCTGGCTCCCGAGCTCAAAGATGCGCTCAACGGGTGGGTCGACGCGGCCAGGGGCGTGGCGAACGCGATCGCAGGTCGCTACGGGCCCGACGAGTTCAACGCGGCGATCACCCGGCTGAACGACACCAAGACGACCGCGCTCAACCTCTGCGACGCCTCATATTGAGCGATATCGGCCAACCTTGCCGCCAGTCCACGTGCGGCGCACCCCGGCGTGCGACGATAGGGCCCGAGCGCAACTGCGCCTGAGCCGGCTGAAGGAGGACCGACGGTGGTCGCGGCGGACGACGCCCCGAACTACGCCCGCAGACTGGGCATCCAAAAAGATCAGGTTGTACAGGAACTGGGCTGGGACGACGACGTCGACGACGACATCCGAGCCGATGTCGAGGAGGCGTGCGGGGGCGAGCTGCTCGACGAGGATGCCGACGAGGTCATCGACGTGGTGCTGCTGTGGTGGCGCGACGACGACGGTGACCTGGTCGATGCGCTGATGGACGCCATCACGCCGCTGGCCGACGACGGGGTGATCTGGGTGGTGACGCCGAAGACGGGCCAGCCCGGCCACGTCCAACCGGCCGAGATCGCCGAGTCGGCACCCACGGCGGGGCTGATGCAGACCTCCTCGGCCAACCTCGGCGACTGGATCGCCAGCCGGCTGGTGCAGCCGAAGTCGAAAGCGGCCGGAGGTCGGCGATGATCGAGGTCGGCACCGAGGCGCCCGACTTCACGCTCAAGGACCAGAACGGCCAGCCCGTCACGCTGAGCGACTACCGGGATGCGAAGAACGTCGTCCTGGTGTTCTTCCCGCTGGCCTTCACCGGCATCTGCCAGGGCGAGCTCGATGAGATCCGCGACCGGTTGCCGGAGTACGAGAACGACGACACCGTCACGCTCGCGATCTCGGTGGGGCCGCCGCCCACTCACAAGGTGTGGGCCACCCAGAGCGGCTTCACGTTCCCCGTGCTGTCCGATTTCTGGCCGCACGGCGCGGTCGCGCAGGCCTACGGAGTGTTCAACGAGGACGCCGGCATCGCCAACCGCGGCACCTTCGTCGTCGACCGCGCGGGCATCGTCCGCTTCGCCGAGATGAAGCAGCCCGGCGAGGCGCGCGATCAGGCGCTGTGGACCGACGCGCTGGCGGCCCTGAAGTCCGGTTGACGGATTTCCGGTCGCAGGTCATGGCCGTGTAGCTTGCCCTGCAAGGGCGCGTAGCTCAGTGGTAGAGCTCTGGTTTTACACACCAGCGGTCGGCGGTTCGATACCGTCCGCGCCCACTATCCCGGCGGTGCGAAGAACTCCAGTGCGATCCCGTCCGGGTCGCGGAAGCTGAGCCCCGAGCCATACGGCGCATCCACGATGCCTCCGTGCTCGATTCCCAGGCTGTCGAGGCGGTCGCGCCAACTCTCGAGGTCCGCGCGGCTCGGGCACCCGAAGCCGACGTGGTCGAGCCCGCAGCGAAATTCGGTGAACTGGTCCTCGGGCACCGGCCGGTCGTGTTCGTGGATGCCGAACAGGGTGCCGTTGTCGAACTGCCAGACGACGTGCCGGAACCCCGTTTCGGTGTGTTCGTCGAGGACCGGCTCGGCCCCGATCAACTGCTGGTACCACGGCGCGCTGACCTCCAGATCGCGGACGGTCAGCGCGACGTGGTTGAGGGCGGGAAATGGCATCGTGGCTCTCCTCTGATCGGCGGCGCGGCGTGCGAGCCTCCCGCATGCGAGTAGACCACGTTGTGAGACGCTCGCGGGATGTTTGCGCCGACCTCCCGTTCACGCGTGGTGGGGATCGCGGTCGGCTGCATTGCGGATGCGCTGTTCGGTGACCCGCGACGCGGCCATCCGGTGGCCGTCTTCGGCAGCGCCGCAGCGGCTTTGGAGCGGCGCAGCTACGCGGACACCCGCTCGGCCGGTGTCCTGCACACCGCAGCGCTGCTCGGCGCGCTCGCGGTGCTCGGCCTCGCAGCGGACCGGGCCGCCCAGCGCCGTGGCGCCGTCGCGGCTACGGCCACCGTGGCGGCGACGGTTTTCGTCGCGCTGGGCGGGACGTCGCTGGCGCGCACCGGAAATCAGATGGCCGGGCATCTCGACCGCGGCGACGTCGAGGCGGCGCGGCGACTGCTGCCCGCCCTGTGTGGCCGCGACCCCGCTGTGCTGGACGAGGCCGGACTCACGCGGGCGGCACTGGAATCCGTGGCCGAGAACACCTCCGACGCGCAGGTGGCCCCGCTGCTCTGGGCGGCCGTCGGCGGCGTTCCCGCGGTGCTGGTCTATCGCGGTGCGAACACGCTCGACGCGATGATCGGTCACCGGTCCGCCCGCTATCTTCGATTCGGTTGGGCTGCAGCGCGTTTCGACGACATTGCGAACTACCTGGCCGCACGCGTGACCGCGGCCCTGGTGGCCTTGTGCGCGCCCGTGGTCGACGGCGCGCCGGTGCCAGCATTGCGCGCATGGCGGCGCGACGCGGGACGCCATCCCAGCCCGAACGCCGGCGTGGTGGAGGCTGCCTTCGCGGGCGCGCTGGGCGTGCGACTCGGCGGCCCGACGCGGTACTCCCATCGCCTGGAAATCCGGCCCGCACTGGGCGACGGTCCAGCGCCCGGGGTGACCGATCTGCGCCGCGCCGTGCGGTTGTCGCGGACCGTCCAGGTGGCCGCCGCCGCTGTGGCGCTGGCGCTCAGCGCCGTCGGCCGTAGCGGTCGGCGAGCTTGTCTTCCGTCGTGACCGGAGCGTCGGGTTGAGCCTGCTCCTGCGCGGCCTTCTCGCGCCTGCGCTGGCGTAGTTCCGCATAGGCGAAGTACCCCAACCCGATCGGCGCGATGATGCCGAATGCGATCCACTGGATCCCGTAAGACAGGAACGGCCCGGCGTCGAGATGCGGCAGCGGAATCGCGCTGAGTACGCCCGGCTGGTCGGGCTCCAACTGCAGAAAAGAACCGGCCAGCGGCACGCCGGTGATCGCCGAGATCTGTTCGGTGTTGATCGAGTACACCTGCTGGAAGCCGTCCTGGCGGAACGGCTTCTTGTCTTGGGCGAGCAGTTCGGAGTCGCGCAGGCGCGCGGCGATCGTCACTGTCCCGTCCGGCGCCGGCGCGATCGCCGGGACCCCCGAAGCCTGCACCGGCCGGACGTACCCGCGGTCGACCAGCACGGTCGGCCCGCCGTCCACAGCGAACGGCACCAGCACCTGGAACGCCGGTTCGCCCTCGACCATTCGCAGCCGCGCCAGCACCTGACCTTGCGGCAGGTAGCGCCCGGTCGCGGTGACGCGTCGCCACTGGGCGTCGGGTGCCGCCGAATCCTGGTGCGGCAGAAGTGTCGTCACCGGCACCGGCTCGGCCGTCAGCGAGTGTGAGATCTGCGCGTTCTCGCGGGAGGTCTTGGTGTTCTTGCCCAGCTGCCACGGCGCCAGCACGGTGAAGCACAGGTAGGCGAACGCGGCGACGACGACGAACAGCGCCAGCCACGACGGTCGCAGCAGGAACGTCCACCGGCGCATCAGCTTGCGATTCCCCGGCTGCTGAGCTGCTCGTCGACCCAGTCGTGCAGGCCCGGCAAGGACGCTTCGATGACGGTGTAGACGTCCTCGAAGTCGGCGTGGTCGCCGTAGTAGGGATCGTCGACGTCCAACGGGTGGGCGCCGGAGCGCGGGTCGAACGACCGCAGCATCCGGATCCGCTCGGCAGGCACCCCGAGGTCCTGCAACATCCGAACATGGTTGCGGCCCAATGCGATCACCAGGTCGGCGGACATGTGGTCGTCGTCGACCTGGGCAGCGCGGTGCGCGGTCGGATACCCGTGCTCGTGCAGCACGTGGCTGGCGCGGCGGTCGGCGGGTTCACCGGCGTGCCAGCCGCCGGTGCCCGCGCTGCTCACCCGGACGGCATGACCGAGGCCGCGTTCGCGGATCTGATGGGCGAACATCTTCTCGGCCATCGGTGACCGGCAGATGTTGCCCGAACAGATGAACGTCACGTGCAGCGGATCAGACACCCAACACCTCGCGCAGGCCGGCGACCGTGGAGACATGCGCCAGCGTGGGGGTGGCGTCCGGCTCGTCGAAATCGCCTTTTCCGTAACCCCATCCGACTACCACCGTGTCGATGCCGTGCGCGGCCGCACCTTCGACGTCGTGGCAGCGGTCGCCGACCATCAGCACCCGCTCGGGCAGGTCGCCGAGTTGTGCCAGCGCGTGTGCGACCACGTCGACCTTGCTCGCGCGCGAGCCGTCGACACTGGCGCCCGCGATGACCTCGAAGCAGTCGGCGAGGCCGAAGTGGGCGAGGATCTGCTGTGCGGTCGGCTCGGCCTTCGAGGTGGCGACGGCCAGCCGAACGCCTGCCGCGCGCAGGTCGGCCAGCAACTCCGGGATACCGTCGAACACGCGGTTCATCGCCCAGCCACGGGTGCGGTAGTCGGCGCGGTATGCCGCGATGGCCGCGTCGGTCTGGTCGCCGAGCCCGAGGCGCCGCAGCGTGTGATGCATCGGCGGGCCGACGATCATGCCGGCCAGGTCTCCGTCGGGTACCGCGGCGCCGACCGACGCGAGCGCATGCCGGAAACTCGAGACGATGCCCTGCGCGGAATCGGTCAGGGTGCCGTCGAGGTCGAAGATCACCAGTTGGGGGCGGGTCGCCGTAGCGGGGGAGGCCAGTCCGGAGAACAGCGTGTCGGTCACGTGTTCATTCTCCCCGATCGCAGAACCTCGGCGGTCGTCGCACTAGTGTCGTGATGTGTCGAGTCCTTTGCGTGCGGCCGCGCGCTACCACGGCGACCAGGCCGTGACTCCCGGGATGCTCGACTTCGCGGTCAACGTCCGCCCCGACGCGCCGCCGTCCTGGCTGTTAGAGCGTCTCGCCGACCGGTTGACCGACCTCGGCCGGTACCCGAGCGCCGTTGATGTGGACCGTGCCCTCGCCACCGTTGCTCGCCGACACGGGCGCGGGGTGGACGAGGTCGCGCTGCTGGCCGGGGCCGCCGAAGGGTTCGCGCTGCTGGCCGAATTGCGACCGCGACGGGCCGCGCTGATCGCGCCGTCGTTCACCGAGCCAGAGGCCGCGCTCGCGGCGGCGCGGGTCCCGTTCGAGCATGTGGTGCTGGAACCGCCGTACACCTTGCCCCCGGATGCGGTGCCCGAGGACGCGGACCTCGTCGTGCTCGGCAACCCCACCAATCCCACCGGGGTCCTGCACAGCCGCGCCGACGTACTGGCGCTGCGTCGGCCCGGTCGCCTCGTGGTGGTCGACGAGGCGTTCGCCGACGCGGTGCCGGGCGAGCCCGAGTCGCTGGCCGCCGAGGCGCTGCCGGACGTGGTGGTGCTGCGCAGTCTGACCAAGACGTGGGGGTTGGCGGGGCTGCGAGTCGGTTATGCGCTGGGGCCGGCGGACGTGCTGGAGCGGTTGACCGCGCGACGCGCGCACTGGCCGCTCGGCACGCTTCAACTCGAAGCCATCGCCGCGTGCAGCGAGCCCGACGCCGTGGGGCAGGCCGACCGCGCCGCCCGTCGCCTGGTCGAGGTGCGCGCCGAGATGGTGACCGGGTTGACTAGCATCGGCGTGCATGTCGTCGACGGTTCGGCCCCCTTCGTCCTGTTCCGCGTGCCGGATGCCGTGCTGATGCGAAAACATCTGGACGCCAACGGCATTGCGGTGCGACGCTGTGACACGTTCGTCGGGCTCGACGATCGGCACCTGCGTGCTGCGGTGCGCCCGGAGTGGCCCGTGCTCGTCGACGCGTTGGCCGAGGTGCTGCGGTGAGCGCGCGGCTGGCCGACATCATCGACGTGCTCGACGCCGCCTATCCGCCTCAGCTCGCGCAGGACTGGGATTCGGTCGGCCTGGTCTGCGGCGACCCGGCGGAGACGGTCGAGACGGTCACGGTCGCGGTCGACGCCACCGCCGCCGTCGTGGCAGCGGTGCCTGACCGCGGCCTGTTGTTGGCGCATCATCCGCTACTGCTGCGGGGGGTCGACACGGTCGCTGCCAGCACCGCCAAGGGCGCACTGATCCATCGGTTGATCCGGACGGGCAGGTCGCTGTTCACCGCCCATACGAACGCGGACTCGGCGTGCCCCGGCGTCTCCGACGCGCTGGCCGAAACGCTCGGCTTGACCGTCGAGGAGGTGCTCGCGCCCGTGAGCGCGAACTCCGATCTGGACAAGTGGGTCGTCTTCGTGCCCGGGGAGAACTCCGAGTCGCTGCGCGAAGCGATGTTCACAGCGGGTGCGGGACGCATCGGCGACTACTCGCACTGCTGCTGGACCACCGCGGGCACCGGACAGTTCCTTCCGCACGAGGGCGCTTCGCCTGCGATCGGCAGCGTCGGGGCGGTCGAACGGGTACCGGAGGACCGCGTCGAGGTCATCGCGCCTAAGCGGTTGCGTGGGCGTGTACTGGCCGCGATGCGAGACGCCCATCCGTACGAGGAGCCCGCATTCGACATCTTCGCGTTGGCGCCGATTCCCGAGAATGTCGGGTTGGGACGGATTGGCGTGCTGGAACGCCCGGAGTCCTTGTCGGCGTTCGTATCTCGGGTTCGCGAGGCGTTGCCGGCCACGACCTGGGGCGTGCGTGCGTCGGGTGAGCCTGAAGCCACGGTGTCGCGGGTCGCGGTATGCGGCGGGGCGGGCGATTCATTCCTCGAGCTGGTCGCCGACCGCGGCGTGGACGCGTACGTGACGTCGGACCTTCGCCACCATCCCGCCGACGAACACCGACGCGCCTCCGATGTCGCACTGGTGGACGTCGCCCATTGGGCCAGCGAGTATCCGTGGTGTCTGCAAGCCGCGGGCATCTTGCGTGAACACTTCCGAGACGCGCTGGCCGTAGAGGTTTCAGACGCGCGGACCGACCCATGGAATGTCGAGAGTTGAGGCATGAAAGCTGAAGTAGCTCAACAACAGTCGTTACTCGAATTGGCGACGATCGACGCGCAGTTGAGTCGTCTGGAGCACCGGGCCAAGAATCTGGCCGAACAGCTTCGGCTCCAAGATGTGCAGTCCGCGCACCGCGATGCGAACGATCGGTTGGCTGCGTTGCAGATCGCCATCGAGGATCTGGATGCGCAGGTCGCGAAGTTCGAATCCGAGATAGACGCGGTGCGCCAGCGCGAGGAGCGAGATCGCGCGCTGCTGGCCGGTGGCACCGTCGATGCCAAGCAGCTCACCGAGCTGCAACACGAACTCGACACACTCGAGCGCAGGCAGGCGGCGTTGGAGGACTCGCAGCTGGAGGTGATGGAGCGACGCGAGGAGTTGGAGCGCGACCAACAGAGCGAGCTCGCCAAGATCGACGAGTTGCAGACGGACCTGGGTACCGCGCAGACGGCTTGTGACGACGCGCGCACCGAGATCGACCAACAGCGCCACCAGGGCCTCTCGCGCCGCGACGAGCTCGTCGCCGGGCTCGACCCCGAACTGGTTGCGCTCTACGAGCGGCAGCGGGTCCGCGGCGGCGCAGGCGCGGGACAGCTGCAGGGCCGCCGGTGCGGGGCCTGCCGGCTCGAGATCGACAAGGGGGAGCTGGCGCGGATCTCGGCAGCGGCCGATGACGAAGTGCTGCGTTGTCCGGAGTGCGGGGCGATCTTGTTGCGGGTCAAGGGCATAGGCGCGTGAAGGTCGTCGTCGAAGCGGACGGCGGCTCGCGCGGCAACCCCGGACCGGCGGGCTACGGATCGGTGGTCTGGGCGGCGGACCGCAGCGTCGTACTCGCCGAAAGCAAGGAAGCGATCGGCCGGGCCACCAACAACGTCGCCGAGTATCGCGGGCTGATCGCAGGGCTCGGCGAGGCGGCCAGTCTGGGCGCGACCGAGGTCGACGTGTTCATGGACTCGAAGCTCGTCGTGGAGCAGATGTCGGGGCGCTGGAAGGTCAAGCATCCAGACATCAGTCCCCTGTATCAGCAGGCGGGAGAACTGGCGAGGCGCTTCGACCGGGTGACATACACCTGGATTCCTCGCGAAAAGAACAGCCATGCTGACCGGCTGGCGAACGAGGCGATGGACGCAGCGGCCGAATTGTCGACTGGTACTGAGGAAAACGCCGGCAAGCAGGCGCCGAACCCGGTGGCGTGGAGCGGCGCACGAGGAGCGCCGACCCGGTTTCTGCTGCTGCGCCATGGGCAGACCGAATTGTCCGTGCACCGGCGGTATTCGGGCCGCGGCAACCCGCCGCTGACCGACCTCGGCCGGCGGCAGGCCGAGGCGGCCGCGCGCTATCTGGGCCAGCAGGGCGGTGTCGCTGCGGTCATCACCTCGCCGCTGCAGCGGGCGTACGACACCGCGGCGGCGGCGGCCAAGGCCCTCGGCCTGGACGTCTCCGTCGACGACGATCTGATCGAGACCGACTTCGGGGCGTGGGAGGGGCTGACGTTCGTCGAAGCCGCCGAGCGCGATCCTGACCTGCACCGTCGCTGGTTGCGCGACACGTCTCTGGCACCGCCGCAGGGCGAGAGTTTCGACGCGGCCGCCGAACGGGTCGGCAGGGCACGGGCACGAATCGTCGCCGAGCACGCGGGGGAGACGGTGGTGGTGGTCTCGCACGTCACGCCGATCAAGACGCTGTTGCGCATGGCGCTCGACGGCGGGCCGAGCATCCTCTACCGGTTGCACCTAGATTTGGCATCGCTGTCCATCGCCGAGTTCTATCCCGACGGCGCCGCGTCGGTGCGGCTGGTCAACCAGACGGCCTACCTGGATTAGTCGTGTAAGTGGAGCCGTTCACCGTGCGGCCCGAATATCGTGATCGCTTCGACCGGTCCGTCGGCCGCGCCGAACCAGTGCGGGGTCCAAGTCGAGAATTCCACTGCCTCACCGGGTTTGACGGTGAAGTCACGCTCGCCCAGGATCAACCGGAGCTGACCGGACAGCACGTACATCCAGTCCTGGCCCTCGTGCACCGGCAGTTCGGCCGGCGGAGTCCGGCGCCGGGCGCTGATCCTGATTTTGAAGGCATGCAGACCGTTGGCCGCCTGGCGGGTCAGCGGCCAGTACGTGATCCCGCGTGCGGTGTGTGATCCGCTGCGCACCCGCGGATCCTCGGCCTCCGGCGTGCGCAGTAGTTCGTCGGTGCTCACCGACAGAGCGGCAGCCAACCGCGGCAGATGGTCGAGAGCCAGTCGACGCTTGCCGGATTCGAGGCGGCTCAGAGTCGACACGTCGATGTTCGACCGGCCCGCGACCTCTTCCAGGGTGAGTCCCCGTTGCATGCGGAGCTCACGCAGCCTGCGTCGCACCCGGACGTCGACACTGTCGTCGGTTCTTGCCTCCATGGCAACAAAGCTTGGCACTTCTTGCGCGGAGGCTGCAAGGTGGTCACATGAGCGCCAAACAACACTGGGAAGAGCGGTACAACGAAAAAGAGCGGATCTGGAGCGGGCGGGCGAACATTCGGCTCGTTGAGGTGGCATCAGACCTCGACCCCGGCACTGCACTGGACCTGGGCAGCGGCGAGGGCGGCGACGCCATGTGGCTCGCGGAGCGAGGATGGCAGGTGCTCGCCGTCGACATCTCCGAGACCGCCCTGCGCCGCGCTGCAGAAGATGCCGCCGCGCGTGGAGTCGACGATCGCATCGAGTTCCGGCAGCACGATCTGTCGGAGGGCATTCCCGCGGGTGAGTTCGATTTGGTGAACGCTCAGTTTCTGCACTCGACTTTGCCGCTGGATCGGCCAGCGATCCTTCGGGCGGCTGCGCGTGCCGTCCGCCCGGGCGGGCTTCTGCTGATCGTGGATCACAGCGGCCCGCCGCCATGGGTGTCGAAGCTCGACGGGCACGACCACACCTTCGCCCCGCCCGAGGAAGTTGTCGCGGGGCTGGATCTGGTTGAGACCGAATGGGAGCCGGCTCGAATCCAAACGCCGACGCGCGAGCTGACGACGCCGGACGGGGAGCCGACGACGTGGGTTGACAACGTGATCATCCTGCGAAGGCGCTAGCCCTAGACGACGTCTGTGGATAGCGGACCCTGACAGAAAGCTCGAATCGGTGGATCGGTGTAGCATCGAACATGTGTTCGAAGCCGTGGGTGATGCCGATCTGCTTGAGGTGATGGGTGAGGCTCAGCGCGCCGAGCGGGTTGCAGTGGCGCGCAAGGTGATCGCTGCAGGCCGGTTCGGGTTGCGTCGGTTCGCGGCGATGGGCAACACCCATGCGAGTTGGTGTATTGACGATTGGGACGTGATCGCGTCCGAGGTCGCCGCGGAGTTGGGGGTCAGCCGTGGGCGCGCCTCGGCGATGATCTCCTATGGCTGCACGCTGATCGAGCAGTTACCGCGCCTGGCTGAGGTCTTTGGCGGCGGGCGCGTCGATTTGCGGGTGATCCGCATCATCGACTACCGAACCGCGCTGGTGGTCGATGAGCAGGCGATGGCGGTGATCGATGAACGCCTGGCGCGGGCGGCGCCGGGGTGGAACAAGCTCTCTGATGCCCGGATCGCGCAGTTGGTCGACTGGATGGTGCTCGATGTCGACCCGCAGGCGCTGCGGGTGGCCCACAAACGCGACGAGGACCGCCATCTCGAGATCAGCACCGAGGGATACGGGACCGCCGAGGTGTGGGGCCGGTTACACGCGACCGTCGGCGCGGCCCTGGATGAGAAATTGGCCCAGTTGGCGGGCACGGTGTGCGGTGATGATCCGCGTACCGTGCGCCAGCGCCGCGCCGATGCGGTGGAGGCGTTGCTGGCCGGCGCATCGAAGATGGCCTGCCGGTGCGACACCGAGCGCTGCGCGGCGGGGGATCGGCCCGCCGCGACCGCTGTGGTGATCCATGTGATCGCCCAGGACGCGACCCTGGCCGGAAAGACGAACACGCCGGGGTATGCGCCCGGCATCGGGGTGCTGCCCGCGGCGCTGGTGCGCGAGATGGCCGCCACCGCCACCCTCAAACCGCTGCACATCCCCACCGA